>JBCBLB010000357.1:0-10031 GCA_038520555.1 Myxococcota bacterium | reverse complement strand
CTCCAGTTTCGGTTTCCTCTTGGAAGATGACACCAGCCCTGAACGGAGACAATGGCAGAAATACAATCGAATGGTGGCATTCTGTTACCTGATGTGCAGAACTGATAGAGTGTCTATTCTGCGTCTGATTCCTCAAGCGTGAACAATTGCACGTTGGCGACGGCGACGATCTCATCGGGGGCGGATTCGGCGACGATGGCGCGCAGGGCGCGGTAGTACCGAAGGTGTTCCTGGCGGATCCGCTCGAAGTCTGCCCGGGAGACGTTGAACACGTTGTAGGAGAACTGCCCGTCGGCCCCTTTTTCGATGCGTTCGGCCCCGACGCGGGCCCAGTGCGCCTTGAGCCGCTGGTTGATCTCAGGGCGGCGCCCGGTGTCAACGGGCAGCGCTTCGATCTGATAGTGGCGGCCGTCCCAGGCGATCTGGCCTGTCTTGTCGAGGAACCGCAGGCACCGGTGCTCTTCCTCGATGCGAATGCCCAGCCGCGCCGCGATCCACCCCGGGCGGTGCTCTGGGAGCGCGCGATAGGCGGCCAGCCCCAACGCCTGGAGGATCGCCTGGGTCCACGGGTGTTCGCCCGCGCCCTGTCGTCGGGCTTCCAGCCGCGCCCACAGGGGCGCGATCGAAGGCAGCGTCGTGGGATCGATCAGCGCCGCCAGCAGGTCGACCATCCGCAGCGACGCCGTCTCAATGACCCGAAGGAAGTCCGGGAGCCGCGGCTGCGTCTGGCCCGACATCCAACGGGACAGCGAGTAGCGGCTGATCCCTGATTTCATCGACAGGTCGGTGAGCGGCGTGCTTCCCCGAAGATCTTCGAGGAGGGCAGCGACCCCGGCGGGCGTCGCGGGGTCGGTCCCCGACAGCCACCCTGGCGTCCGCCCATAGAAGGTCACCATCGCAGCGCGGACGTCGATATGGGTTCGTTCGGCTGCGCGGAGCGTCTCTGCGGCAGTGGGCCACCGTCGCCCCGACTCCCAGGCATACGCCACGTTGCTGCGATACCCCAGCCGTCGGGACCAGCCGACCTGGGACCGCTTCCCCCGAAGGGCCAGCAGCAGCTCTCGACCGACGCGTTCGAAGTCAAAGGATGCCATCTGATCCTCCACCTTCTGAATATAGCAGAACTGCACCTCTCCTCGGAGAAACGCCGTATGGTTTGTGCAGCCCCCCGTTGATCTTGTGGGTGCGTCGCTTATGCTACCCCCATGCGGTCCTGGTCTCTTCTGATGTGCGCTTCGCTTCTCAGCTCCTGCAACGGTCAGGAAGGCTCTGAGTACACCGAGGCGGATGTGGATATTGACACCGACACTGACGGCGACACCGACTCAGACACCGATGGGGACACGGACTCAGACACCGATGGGGACACCGACACGGATACGGACGTCGATCACCCGTTCCGGATTTATGAAGGGACCGAGCAATTCACCTTCCATGATGCTCCGCTCCCGAAGGGGGAGCCCTTTCCGTGTGAGCTGACGCTATCGGTCGTGGGCGCCCCGGCGAACCTTCCGCCTTCGTGTGGTGACTGTCTCTTCGCGTTTCACGCGGTGTATTCCGTAAGCGCCGGGACGATTGGAGAAGACTGTGTTCCCTCTCCGGATGGTCTGGTTGGCTACAGCCCCACCCAGGGCTTCTTGTACGAAGGCCTGATCGGTGAGGTGTTGTTTGCGCCAGCGACCTTTGCGGATGGCCTGCTTCAGTACACCATCGAGGAGCGAGAAGAGCGGGACGATGCGCTGTATGTGTACCGACGCATCGGTGCGGTGCAGGTCCTCACGGAGTGAGCGGCGCGATTCGCGTCAACCCGAGCCGGTCGACGATCAGCGTGGCGGCCTGGTCTGCGGTGGTTTGTTGGTTGTCGACGATGATGTGTTCCCCGAAGGGGAGGGTATCGGTCGAGTTGAGGGTGTACTGCTCGTCCATCTCCAGCAGGTTTCGTCGGGCAAACAGGAGGTCGCGTTTGGAGGGCTTGGCCTGGATCCGGTCTGGGAGGCTGTTTCGGCGGAGCCGGGTCTTCTGATCTGCGCGCAGCTCGACGAAGCAGACCCGCCAACCCTGACTGGAGAATCGATCGTGGATCGTTGCGAGGTAGTTGATCTCTTCGGGCTGGTCGAACGCGCAGGTGTAGGTGAAGGTGAAGCCGGGGAGGTCGCTCTTCGAGACTTCGTCGAAGACCTGGGCGCGGAAGCTGTTGACCAGCCGACTGAAGGGCGGGGTCCCGAATGGAAACATGGGGAGGACGACCTCAATGGTCATGTGATTGTGAAACAGCGGGAAGCCGACCGCCGTCTCCAACTGTCTTCCAACCGTCATTTTTCCCACAGCGGGTGGTCCAAGCAGGACGAGCAGGGTTCGCGTCATTTACAGCAGCCTGTGCATCTGGAGGGTACTTCGGACCTGTGCCACATCCCTGAACACGATCGCCTGCATCCCGACCGCGTGTGCCCCGTCCACATTGGCTTCGCTGTCATCGATGAACAAGCATTGGGACGCGGAAAGCCCATTGCGCCTCAACAGGAGGTTGTAGATCCGTGGGTCGGGTTTGACGAGCCGTTCCTGGGCAGAGACCACGACGTCTTCGAAGGTTGTGGTCAAAAACGCAAACCGCCTGCAGGTCTTCGCCCAGGTCGACGCGGAGAAGTTGGTGATGGCGTACATTTTCACCCCCAGGCGCTTCAACTGCTGCAGCAACATGGGCATTCCCTGGATCGGTCCGGGGACGCTCTCGGACCACCGATCGGCGAATCGTTCAATCAACGCGGCCCGGTGTGGGAATTGTTCGCAGAGGCTCCTGACGCCCGCTGGCCAGCTTCGGCCGCGATCCTGCTCCCGATTCCAGTCGAAGAACCCGACTTCATCAAAGAAGTCGTCGATTTCATGGTCCGCGAGGTCGGAATAGACCCGTCGAGGCTCCCAACGGATGAGGACGTTGCCGACATCGAAGACGGGGGTCACGGATCAGATGTCCTTTTCAGGTGAGACTGGGTCACAGGTGAGATTGGGTCACAGGTGAGATTGGGGAGCCGCTGCAGTTCCGGGTATCGTTTCCCAAGGTCATTTGCTTTGGGACCCCTTATCTGAAGAGGCTCCCACGGAGGTGTCTTGTTCATCTATCCGGATGCGTGGGGGTCGGATGAATCGATGTAGATAAGATTACAATGAAGATTATCATTCGTTGAAACGGTTCTGATTCGATATGCTCAGGCTGCCCCCCGGAGTCTTCGCCATGATGAAGTCATGGCGTCTGAATGCGGCCCCGGGTGGTGACTGACCTGGAGGCGCTGATGTCCAATCTGTTCGCGTTCTTTGTGTTGCTCAATGCATGCACAGGCATTTCTGGTGGGAACGACGATCCGAACGCGGGTGAAGACTCTGCCATCGATTCGGATGATTCAGGCGACCCGGGAACCGGTGACACCGTTCTTACTGGCGATCCGGATGCGTTGGCCTGGGGTGCGATTCCCGACACAGACCTCGCCGACCCCGATCCGGCACATGTGAAGGCGGACGACGCCCTCGGCATGGTCGACAACCGGCTGGCGCTGTGGCTCGCGAAGGACGCGGTCATCGCAGACGTCAACGGTGTCCTCGCGCCGTTCTCGGCGACGATCGTGGGGGGCGACCCTGAGCTGGGATGGATCGTGGTTGAGGTGGACTCGTCGGTCCTTGAAGATGCACTCAACGCGGCGCTGGACGCTGCTGCCTTCGAGGTGGCGCATCTGGAGCTGATTTACCCCGAGCAGGTCCTGGCGACGGCGCATGGGCCCAGCTTCTTCGACGATGACAGCGATTACGGTGAGTGGGAGTGGGAGACCCTGGACAAGGGTGCGAGCTGGGGGCTCAAGTTCATCCACGCGCCTGCGGCCTGGAACCTCCGCGCAAAGATGGTCGGCGCGTGGGAAGGGGGTCCCATGGCTGTGGTCCTTGACCTCGGGTTCCAGGACCACATCGATCTGTCCTTTGCGGAGGGCTCCGATCTGGAGGCGCGCCCGGAGACGATCCATGGCACCGCGGTGGCCAGTGTGATGACCGCACATTGGAACGATACTGGTATGGAAGGGGTCTTTCCTTCGGCGCCGTGGTTGGATGAGTCGCAATGGTCGACCGAAACCCTGGCTGTCAAGTCTTCGACCACCATACAAAACCTGCAGCGGCTCTCAGAGGTGCTGCTCACCGCTTCGCTCGATGAGCAGCCGCTCGTCGTCAATCAGTCGATGGGGACGAACTACCTCCGGCGGATCAACGGGGAATTTCTCCTCGCCCTCCCATCGGATTCACCGGCATGGTTTGGGAAGAGCTACGCCGAACTCAATGTCCTTGAGGGACGTGCGCTACAGGCCTTCTCCCGTCGGATCGCGGACGAGATGGGCATGACGCAGTGGCTGTATGTCTGCTCGGCTGGAAACAGCAACATCGACGACTTCATCGCGGAGTTGACCGGCTTTGACGCCCGACGATTCACCGCTGCAGAGAACTCGGGCTGTGGGTATGCCGCGAGCGTCGGAGATCCCCGATTTGTCGCCGTGGAGAACCTTCAGGCGCCCGGCGATAGGCTCGAACACGTCAGCAACCGCAGCGGAACCATCGCCGCTCCCGGGGAGCAGCTTGGCCAGGCGGACTACGACAACGGCTACCGGACCGGGGGCGGGACCTCGTTCTCCGCTCCGATGGTCGCTGGCGCGGCGATGGTCCTCTGGTCGCTGGAGCCCGACGCGACCGCGCTGCAGGTCCGCGAAGCGTTGCTGGAGGGCGCTCGGGAGCCGGTCGAAGACTCTGCGCCGATCCTCGATCTGTGGGCCGCCATCGAGCACCTCGACACGTTCGATGAAGAGCCCGATCTGATCCGCGCCCTCGCTGACCTGGATGATGGGTCCGGCGATGGCCTGCTCCGGGAAGACCCCGACGGCAACACCGTCACTGAGACCTCCCGGCCCGATGGGGACGGATGTATCGATATGGCCGATTTCCGCGCGCTCCGTGACGCGGTCCTCGATGGGCGGCTGCCCGACGCCGCCTACGACGGGCTCAACGGTGGAGAACGGAACATCAAGCGAGACTATAACGAAGACGGGGAGATCCGGTGGACCGCATCCAGCGCTGCCGCGCCGGATGGATTCTTCGCCCGGCAGGATCTCGACGGGGATGGTGTCCTGGGGGAAGGCGACGTCGAGGTGTTGGGGCGCGTCTGGGGATGGTGCGAAGATGAAGCCGACCGCGCCGATACCGCCGGCCTCGCCGCCAACCAGCTCGTCGGATGGCTCAGCTCGGTCGATGTCTGGGTCGACCTCACCGACGCCCCCTCTGTGACCCTGACTGCCGAAGGTGTGGCCCCCAAGACCCTCCGCCGCGGAGAAGATGAGGTCGTGGGTGGCTATGGGTTGGTGACCATGCCATACGATGGCTGCGGGGACTTCGTGATCCGCTCCACGAAGAACGACGTCCAGCGCCAGTGGCGGCCCGATGACGCAGCAGCGCCGGGGAACGATCTGGTCCTCGGGTCCGGCGCGGCGATCACCATCGACCGGACCGTGCCGCTCGCCTTCCGGCACGTTGCGGGCACGGGTGGCGCCGTTGCGCTTGTCTACGATTCCGCGGAGCCCGCTGAGGTTGCGGATCCGGCGATCGGGATGATGGTCTCCTCGGCCGGCGCCCTCGCCCTCCCCGACGACTCGGCGATTGCCCTGGCGACGCCGGCGCGGCGGTGGACCATCGACATCGACGGAACCATCGATGACTTCACCCCCTGGCAGTGGGCGCCGAGCGGGCGGGCACTGCTCGCCGCCAATGTGACCACCATCGACTTCGACGAGGACTGGTTCGCCTACATTGATCTGGATCGGGAGCAGGGCTGGATCCTCGACCCGGACACCCCGCAGCACTGGGGCGACTGGCCGGCCATCGATTCCTCCGGCGTCATCTGGATCTCTGGCACCGATGGGCACATCCACACCATCTCTCCGCCGCCGATCGGAATCGCCGATGTGGAGCGGTTTATCGATGAGCTGGTCGGGCTGTCGGAGCCCATCTGCGTCGATGAGGTCGCCGAAGGCATCGCCAGCCCCTCCGCTGCCCGGTTCGACCAGGTCACCGACTGGCGCGAGCTGCGGCTCGCGCACGCCGAAGGGGGGCCCGTCTCTGTCGATGGCTTCGTCGTTGCGCAGGGGCTGAACGCCGACGAGACCTGGGACCTCGTCGTCCTCAACCGCGACGGCACCGAAGCCGTCACCATTGACAAGGGGTGGAAGACCGGAAAGGATGGCCCCGACGGTGAGCCCCACCCGGAGAGCGTCTCCTGGTCATCGAGCGGGCGGTATCTGGCCTACGTGCGCGATGATGGCGTCTATGTCGCAGACATGGGCGACGCATGGCTCAACTTCCCCACCGACGAAGCCGTCTCCACCACGAAAATCAGCGACATCGTCGGGGAAGTGATGTTCTCACCCGGGTTGGCGCTGTTGATGGTGGTCGATTCCTTTGGCCCGTTCAGCGACCCCCGCGCCGACATCACGGTCATGACCACCGACGGCACCGAGATGGCGACCTACACCCATGGCCCCCGGTATGGCCAGCCTGGCTGGTCCGCGCTGGGCACTCAGATCGTGATCATCGACCCGACCGACATCTTGACCCGGCCCGACCTCCAGGTGGTCAGCGCTCTGCGCACCGAGGTGGAGTGGGAGACCAGGGACTGGAGATCGGAGACCGGTGGCCGGAGCGAAGAAGCCTTCCCGACCTGGGCACGAACCCTCATCAGCGATTGAGCGCATCGGGGGCGTGACACGTTCCGGTCTCTTTGTTTATGGGGTTGACCTGTCAACCCCCCGTGCAGATCTGGCATATTGACCTGTCAATCCTCCGTGCAGGAATGGTCGATTCTCCTTGGATCATTCCCGTGAACCTGGGCAATGGCGTGTTTCGGGTGAGCGGGACCATCGATTTGCCGCCGTTTGGGCGGATTCGAACAGCGGGATCTGTTGGCGCGTGGTCGGTGGTTCGGAGAGGCGATTCATCGGAAAGTCGTCCGGCCAACGCGTCAACGCATCCCAATACACGTCTTGTAGCTGTACGGTCCCGAAGATCGCGGTGCTCAGATCGGCTCCCCGTAGATCTGCGTGGCGAAAGTCCACGTTCTGGAGGTGAGCGCCTTCAAAGGAGGCCCCCTGTAGATCCGCGCTTTGTACGTTGATGTCGGTCAGCGTTGCACGATAGAAGTCCGCCCCTGCCAGGTCGGCGCCTTCAAAATTGCACCGACTCAGCGTCGACTCGTTGAACGTGGCGCCTCGGAGTCTGCCGTCTTTGAGGGTCACTTCGGAAAGGGTGGCGTGATGGAGGCTGGCGTATTCCAAGAACAGCTCCTGGTCGGTGAGCTGTGTCAACGAAATCTCTGAGAGACGGGCTCCACGCAAGTCGATGGGCCGTGAGATGTCCGCCATTCTGCCCATGATATACGGCAAGATGTCGGCGGGTCCGTGTTTGTAGAGTTCGTCTTCGATGGCTCGGCGGTTCTGTAGCGGGTCTGACCGCCAGATGGTCGATGCAGGCTGTGGACGGGGAGGGCCGGGCGTGGGTGGGACGAACCGCTTCGGCCACCTGGTGGTGTTGTCATGGCATGTTGCGGTGAAGTCTGCGCCTTTCCACCGGGTCTCGCGAAGGTCTGCGCCCCGCAGATCCGCGCCCCAGAGGTTGGCTTCGGTCAAGTCGGCGCGTTGCAGCATGCTGTTTCGCAGATTGGCGCCGCAGAGATCGGCCCAACGCAGGTCGGCCCGGCCCAGCTCTGCCCCTGCGAGGTTGGCGCGCTGCAGGTGGGCTCCCCGAAGGTCGAAGGCGTACAGATCGGTCCGCTCCAGGTCTGCATTGTTCAACGCGGCCCCGGGACCGACGGGGAACGCAAACGTGTCTCGGGGGCGTAGCCGATGTCGGCGGTTCCGCTTGGGAGGAGGGGACACGGGCCACCGGTCCCGAATCGTAGACAGGGCCCGTTCGTCGGCCCAGAAGTAGAATCTTCCGTCTGGCATCGAGCGCAGCAGCTCCACCGCCTGTTCAGACTCATTGTGATTGATCAGCTGTTGAATCGGGACAGAGAGCGGATCGATGTCTGACAGCTTGCCTTTCATGGTCGTCCACCGAAGCCGGTCTGTTCGGGAATGCTCTTGCTCTGACGAAAAGGACGGACCGAGGGTATCCGGAGAGAGCAGCACCCCCTGCAGCCGCGGGGTGTTCCATGGCCGCTCCAGCTTCAAGAATCGACAGTCTGCGCCGCGCAGGTCGGCAAAGTACAGATCGGTCTGATCCATGGTGGCCCCATCCCAGATCGCGTGTCGGGCGTCGACCTTGCGGAGATGGGCATCGTTGAGGATCGTATCGGACAGGTCTGCAGATTGAAGGTTGGCATCGTTGAGCACGGCGCCCCGCAGATCCGCTTCATTGAGCAACGCGCCCTGCATGTCTGCGTCCCGCATATCGGCGTTTCGCAGACATGCACCGCGAAGATCGGCGCCCTTCAGGTTTGCACCGCGAAGATCGCATTCGCTGAGCATGGCCATTCGAAGCACCGCCCCCTCAAGGTTGGCCTTGAACAGGTCGGCTCCGGTCAATTCTGCGCCGCCGAGCTGTCTGCCAGAGAGATCTGCGCCGGACATCGCGTCCCAGGCCATGTTCAAGTCCGTCATATCCAGAGCGTATCTGGGCCTGGGGCGCGAACCCCAACCAGAAATTGTCCGCCGCCCTCACGTTGTCGAAGGTCGAAGGCTCACGAGCCGTAGTCGAACCATGCCCTGACGGATAGCATTGTCGTCGTTGTTTGGGGATCGTTCGCCAGGCTTAGTCCGCTGAAGTACTCGAACCACCAATCGTACTTTGATCCCTTCATCCGGTATGCTGCTTCGGTGAGATGTCTCAAGTTCACGCCCCCCGGGCAGGATCGGCTCCAGACGAACTCCGATGCGGGAATCTCCAGATTCCCGCATCCTCCGCCGCGGGCGTCTTTGTTTCCGACTTGCTCGGATTGGATGCGGAGCGTGGTGTGGGCAAAGAGCACCGTGTCCCACGCCCAGGTTTGACACTGCCGGCTCTGCTCCAGGCGCTGCGCGTCGGTCATCCAGTCCAGGCCCCAGAACGATTCGAAGCCACCGTCTGATTGCACCTCAAGTTGGAACGGGCGCCACACCAGCGAGAAGGTCACGGGGTGGACAAACACGGCACGGATGCTCTCGCCAACGATCTCCCCAGCGGTGAGGAGGCGCTCCTCATGGTCTGTCGTGGTCCATATTTCTGGATTCCCCATTTTGATCAATCGTCTTCGTCAAAGGCGAGGAGAAGCAATCGCCGCTGTTGAAGGAGCCGTTCCTGCTGCCCGGCAGCCGGAGACTCTGCGATGGCGCGGGCCCGCGCAGCCTCATACGCTGCTGAGCGGGCCGCTTCGCTGGCGCGGTCCTGGAGCGTCGCCTGGACGCTCCATCCCGCCGCGATGGCCGCCCGCCACCGATCGGCGTGATCGGGTCGGGTGAGGAAGGCCGCTGTGCTGATGGCCTCCTGGATGGACTCCTCAGCGTTGATGGTGGCTTCGAGCAGCTCGGACTCGTCGAGTTCTTCGGTGTCAATGAGCCATGCGATCTCAAGCGCTTCCTCCAGCCGTCGGTCCCATCGGCGCGCCGCCTGGAACAGCGGGAGCACCCGGGCGGCGCATTCACAGGCGAAGTCCCTCAAGACACCGTCCTCGTCTTCCAACCCCAAAACCTGGATCAGAAGACGGGGGTGATTGAGCCAGACCGGGGACTGGCCCCGATGAAGATCCAGCAGCATGGGGTGGAGCGGGATCTCCAGCGCCTTGCGCAGCTCCTCGGCCTGCGCCCACCGGCTGGCGTCGATGTCGTTGAGCGCATCGTCTTCATCCAGGATCAACGCCGCCAGATACAGCTCTTTGAGCCCCTGTTGATGTGTATCCGTCATTTCAGAGGTTTTCTCCCTC
The DNA here is from genome assembly GCA_038520555.1 of Myxococcota bacterium. GTDB lineage: Bacteria > Myxococcota_A > UBA796 > UBA796 > UBA796 > JBCBLB01. Next base: position 61 of record JBCBLB010000357.1, on the reverse strand, counting down.
CATCTGGACCGGTTACGGACACCTGCGATGGATATGTCAGTTTATCGTGTGGACCATTCTG
>JBCBLB010000315.1:0-10829 GCA_038520555.1 Myxococcota bacterium | reverse complement strand
GTGATGAAGGTCTTCAAACTGACCCGGGTGCATCAGACGCTGCTGATCAACCAGGCGGCCTGAGCGCCGCCCCGCAGCTCTGCGAGGCGGCGGCGTCGTCAGCCGGCGGTCAGCTTCATCTCCTCGATGGCGGCCAGCTCGGGCAGGACATGCAGACAGTTGACGCAGCAGTACGTCCAGAAGTCCAACACCACGACGTTGCCGCGGAGATCCTGCAAGGTCAGCGGCGCATCCACGTTCTGCCACGCCGCCGGATCGGATGGGAGCGCTGGGGCCCGAACCCGTACCCTGGGCTTCTTCTGCGTTCGCTCTGGACGAAGCGATTCCTGTATTTGTGCCCGTAGTTCAGCCGGATCTGTCGTGGGCAGCTTACAGGAGAAGTTCTCGCAGAGGTAGGCCGTCGGCTGTCCCCCCACCGCGCGTCGGCCCTCCAGCCAGGGAAGCACCGTGACATCGATCGCATCTTCCGGCGAGCAGGCCACGACCCGGAGCGGGTGCGGGTGGGCTCGGAGGACGTCCAACAGCGGCGCAGCCGCCAGCCGATCGCCGATGATGGCGATCTCCTGGGAAGCGCCGATGCGCCACGTTCCTGCGATCGCAACGGCGCTCAGCGCCCGCGGCGCCCGCTCCAGCAGGGACTGGTATGCCCGGATGATGTGGTCGGCTTTCTCGCCCAGATCTCGTCGGCCGGACAGCGACTCCAGCCGGAGCATCGCAAGGGCGGCGACCTCATTGGCGGCCGGCTCTGCGCCCCCGATGATGTTCTTGCTCCGGGTCACCAGGCTCTCTGCGTCGGCGCCCGTATAGAACAGCCCGCCCTTGTCGTCGTCCCAGAACAACTCCAGCATCCGGTCGGTGAGGGCGTTCGCCGACCGGAGCCACCGGAGGTCGAAGGTCGTCTCATACAGGTCGATCAACGAATCGATGAGCACAGCGTAGTCATCAGCGTAGCCCAGCAGCCGCGCCCGGCCGTCCTTGAACGTGCGCATCAGCCGCGGGTTTCCATCCGGCCCCGCCGGCTGCATCTGCGCCAGGATGAAGGTCGCTGCCCGAACCGCCGCTTCGGTGAACCGCGGCGCCGACAGCACCGCCCCCGCCCGCGCCAGCGCCCCGATCGCCAGGCCGTTCCAGGCGGTGATCACCTTATCGTCGCGGCCAGGAGCGATACGGCGGGCTCGCTCATGCTGCAGGACCGGCAGGCTGCGCTGGAGCAGATCCCGATCATCGTCCGGTAGCTGCTCCAGCGGAAGATGGCTGCGCAATACCGATGCGCCGTGCTCGAAGGTCCCCTCGGCGGTGACCTCCAGCAGCGCGGCAACCCGCGTGCCGTCCTCCGCGCCCAGCGCATCAATGAGCTGAGCCGGCGTCCAGGCGAAGAACTTGCCCTCCTCCCCTTCGGAGTCCGCGTCCTGGCTCGCCGCAAATGCCCCTTCGCTCGTGGTCATCTCGCGGAGCAGGTAGTCGCTGCTCTCCTGGGCGATGCGCGCATAGTGTGGCTGGCCGGTCATCTGCCAGGCCAGCAGATACACCGGGATCAGCTGGCCGTTGTCATAGAGCATCTTCTCAAAGTGCGGCACCCGCCACTCCGCGTCGACCGAGTACCGGCAGAACCCACCGGCCAGCAGGTCATACATCCCCCCCCGGGCCATCGCGTCGAGGGTCTCGGTGGCCATCTTGAGCGCCTTGGCGTCCCCGGTGAGCGTCGCCTGGGCGAGCAGGTTGCGCAGCGTCCCATGAGGCGGGAACTTCGGCGCCTCGCCGAACCCACCCAGACGGGCGTCGAACCCCTCTGAAGCGGCACGGGTCACCGGGCCCAGCCAGTCGGTCTTCAACGTCGTCTCCGGCCGCGGCATCCGCGTGGCGTCCTGAAGGTACTGGAGAAGCTCGCCAGTTACCCGATTCACCCGCTCCCGATCGCGATGGTAAAGGTTGTGGGCGTGCTGGAGGACCTGCGAAAACGACGGCATCCCATGACGCGGCTCCGGGGGGAAGTACGTCCCCCCAAAGTAGGGCTTGCCCTCAGGCGTTAAAAACACCGTCATCGGCCAGCCGCCGTGGCCACCGCTGAAGGCCTGGACGGCCTTCATATAGATCTCGTCGATGTCCGGACGTTCCTCCCGATCCACCTTGACGTTGACGAAGTAGCGGTTCATCAGACCCGCGGTCTCAGCGTCTTCGAAGCTCTCCCGCTCCATCACATGGCACCAGTGGCAGGCTGAGTAGCCGACGCTCAAAAGAATGGGAATGTCTTCATCTTTGGCCCGCTGCAGCGCTTCGGCGCCCCAGGGGAACCAGTCCACCGGGTTGTGGGCATGCTGCAACAAGTACGGGCTGGTCTCGTGAACGAGGCGGTTGGGCATAATACAGGTCCTGTCACCGTGGGCGCTGACCTGTCGTTAACCGAACCCTGTGCAAACACATCGGGAACCCCGAAAACCAAACCCATATACTTTTAAAACCACCGCCGGAGCGAATTGATCATGAAATCCCTCGCCGAAGTGATGCGTACCGGACGGCGCCTGCGAACCATCGGCTTCGATGACAGCCCCTTTGAGCGACGCCGCGGCGCTCCCGTCAACCTCTCCGGCATCGTCTGCTCCGGCGTCCGCTTTGAGGGCATGATCTGGGGACTGACCACCAAAGACGGCCTCGACGCCACGGACGTGATCGCGAAGATGCTCCTGGAGAGCAAATTCCATGAGCAGGTCCACGCCGTCCTCATCGACGGCGTCGCCGTCGGCGGCTTCAACATCATCGACCTCCCCGATCTCGCCGCCCGACTCGATCGCCCCTGCATCGCGGTGATGCGCAAGATGCCCAACCTCGAGCGAGTGCACGCCGCCATCAACAAGCTCCCCGACCCAAAGCCCCGACTGAAGATCCTCGCCCGCGCCGGCCGCATCCACGAGGTCGGCGGCTTCATCTTCCAGGTCGTCGGCGAAAAACCCGGCGTCGTCGCCCGCGCCCTGTCGAAGATCACCGACCGCGGCCAGGTCCCCGAGCCCCTCCGCATCGCACACCTCATCGGAGCCGCCGTCAAAATGGGGCAGAGCGGAAACCGCGCCTGATTGTCGATAAGGAACCGCAATCAAGCAGAAGACCACTTCATGCCCCCTGCTCTACACACGACGGCCCTGCTGCTCAGCAACGACCTGAACTGTCCTTGACTGATCTTCGCAGTATATTTCCATATTCCCGGTTGTGAAATAATGTTCTGCTTCCCCTCATTGGTATTCACTGACTGGGAGCGCTGGAGCGGTCTGGGTCGTCGGAATGGTTGATGAGGAAATTGGTCTCTTCACTTGAGTGATGGGTGAGGGGAACCCATTATGAATACAGTAGCCTGCCTCGAAGCGTCGGGTTTGTGTCGAAAAGTCGAGGAGCAACATGCGCTATGGTCGGTCGACGTGAGTTCTGTATGTCGAGAGGGTGTCATTTTCTGCTGATCTATATCACGATATCAGCTCACGAATATCTGATATAGATTACTGAAAGTTATCGATTTACCCATGCTTTGGGTCATGCGTCGGGGTGGGGCGCTATCGTGTCGGGAGGCCCAGGAGGTATGTTCCCAGGCCGCGGCCGTCGTCATCTCTGGCGTACCCTTTTTCCCAGCGGTACCCTTCGACGTCGAGGCCCTCCAACAGCTCGTCCAGGTCTTCGAAGGTGTACATTCGAGGATACGATGCCTGGCCATCCCAGGCGAACAGGGGCGGAATGACCGGGATCACATAGGTGAAGAACAGCCGCCTGAGCGTCAGCGGACGGGCGAACGGGGTCAACACCATCGCCATCAACGTGACCAACGGCAGACCAAACGTCAGCCCCACACACCAGCCCAGAAACGGTGCCCGATTGTCTGCCAGCTCATAAATCAGCAGCGGCTGCTTCTCTGCGCTCGCGGATGCCAGGATCTGCCGTGCCACTGCTGGCCGCATGTGGTGGAAGCTGTTGATCATCGTCTTCAGCCCCGGCGGTGCATGGGCCAGATCGGTCGCATCGACCGGCTGTTGGTGGTACCGAAGGTGGCCGTTTGTGCCGGCGTTGAACCGTTGAATCGCGTCCGGGTTGGGATACAGGTCGGTCATCAGCAGGGTCACATCTGATAAATCGTCCTGTTTCCGCAACACATCGACCACTTCGGGCATCGCTCCGCCAGAGCCCGAGCCGATGTCGACGATGTTTCGAAGCCCTGCGGAGCGCAGGACGCGGCCGACCAGCCCCGTGATCGTCCTGGTCGCCCCCGATACCCGGTTGACCACCACGATAAGGTCCGTCATGTCGCTGCGCAGCCATGCCGGAAACCAGGGGGCGTCTTCAAACTCAAACGTATGGACCCGTTTCATCCTGGCCTACACCCCCAGCCAACGGTACGCGCCCCGGAGCGCGTCTTTGCCGCCGGTCTCAACGATCGCCCCATGGGACGGAATGAGCCGTTCAAAGTCCAGGTCGAGTAACCGGCCGATCTCTTCGCGTGCGATCGGGCGGTTCATGCCCAGCCGCTCCAACATCGACGCCCGCGTTCCGGGGTATGCAAACGACAGCCACATCGCCGTCCGCGTCCACCATGGCGCGTCTTCCGTAAAGTTGAACACCAGATCCGTTACCACCAGCGTCCGGCTGGGGCGGTGGTGCACAATCACTTCATTGGTCAACGAGAAGCAGGTGAGCGGGATCAACTGGACCGCCGGGCCAAACGGTTCGCTGGTCGTGTCCACGACATGATCGAAGGATAGATCCGGCCGCTTCTCGGGCAGGCCCGGCGCCGCGTACCCCTCCAGCCCCCGCTCCAGCCATGGCTGGACGAACAGGTGGTGGAGCTTGTTCGGCGCCAGCACCCACCGCGGCGTCCCCAACCCCGCCAGCTGCTTCGGTTCGACATCGATGGGCGAGTGCAGCAACAGATCGCCGTCGATGTTGATCGCGGTCATCCGGCAGCCCACCTCGACGCTGAGGAACGTCAGGGGTCTCTCAAACGTATGGATCATCGTCATGAATATTGTCTATGTAAAGTGAGGGTACTGGAATAACCCCAGATAAAACGTGATCCAATAGGCCGGCGAGATCAGCAGCGCCATCTCATAGGCGCTGTCATAGGTCAACCCCGCCGCCTGGAACCACGGCCCCGGCGTCGTATACTCCTTCCGCTCGCAGTCGTAGAGCTGAACGTATCGCACCCCGAGCGGGTAGTTGATCGCATAGAACAACATCGTCGAGAGTGAATACGCGCCCACATAGGTGAAGGCATGGATCCGGTACGGGGCCGGCATCAAGAACAGGGCGGCCAGACAGATGGTGTTCAACAGCGACAAGAGCATCATCGCTCCCGGCCGGTTCATGGCGCGGCGGCTGTAGATCGGCGCTTCGTTCGGGCCGAGCCGATCGAGGTCCCGCCGGTCGGCCAGGCCCATATACAGCGACACCGCCGCCACCAGCAGCCCGGTCCCCAACACCCCGGCCAGCACGTTCCCGGATGTGATCAGATCCGCTGCCAGGAACGCGGGGACGCACAGCCCCGGGCCGTCGACCGTCGCCCGCAGCGCCACATCCGCCCATCGCGGCAGGCGCACCCCGTAGACATAGACCGTCCCCTTGCGAATTCCGCTCAACGCAAGGCCTGTCTCGATGACCAGGTGCAGCAGCGTGCTCGCGCAGAAGATGGTCAGGTAGTTCCACCCCATCTGCCAGATCAGCAGCCCCGTCACCACGACGTTGACGACGAAGATCTGGATCTGGGTGTCGCCGTGCCAGCGCGTCGTCACTCGGACCGAATACATCGGGGGCTCCTGGACAGGTCCCCCTTAATCAACCATGCGCCCTCTGGTTTGTTCAAGCGGCACCGTCGTTCAAGCGACACGGTGGATCTCAGGCCAGGTACGGCTTCAGCTCACGGCGCGCGATGAACGCCCGGTGGACCTCATCGGGGCCGTCTGCCAGGCGCAGCACGCGCGCCTGGGCGTACATCGACGCCAGGGGGAAGTCCTCGCTCAAACCGCCGCCGCCGTGGACCTGCATCGCCTGATCGATGATCCGGCACGCAAGGCTCGGTGCGGCCACCTTGATCGCCGCGATCATGGTCATCGCGTCCCGCACGCCGAACCGGTCGATCGTCCACGCCGCCTTCAGCGTCAGCAGCCGGGCCTGCTCGATGTCGATCCGTGCCTGGGCGATGATGTCGCGGTTGCCGCCCAGGTTCGCCAGGGGCTTGCCGAACGCCACCCGAGACACCGCCCGTCGGCACAGGTACTCCAGCGCCCGCTCCGACGCACCGATGCACCGCATACAGTGGTGGATTCGGCCGGGACCCAGCCGGCCCTGGGCGATCGCGAAGCCCATCCCCGGACCCGCGATCAGGTTCGACGCCGGCACCCGGACGTTCGTGAAGCTCACCTCACCGTGGCCGTATGGCGGATCCTTGTCCCCAAACACCGGCAGCAGCCGCTCCACCTTCACCCCCGGCGCGTCTTTCGGCACCAGGACCATCGAGTGCTGGGAGTGCCGCGGCGCGTCCGGATCCGTCAGGCCCATGAAGATCAGGATCGTGCAGTTGGGGTGGCCCACGCCGCTGCTCCACCACTTCCGGCCGTTGATCACGATCTCGTCGCCCTCAACCATCGCCGTCGCCTGCATGTTCGTCGCGTCCGAAGACGCCACCGCGGGCTCCGTCATACAGAACGCGCTCCGGATCTTCCCCGCCAGGAGCGGCTTTAGCCACTGTTCCTTCTGGGCGTCCGTGCCGAACATCTCCAACACTTCCATGTTGCCGGTGTCCGGCGCGTTGCAGTTGAACACCTCAGGCGCGAAGAAGCTGCGGCCCATCTGCTCAGCGATGATCGCATAGTCCGTCACGCTCAGCCCCGAGACCTTCGGCAAGAACAGGTTCCACAGCCCCGCGTCCTTCGCCGCCGCCTTCCAGGTCTCCACCTCAGGGAGGACCACGAACGGATCGTCCAGCTCCCGAAGGTGCTTGAGCAGACCGTCCTCAACCGGAGCGATGTGTTCGTCGATGAACGCCCGGACCCGATCGCGGGTCTCTCTGGCGGTGTCCGTAGGCATAAAATCCATGTCCTCTCCAAGGCTGCAGGCCCACTCACCCTATCCCATCCCCCCGCGCTCACGACCGCCGTTTTCGGACCGTCCAACGATCGCGTCACCTGTGGTTCACACGACTGGGAAACTGCAGAGACGGTCGAGCCATGAAGCGATCGACAACCCCGGCGGTATGGTGGCCATTGCGGTGTCGTTGCGGTAGGTTCCTTTCCAAATCGTAGAATCGATGATGGAGGACCGCTCATGCTTCGTCGTTCGAAACTCCCCATACAAGGCATGTTGCCGCTGGGAGTGTCGCTGCTGCTCGCCTGTGATGGGCAGACCCACGCTGAACACGAGACCTCGCTGAGACCCGAGACCTCGCTGAGACCCGACTACGTTCGTCAAAATCACGCCGACGCCGGCGATGAGATCCTCGCTGCGGTCGCGGCGCTTCAGGTCAGCGATGACGTCCTGCCCGCGTGGCCGGAAACCCGGCCCTATGAGACCCTGTTCAATCCAGAGGCGCCCGTTCCCGGACAGTGCTACACCCGCACCCAGGGCTACCACAACCCCTGCTACGTCTGCCATCAGCAGCGGATCAACGGCCGCGAGAACACCAAAGACGACCACGTCCTTCAGATCGCCTATGCCTTCAGCGATGTTGGCTTCACCAACCACTGGCTCAACCTGTTTGAAGACCGAACGGAACGTATCAACGCCATCTCTGATGACGAGATCCTCCAGTGGGTGCGGACCGACAACTACGATGAGCTGATGACCCGTCTGGAATCTCAGACCGAGTTCACCGGCTACACGCCGGACCTCAAGCACCTCGGCGCCGGCGCAGAAGCCTTCGATGAGATGGGCTTCGCCAAGGACGGCTCTGGTTGGGTCGCCTACAACTATAAGCCCCTCCCCAGCAGCTTCTGGCCCACCAACGGTGCCGCCGATGACGTCATGATCCGGCTGCCAGAGGCCTTCCGGCAGACCAGAGGTGGCCAGGACTCCCGGCAGGTCTACCTCGCCAACCTCTCCCTCGTCGAGATGCAGATCAAGGACCTCGAGCGGCTCTCGCCCACCCCGCCCCTCGATGAGAAGGCCATCGGCGCTGACCTCGACGGGGACGGGGTGATGGGCACCGCCACCGCGGTCGTCCGCCGCCGCCACTACGTCGGCGCCGCCGACGACCGCATCGTTCAGGACACCCTCTACCCCAAAGACACCGAGTTTTTGCACACGGTGCGATACCTCGACGTTGATGAAGCCGGACAGGTCATCCCCTCCCGCCGCATCAAAGAGGTCCGCTACATGTATCGGGCCGCTGAGCGGAATCGTGGCTCCGCTGCCTTTTTGTACAATGATGAGAACATGGACAAGGAAGCGGGCAAGCTGCCGCGCTTCCTCGTCGACCAGGACCGCCGCCTCCTGGAGAGCGAGACCGGATGGCGCGTCGGCGGCTACATCGAAGATGCCCAGGGCCGGCTGCGGGGCAACACCTTCGAAGAGACCCTGTTTTGTATGGGCTGCCACGATGGCATCGGCGCCACCATCGACAAGACCTTCAGCTTCGCCCGCAAGATCGACGGCCTGGACGGCTGGGGCTACATCAACCTCGATGGGATGCCCGACGCCCCCAACATGATCGTCGAACACGGCGACAGCCGCAGCGAAGGCGGCCGCGGTGAGTATGAGATCTACCTCGACCGCGTCGGCGGCGGCGCCGAGTACCGAAACAACCCCGAGATGGAAGCGCGCTTCTATACCGCCGACAACAAGCTCAACCCCGACGCCGTGAAGACCGTCGCCGATATCCGCGATCTGGTCACCCCCACCGTCGAGCGCGCTCTGCTCCTCAACAAGGCGTATCGGGTCATCGTCAGCGACCAGGACTACCTCTTCGGCCGCGACCCCGCGCCCAACCCGCCCGAGAACGTCTACGTCAAGGTCGATCCTGCCGAAGCGCCGACGCTGCCTCCAGACCGGCGGTTCGCATGGGACATCCGCCTCGATTGGTCCGCCGCTCGCGAAGACGACCAGAACTGAATAAACGGCGCCCTCAAGAAGAGGGCGCCGTCGTTACGATGGACCGTTCACGATGGACCGCGTCGCTCCATCAGTCCTTCTGGAGGAACAGGAGCTGGCCGCCTTCGACGAGGTCGTTGTCGTTGATGCGCGACGCGGGGTTGTCGTCGGTCTGGTCTTCGATGCCGTGTGCCTGGACGTCGATGAGCAGCAGGGTGCCTGCGTCCTCGCCGAACAGGGTAGAGACGTCGAGGATGCCCGAGGACTCCCACTCACCGGGGCGGCCGTCGTCGGTGTCGATCGGGGTGGCGATGGTGGTGGGGTCAAGGATGACTGAGCGGTCGATGTTCGCGATGCGGGTGATGGCACCGTCGGCCGGGTCGATGACCACCGCGCCAGCCTCGTTGGTGTTGGTCGCGCCATCGTTGAAGAGCTGCTCGCCGGAGAGCGTCTGCTCCTCTGCTTCGTCCTCGGTCACGTAGATGAGGCCGTCGTCAGCCCAGTCCAGGTTGTCGGGCGAGCGGATCGCGCGGTTGTCGACGTCTTCGTCCCCATCGTAGAGGACCTCGACGGTCGCGGTCGGCGGGTCGGCCGAGAAGTCGGTGTCGATAATATACAGGGTGCCGAAGGAGTCGGAGCCGTTGCCGTCTTCCTGGACATCGTAGGTGTCGACGCCGGTCGACGCGAGGACCACGACCGAGCCGTCGTTGGGGTTGGTGGCGGCGTCCTCGGGCCGGGAGAAGCCGAAGCGACCCGCTGCGACCGCCCGGTTGACCAGGGTGGTCTGGGTCGGGTAGCCATACTCGTCGTAGCCGTCGTCTCCGTCTTCGGAGCCTGCCGAGGTGCTCCGCGCGTTGTCGATCTGGACCCAGGTGCCCGCCTTAGAGCTGCCTGCCCCCGCGAAGTCCGAGGGAACAGTCGAGCCATCGTCGGCAACCCAGACGTACAGGTCGCCACCAGCGAGGCCGTTGCGCTCCAGGAAGTTGCCCGAGCTGTTCTTGGTGCCGATGTACAGGTACAGCGGGATCGCCAGAGCGTCCGTGTCCTCGCCGTTAAAGGTATACGGAGAGCTGTCGTCAGCCAGGATGAACGCGACAGTGCTCGCGTCGCCAGTGTCCAGCTGGGTCACGTTCTCCCAGGCGCCGCGGCCCATCGCCGGGACTGCCCAGAAGTTGTTGTTGTCGACGTCGAGCGCCCACACCGCGCCGCCGACGCCGTTGAAGAAGCCGCCGTCCTCTTCACCGGTGAAGTAGATGGTGTCTTCGATGCCGCGGGCGCCATCGAACTCAAGGCCCTCGAACAGCGCCGAGGAGCAGAAGCGGCTGAAGCCCGAGAAGTCATTGGCCAAAAACGACGCGTCCGTCGCAACCGTACCCTCTGCGGTGTAGATGGTGTCATACGCCAGGCCAGCGTCGATGATCTCACGGCTGCCCTTATCAATGTCGAAGTACGACACGCGCGCCCCAACCATCGAAAACGAGCCGGTGCCGCCATCCGTGACGTCGTAGGCGTAACCGCGGAAGTTCAACAGCTCGTGGTTGATCAACACCCGGACGGTGTCATCGTCGAACTCATAGGCGCCGATGCCGTCCAGGATGCCCGGCGCGACGTAGCCGCTGACAGTGTTGCCGACCGTGAAGATCGGCTGAACCGACCAGTCACTCGCAACAGCAACCATCATCGACTCGGTCGGATAGTCCAGGCCCTCACGAACAACGTCCACATCCGTGTCGGTGTCGGTGTCGGTGTCGGTGTCGGTGTCGGTATCGGTGTCG
>JBCBLB010000847.1:0-3666 GCA_038520555.1 Myxococcota bacterium | reverse complement strand
TGCAGAGGCATAACGCTGCTCCACCCGGTGGGCGGCAGCGGCCCGCATCGCCTGGACGGCCGGAGGATCGTCGAGGAACCGGTCGATGCCCCCTTCTACATCCTCCGTCACGATCCCGGCTTCGCCGAGGTCTTCTGCGATCGCAGCGTCTGGAGAGGTGAGGACGGGGAGCCGGCACCCCAGGTAGTCGACCTGCCGATGAGAGATCCGCAAGGCGCGGGCGGGGTGGGCGGCGGCGAGGTCAATGGCGGCGGTGGCCTGCCCATAGCGGCGGAGCAGCTCGGTGTAGGGCACCCAGCCGGCCCGCTCCAGCCGGGGATGCTCGGGCAGCGACCAGACCCGCTTGACTTCGCTCTCCGGCGCATCGAGGGCGTCGCTGAGCAGAGGCGCGCCGCCGAACCAGACGAGCCGACCGGTCCCGCGTCGGTCGAGGTGGTCGAGCACCCGCCGGAGCGCCGGCCGCGGATCGTGCCAGGGCCAGCTGCTGCCGCCGGTGACGAACATGGGCTCAGCAGAGGTCTTTCGCTCGGGGGGGGCCGGCGCGACGGGCGGGACGACGAGGACCGGGTCGGAGCGCACGTCGATCCCGGCGAGGGCCATGACGCTGAGCCACGACCACCGCTCGCGGGGGTGGGTGACGATGAAGGTGCTCCCCACGGCGAGGGCGCGCAGGTACTGGACGCCGGCGCGGGCGAGGCGCCCGGCGAAGGGGGACTCCAGCAGCCGGGCCTGATACAGATCGACGGCGAGGGGGACGCCGAGGGTGCCCAGGGCGGGGGCAGCGTCCATGGACACACAGACGATGCGGTCGGCGGTGAGGTGCCGGGCCCGCCAGGTGAGATCACGGATATCACTATAGCCACCTGGGGTCTCGGCGGCGGGGGAGAGGTAGAAGACCTCATGGCCGGCCTGCTGGAGGGCCTGCCCGTGACGCCATGCGCGGAGGGCGCCGCCGGTGACGGCACGGCCGGGACCGGGGAGGACGCCTCGATGAACGATCAGCACTCGCATAGCTGTCATTGTATCGCGTCGTCAGGGGCGGACGATCTGTCGTTGACAACCTCGAATCGAATCTGATTAACTGGTTCCAAACTGAGCGTTCAGAAAAAAGGAAGCGATCCGAATGCCTCGTCGGCGCAGCTTTGAGCCCGAAGACGCCTTACGGCGCGCCATGTGGGTGTTCTGGGAGCGCGGCTACGCCGCCGCTTCCATTCAGGACCTGACCCAGGCGATGGGCATCAACCGCTTCAGCATGTACAACACCTTCGGGGACAAGCAGACCTTGTTCTTGGCGGCGCTGGACCACTACACCGAACATGTCATCGGCCTGTTGCTCCGCGACCTGGAGGGGGATGATGCATCCCTCCCAGAGATCGGGGCGTTCTTCGATGCCTTTCTTCAGCACCTCAAGCAGCCGCCGGGAACGTTGGGGTGTTTGATGGCGCTGTCGGGCTGCGAGCGCGCCAGCGTCGACCCGGAGACGGCCACACGGGTCGCTGCGCATCGGGGACGGCTGCGGCTGGCGCTGGAGCGCGCGCTGCTTCATGCGTCGCGCGCCGGTCAGATCCGTCCGGGCATCCTACCCAGGCGTCGGGCGGTGATGCTCACGACCCTGGTGCAGGGGCTGGCGTTGCAGGCCCGCTCCGGGGCCGACGTCAACCTGCTTCGGGCCACCGTGGACGTGACCTTGCGGGATCTGGTCGCCGCACCCTGAATCTCATCAGAAATCTCGTCAGAAATCTCGTCAGAAATCTCGTCAGAGATGACCGGTCATGACCCCTTGTATGTCAGGAGCGGGGTCCGGTGGGGAAGGGGATGACTTCGCCGTTTTTGGGCCGGTCTTTTCGGGGTTCCCGGGTGAGGCGTTCGCGGATCTGTCCGGCGCGGGCGTTGGGGGTTCCGCTTTGGCGCATCCGGGCGAGCCGGTCGAGCAGCCGGGCGAGGCCGGCGGGGTCGTAGCCGGCCGCTTCCATCATGGAGACGGCGGCGCTGTCGGCCTGTTGCTCCAGGTCACGCGGGAACCCGTGGTGGACGATGTTGTCGGTGATATGGTTGAGCCGGCGGCGCAGCCCGCTGCCGAACAGGCCGAGGACGAACCGCGCCAGCGCGATCCACTGAATCCGCTCGAAGAAGTGGCCGTGGGAGAGGTGTCCCAGCTGCAGGGCGAGGGCCCCGGCGAGCATGTCCTGATCGTCGCCGGTCTCTTCGAGCAGCCCCTCCCAGAGGACCACCCGGCCGTTGGGCAGGGCAACGGCGCTGCGTTCGGGGCTGCGCAGCACCCCGAAGCGCGCCCGAACCCCGACCGAGACGGTAAGCTTCTGCCCGATCTCAGAGACGACGGGGTCATCATGCACATCGCCGAACCGGCTGACGAGCGCAGACTCGGCCCGACGGCCTTCGATCCATTTGAGCAGCCCGGGCCACGCGAGCCCGATGATGAGTCGGATCAGGGGGAGCGCGACGAAAAGGAGGAGAAGAATCGGTGCCATGATCGTGTTTACTCTAAACCCAACCTGGCCCCAGGTCACCCCCTTCCTCATCAGGCACCGGGTGACTACGGGCGATGCAACCCAGGCGGCATGGACAGGATTTTTCGTGCCCATCGGAGCGCGCCGATGGCAAAGACTGCGCGCCGGGTGGCCACATGCTTCAGCTCCAGCCGTTCGCCGGGCCCGGACAGCCACAGGGTGTGCTCACCGGTGGTGTCGCCGACGCGCAGGCTGTGGCTTGCGTTGACCGTCCCGCCGGCGTCTTCGACCGCCCGCGCCATGCGCCGGGCGGTGCCAGAGGGCGCGTCCTTCTTCTGGTTGTGATGAACCTCGACGATCTCCAGGTCCCAGCCATCGGGCAGCGCGCGGACGGCCTGCTGAATCAGGTCGAGCAGCAGGGGCACGCCCGCAGAGAAGTTGGGCACGATGGCGACAGGCGCGCTGTAGGCGTAGGCTTCCAGCTTCTCTATGGGCAGATCGCCCGTGGTGCCCACGACCAGGGGCTGCCCCGACAACCGATCCAGCAGGTCATGGAGACCATCGGCGCTGGTGACGTCGATGACGACGTCACACTCAGGGACCGGGCCGCCCCGTGGCACCGGACCGGCGTACACATCGGTGGCGACGGCTTCTGCTTCGATCAAGGATCCCAGGCGCCCGCGGGCGCCGTGGATGGCGACGTTCATCGGCTCGGCTCTCCAGCGCAATCAGAAGTGGACGGTGCCGATGAGCTGGCCGCCGAACGCGGTCTGGTCAAAGTTGCCGCCCAGGTCAGTGTCCGTGAAGGAGCTGTAATACCGACCGGGGATAAACGCACCGAACAACCCATCGACGGTGAAGTGTTCGAACGGGGTGTAGATGATCCGGGCGTTGATCTCAGACCCATAGGAGCGGTTGTTGTCGTCGGCTTCCGGCACGGCGGCGGCCTGGGCGATGAAGAAGCTCACATCGGCGGTGAGGTCGTCGAGGATCTGGTACCCCACCCGAGGCCGCCCATAGAAGGCGTTGCTCAGGGCGTATCCAGTCCGGGCGGCGTCGAGGGTCCGCCCCTGGTTGGCGTCGGTCGCGACGGTGGGGGTGAGGGTGGGCATCGGCTCTTCGAACAAAAACAGCGTCTGGTTGAAGTCCGGATCGAAGGTGAAGGTTCGGAAGTCATTGTCCGTGGGGTCGGTGTCCC
>JBCBLB010000705.1:0-4913 GCA_038520555.1 Myxococcota bacterium | reverse complement strand
CCGGTCCGCGACGCGTCGCATGGGTGCCCGGTCATCCCGGGCCAGCTGGAGCACTGGGCCTGGCTGGTGGCCTGCGGCTACCCAGAGCACGGCCCACGCACCGCAGAAGAGAAGGCGATGCGCTGGGACGGCGCCTTCATCGACTGGACCGCCTACACCGGTTCTTGATCCTCACCTCACCCTGGAGACCACATGACCCCCTCAAATGACTTCTGGCGCCGCCTCGGTAACCTCGGCCGGCGCATCGTCGGTGCTTCTGATCTCGACCGCGGCGACGTTGAGCGCGTCGCTCTCACGCTGCTCGCCGCCGGCGGTGATGAAGCAGACGTGGCCCTCGTCTTCGAGGACTTCTACGAGGATGCCATCAACTTTCAGGTGCTGCTCGCCAGCTTCAACAACCCCGTCCTCAGCGCTCTCGGCGTCGGCCTGGAGGCGGTGGACGACTTGTGGAACGCCTGGCTGGCCAGACGATCCGCACGGGCCATCATCAAGGTCTGGGGTCGACTGAGCCAGGATGAGCAGATCGCCTGGGTCAAGGACACCGCTGGGCAAGTCGCCTAATCGCACCCGCCCTGCCAGTGCTGCTCGTCCTTGACGACGATCTCGCCGAGCTGACGCTGCTGGACCGGCACCTGGGCAGGCAGTTCCAGGTGCATGGTGTGCAACGGCTCGGCGACGCGCTGGAGTTCTTAGAGCACCAAGAGCCCGCAGCAGTCGTCGTCGACCTGGGCGGCGTCGGAGGGGGTCGGGACTGGCCCGACCTGCTGCGGCAGCTCGGCGGCGCGACGTCTGCGCCGCTGGTGGTTCACACCGGCGATCAGAGCGCAGTGGAGCTGCCGTGGAGAAGCGTCTTGATCCGCGGCGGCGCCGCCGCAGTTCAGCTCAAGTCCAGCGGACGAGAGGGCTCTGTCGAGCTGTCTCAGACCATCCGCGACAGCATCGATCGCGCCGACCGCGACCGCAAAGGAGTGCCGCGAAAGCTGGACCGCATCGAGGACCTGATCGAAGGCGTCATCGCGACACAGGCCAAGACCGCGACCCATCAAGCTCAGACCGCCGCCCACATGGACACCATGGTTGAGCAGATGAGCGCGCTGATCGACGTCACCGAGCAGCAGGATCGACGTCTCGCCGGGCTTGAGGACCTGGTCACCCCCGAGCCCTGCCCAGACCCTGAACCCGAGCCCACACCGTCACCGCGCTGGACCTGGCCGCCCACCCGCCAGCAGATCGCCGGCGTCCTGGGGGGTGCCTCTGTGCTGGGGGCGATCGCCCACGAGATCTGGATCGCGCTCTACGGCCCGGCGCCCGACGAGCTGCCCACGCCCCCGCCGACGGAGATCGTCGAGCAGGCGCCGGAAGAGTAGCTCAGGGCTGCCACTGGGCGACACCAGCCACCTTGCTCTGGCTGAATGGGTCCGCCGCACCGATCAGGCTCTCATTACGGAACAAGAGCGCCGCGAAGGATGCGCGGTTTCCGGCGTTGTTGCACCAGTAAAACCATGTCTCGAATCCAGGCGCCGCCTGTGCCTGGTTGAACAGCGCAGTGTGCGTGGTGGATCCGGGTGGGCTCTGGCTGGCGGTCGAGCTGCTCTTCAGGGCGCCGCCTGCAACCTGAGTGGTGATCGTGAGCGGCTGGGTGCTGCCGTCGGCGCTTGTGGGGGTGACCGTGATCTCCAACGAGCCCCCGGACGAAAAGCCGATCTGCGCGTTCCAGCTCGGCGCCTGCTGGGGATTGGTGGTCGCGTCGAAGACGATCGCGCCGTTGCCGGACGGAACGGTCCAGCTCAGATCCTGGCGCTGGACCCACTGGTTGTCATAGGGCACCGGGATCGTCGCCTTCGCTTCAAAACGAATCACCACAGCGTCGCCGGGGCTGACCTGGGTAGGCGGGCCGGAGAGGGCACCGGTCTGCTGATCGATCGCGTAGGTCGTCGACGGGGCGCCGTTGATCCACAGGGTGCAGGTGGCCTGGAGGACGGCGGGTGTGCCGTAGACGTAGCGGGCGACGTTCGACAAGGTGCCTGTGACCAGGAGTTGTCCGCCGGTGACATCAAGGGTCAGGACTGGGGCGAAATCGTCGCTGGGCCAGTCATGTCGGTTTGTTCCGTTGGTGAACGATGGGACTGGTGTAGTGATGCTCAAGCTGCCTCCTCAGTAAAAACGAAGACCGCCCACAACGTGCAGCGGCACTTTGTTTTGGACCATTTGTTGTACAGCATCTCGAATCCAGACGGCGGGATTCGGTCTGGGCCAGCTGTCGATCATGATTTCTGTCGCCTGCCGTGCTGCTGCGTCGTTGACGCTCAGGCCGAAGGCAACCACGCCGCCCGCGTTGGCTTGCAGCAAGGAGTGAGCGAAGGAAAGCTCCGGCCCGTCTATTGTGCTCTGCACCGCTGTGGCGCACCCCGACAGATAAACGACCGCACCACCCATATCAAAAGCGGTGAGCTGATCAGGGAAAAGCGGACCATCCGCCATTTCCAGATATCGCCCGTCGCGGCCAAGCTGGGCGTGCGTACCCAACACGACCAGGCCCGCCTCCACGGCCGCCAGTGCCTCGCGGGTAACGTCGTCGCCCCGCAGGTAGACGCTGGCCTGATCTGGGGACACCTCGGCCCGGGCGCCAGGCAGGTCGTCGAATGGGTCCGCCAGCGACGCGATCTCGCCGCGTCGCACTGTGGTGCTGTAGTCCAGTCGCGGCCCCAAGACTTCTCGGAAAGCGGGCAGGGGGTGATCTGGGTGGGCGGCGTGATGGGCCGCCCACAATGGAGCCTCGGTCAGCAAATCGTCGGAGGCGACGAGCACGCACCCCTCCAGCGGCTCAGGAAAGATGAGCTGGCCCAGTCGCCGCACTGCCTGCGCGCAGATGTCTCGTCGCAGCTCGCGGAGTGCCTCCAAAATGTAGGCGCGGATCTGGGTCGCCACTGCCGGCGCGCGCTCTTGAGCCTCTTTCCCTGGCGACATCCACAGCAGCGATCCCGCCCCCATCGCGATGGCCAGCAGGGGGTAGCCGTCCACGTCCTGCGCAATGGATGGATGCAGGTAGGCGAGCCGAATGAGATCGCGTCGGGCCTCCAGATCGGACAGCTGCTCCGCAGCGATCAGCAGATCCCGCTGCTGCCAGCGATCAAGCTGGGACCGGCCGAGGTGCTCCATCTGCAGTCGGGCCTCTGCGACCACGCCTCGCCCCACCCCGGAGTGGCCCATTACTGCCGCGGCCTCGACCTGGGCTCGCACCCAACGAGCGCCTCTCTTGACGGGGTGCACGCCCTTGTAACGAGCCTCCAGCGCATCGTACTCTTCGATCAGGTCGAGCACATGACCGCCACCCGCCGCATACTCTCGTGCCCTCGCGAGGAACCGATCGGTGTACAGCACTCTTTTCTGACCGCTACGAATCTCAGAAAGGCGTTCCACATGATCACGAATAAGAGCGTCGGCTTCCTCAATTCGTCCTTCCATGAACAAAATCGTTGCCTGCTGGGCGTAATAGTTGCCGGCCCTGGAGGGGTAATCGTCAGGCGAGGTCTGGCTGAGCCAGCGCCTGGCGCCCACAGCGTCTTCCGCATCCAGGTGGGTGGAGACCATCTCTCGAATCACCCAGCTGGTCCAGCGGGCATCAAGGGGAACGCGCGTCAGCAGCTGGACCAGGATGCGATGCGCGGCCTCCATAAATCCCAGCAGCTGCAGGGCGGTGAAAGCGCCAATCGCCGACCTGACTATCGCACCCTGGTCGGCTTCATGTCCCTGCTCAGCCTCGTGAACCGCCTGCTGCCAGACCTCGCGATATATCGACGCAGCCTCCGCGAAGCGCTGCGCCATGCCCAACTTGCTGGCTTTTTTGAGGCGCGCGCCGAACTTCTCTCCGGGTGAGGGGATCGCATCATCTGTGCGCTGCAGCAGGTCAGGACTCACCCGAAGCGCGACGGCTTCTGCCATCTCCCAAAGCTGGCTCGCCTCGATCTCGTAGAGCGTGTCGCCCCTCTGAACGCGCCCCCATAGCTCATCGCCGACCAGCGCCCAGAATAGGAGATCGCTATGCTGCTCTGGCGCCTCGTCCGGCGGCGTCAGCGAGGCAACAGCGACAGCGACTGCGCGCTCCGTCTTTGCCGGAAGACGAACCCGGTGCTCTGAGAGTGGCTCGTCTTCGCCCTGTACCAGGGTGCCAGCGCACCGCATCTTCCCACCAACGAACGCAAAAACAGCGAGGTGTCGCGCGTGGGCGCAGTGCATCCGCGCCCAGAGGGCTCCGTCGTGTTGCTCCAGGCGCAGCTCCAGGCGATGGCCTCGGAACAGTGCCGGCCCTGGCCTCACGCTCGGCTCAAGCGGGGACCACCCTGGCTCCCACCACCGGATCCGCAGACGCTTCTGCAGCTCGTATTTGATCCAGCTCCGCAGATCAGCGCGCCGACGCTCGGAGGTGCTCTCCGACACCCCCAGCTCTTCAGCCAGAGACGCAGCATTGCCCCACAACAACGAGTAGAAGGACGCTTCCGCGTCTTTCAAATCTTCTTTCACCTGAATCTCCGCCAAGAGATGGCGCATTATCTCATGAGCGGAAACAATTTCCTCTGGAGTCTCGGGCTGCTGCTGGGATCGAGAGATGTGACCACGCCAGTAGACCCGATTGAACCGCCGCGTCGTGTTGTTCAAGGTCTGGTTGAATCGGGTCCGAAGTCTATCGGCCGTCGGGTATTTTCGCCGGCGGATCGCTGGGTAGGCGAGGATCTCCGTTGTCGCGGCCTGGACCACCTCGTCCATTAGCAGATCAGGCAGGCCACGCCGACGCATCGTGCGGCGTGACCGCTGCGCGTCGTGGTCGCGGACCTCAACGACGGCCTCATTCCAACGGCCAGCGTCGAGGTGCCGTTGTATCGAGTCAAGGGGGGACATGGGGGATCTGTATCCTG
>JBCBLB010000517.1:0-7200 GCA_038520555.1 Myxococcota bacterium | reverse complement strand
CGCAGAGGCGGTGGAAGGGTGAAAACGACACAGGATCGACACCGTCAGGGGCGCTGATCGGGTTGCACTGACGAAACGACCGGGAGAAAGCTAAACAAGTCCCGACTTTT
Source organism: Myxococcota bacterium (assembly GCA_038520555.1). GTDB lineage: Bacteria > Myxococcota_A > UBA796 > UBA796 > UBA796 > JBCBLB01. Next base: position 7,090 of record JBCBLB010000517.1, on the reverse strand, counting down.
TCCCAGGGTTGTTCATGCGAAGCCGGTCGCCGTTCATCTTCTCTCTCGTCGCAGCGCTCACCACCGGGTGTGATCAAACGCCTCAGACATCCCGGGCGGCGCCGGCAGAAGACTTCACCTATGCCCACACCGTACGGATCGTCATTCCGCAGAACGGCGACGCCGTCGATGGCACGTTCACCATCAAGTACGACGCTGGAGCAGACGTCGCGGATGTGCGGTTTGAGCTGGAGGGGCAGCCGCTCACCATCCTGGAGCACGACCGGGACGCGCGGGTGATGACTGCTTCAGCGCCTTCGGGGACCCAGACCCTCCAGATGTTTGGGCTGGACGCCGACGGGGCAGACGTCTCGAAACATCGGGCGCGGATCCGCGTCGGCGCTGACGGGCCCTGGGTGGCCATCACCAGCCCCACAGCGGGGGACACGGTGTCCAACCCGGTCACCTTCTCGGTCAATATGGACGACAACCTCGACCGGGTCGAGCTGCTGGCTGACGATTGGTATCTCGGCGATGTGAACAGCGATGGGTTGTTGACCTACTCGTTCGTGGGCACCGGATTCACACGGGACATTGAGGCCGTCGGCTACATCGACGGCCAGCCGGTCGCGCGGGACGAGATCTCGCTGACGGTGTTGGACGGGACCGAGCCCATCGATCCCGATGCTGCGTTCAACCAGATCATGATGGACCTCGCACAGAGCTACCCGACCGACGGAACATATGGCTACTACTGGCCGGCGCAGTCGGAGTGGAACGGCCACCCCAGCGACATCTACTACCAGGGCGAGCTGTACTCGCGGGGCGACCGGCGCAACCGCAGCTTCTGTGTCGGGTTGACCTTTGAGGTGTTCATGCGTGCCTTCGAGATCGCCGACCGGCAGACCGGCGGGAGCGGCTCGCTCAACGGGATGACGATGCAAGATCTGGACGACATGCGGATCTTGTGGTTCATCGTCAACCTCAACGGCGGCGAAAACGTGGACGCGCTGGTCAACTACGGGCTGGGGCAGCAGATCACGGATTTTGAGGATGCGCAACCTGGGGATGTGGTGCAGTTCTGGCGGCACTCCGGCTCGGGGCACAACAACCTGTTCGTGTCGTGGGAGCGGGATTCACGTGACCAGATCATCGGCCTGACCTACTGGTCGACGCAGGGGACGACCGATGGCATCGGCTACCACACCGAGTACTTCGGCTCTTCGGGCTCCCGCATCAACCCGTCGCTGGTTTATATCGCCCGACCGTATATGCCCACCGATTGGCAACCCTGGTATTGAATGGCGCGGTTATGTTGCGGGCTGAAGGAGCCCGCCTCATGCCTGACCTGCCGACCCTGCCAGATGGCCGCGTGGACGCCCGCTCGCTGACACGAGATGGTGTGGCGTCGCTGTTGTCGTCGCTCGATGAGCGTCCAGGACGCGCCCCGATCATCTTCCAGCATCTCTGGCAAAACAACGCCACCGACTTCGGTTCGATGAACTACGTCGCCCGCTCGACCCAGCAACGGCTGTCCGGCGCCGCCGGGATCGCCCCGCTCTCTCCGGACGGGGTGCTGGACTCGGCGGACGGCACTCGAAAATACCTGTGGAAGCTCCACGACGGCCACACCATCGAGAGCGTCCTGATCCCGGATCTGGGGCGAACGACGCCGGATGGCCGACCGGCCCCGCCGCGGCTGACGCTGTGTGTGTCCTCACAGGTGGGATGCGCGATGAAGTGCAGCTTCTGTCTGACGGGGGATCTCGGGCTGCGTCGCCACCTCACCCCGAGCGAGATCGCCAGCCAGCCGCTGCAGGTCCAGGCCAACCTCCCTGGCGGGGTGCGCATCACGAACATTGTGATGATGGGCATGGGCGAGCCGCTGCACAACTACGACAACCTCATCACGGCCCTCAAAATCATGATGGACGATCGGGGGCTGAACCTGTCACACCGCAAGATCACGGTGTCGACGGTGGGCCTGGTCCCCGCCCTGAAGCGGTTGGCCGAAGACCTTCCGGTGAACCTCGCCATCAGCCTCAACGCCACAACCGAAGCGCAGCGGCGACAGGTGATGCCGTTGACGCGAAAGTATTCGCTGCAGACGCTGATGGACGCGTGCGCGACGGTGCCGCTGCCGCCGGGAAAGCGGATCGCGTTTGAGTATGTGATGATGGCCGGCTTTAACGACGCAGAAGAAGACATCGAGCGGTTGTACCAGCTGATGCGCCCGATCCGGGATCGGGCGAAGGTCAACCTGATCCCATACAATGAGAACCCGGATCGGGACATCCGACGCCCCGAAGATCCGCGGGTCAAGGCGTTTCAGCACGGGCTGGTCAGCCGTGGGGTTCACTGCTCGATCCGCACCACCCGGGGGCGGGATATCTCGGCAGCATGCGGGCAATTGGGCAAAGGGGTCCGCCGGGATGCGCAGATGCGGCCGCCACAGTGGGCCGTCGACCTCGCCGCGAGCCGTTAAACGTGCCAGACTTCCCTGCCTCTGGAGAGGACACACAACATGAGCGAACCGTTGCGAATTGGAATTATCGGCGGAAGCGGCCTGTATCAGATGGACGGCCTCGTCGATCTTCGAGAAGAGACCGTCACCACCCCGTTTGGAAGCCCTTCCGACGCCCTCATCATCGGCCGGCTTGAGGGCACCGACGGCGTGGAGCTGGTGTTCTTGCCCCGCCACGGCCGGGGCCACCGCTTCACCCCCTCGGAGGTCCCCTACCGGGCCAACATCTTCGCCATGAAGACCCTGGGGGTCTCCTGGATCATCTCTGTGTCTGCGGTGGGCTCGCTGAGAGAAGACATCGCCCCCGGCGACGTCGTCGTCATCGACCAGTTCATCGATCGCACCCGGGGACGCGCCTCATCGTTCTTCGACAACGGCATCGTCGCCCACATCGCCTTCGGCGACCCGGTCTGTGGGGCGCTCCGGTCGATCCTGCTCGACGCCGCTTCAGGCGTCGACGCGACGATCCATGACGGTGGGACCTATGTGGTCATGGAAGGGCCGGCGTTCTCGACCCGTGCAGAGAGCAACCTGTACCGCTCGTGGGGCGCCAGCGTCATCGGAATGACCAACCTGCCAGAGGCCAAGCTCGCGCGCGAAGCGGAGATCTCCTACGCCACGTTGGCGATGGCGACGGACTATGACTGCTGGCACCCCCACCACGACGCGGTGACGGTTGATCAGGTCGTCGCCGTTCTGGTGGCCAACGCGTCGCTGGGCCAGGACATCGTCCGCCGGGCCGTGCCTCTGATTGCAGCGTTTGAGGGCCCCAACCCCCAACACAGCGCGCTGGAGAACAGCATCATCACCGCGCCGGACGCCATCCCAGCGGCGCGCAGGGCGGCCCTGGCGCCGCTGGTGGAGAAGTACCTGAAATGAGCAGCCGGCTCGCGATCCTGTTGTGTGGCGCTTTCGTCTCAGGCTGTGTGAGCACACAGCGTCAGGAGCGGGCGGCCAGCCGGGCCGAGCTGGGCGCCGCCTATCTGCGCGAGCAGAACCCTGCGAACGCGGTCGTGATCCTGGAAGAAGCCGTCAAGCTCGACAGCCGCAATGCCCAGGCCTGGGAGCACCTGGGGCTGGCCTATATGGCCCAGGGCGCCCCCGAAGAGAGCGAGCGCGCCCTACAGCGAGCGGTGCGGCTGGCGCCGGACACCGCGGAGATCCGAAACACCTACGGCATCCTGTTGATGAGCGAAGGTCGCTACACCGACGCCATCGCACAATTCGAGCAGGCGCTGAAGGATCGGACCTATGACTCGCCGGCGATGGTGATGAGCAACCTGGGCTTTGCGCTTCACCGCGACGACCAGAACGCGCTGGCGCTCAGCTACCTGACCGAAGCCATCGATCGGGCGCCGAACCTGTGCCAGGCGTGGTTCAACCGGGGGCTCGTCTACACCGCCCTGCGAGATGATGAGATGGCCCTGTCCGACTTCGAGTCGGCGCTCGGGCTGTGTGACGCCGACGGTGCGTACCTGCAAGCCGGCGAACTTCGCCTGAAGAAGGGCGATCCGATCGGCGGCTGCCAGTACCTCAAGGTCGTCGCCCAGCGGGCGCCGCACAGCGCCGCCGGCCGCTCGGCCCGCAGCCGCATCGCCCAGGCATGTCATCGATGATCGATCTTCGAACCGAGCGCGAGCGGAAGGGCCTGGACACTGGCGAAGTGTCCCGCAGCGCCGGCATCCCGGAGCGATACATCATCGCCCTGGAGTCCGGGGACACCGCCACCCTCCCCGACGGCCCCTTCCGACGCGGCTATCTGAAGCAGTATCTGGAGTTTCTGGGCTTCGACCCCGAATATGTCCTCGATGACGTCTCGGTTCCCCTGGAACCCACGGTCGAGCCGGAGCAGACCGAAACCGGAACCCTCACCTACGCCCTGGAAGAGGTCCCCCTCGGCCGGCTGGTGGTCGCCGGGTTTGTGTTGACCATGACGGTGGTGCTGGGCCTTCGGGTGATCGGCGAGTTCGTCTTCGCCCAGACCGGGATCGCTGCCTCTGACATCGCCGACGTCGATCCCGCAGTCGACGAAGAAGATCCCACGGCATCCATCACCGCGCCTGAGACGCTGCCCACCGCGCGGCTCCGGATCCGGGCCATCGAATCGACCCGGCTGAAGACGAAAGTCGATGGCGTGGAGAGCTTCTCTGGCGTGCTGCCTGCGCGTGAGGTGATCGATCTGCAAGGCAGCGAAGCGCTGGAGGTCTGGGCGGCGGACCTGACCACGATCCGGATCACGTACAATGGGGAACGGATCGAACCGCTCGGCAACCTCTCTGAAGACCGCCGGCTGGTGTTCTTGCAAGATTGACGCTACGGAAGATGCCGTTTGGGTTGCAGACCGATAGAGCGACCCGTCCCCCCGAACCAGGCACACACCACCGACGCGGTACACTGGGTTCGAGCACCATTGGGAGGGTTGCAGAGGATGGCCGTGGTTGACCCTCGCATCGATGTGATCCGCCGGCTGGCCCGACGCCAGGCGTGGAACGCCCTCCAGCGAACCATCACCAAGAGCCGCGCCGAAGACATCGCCGTCGCGATCAATTACCTCGCCCCCGCCCACCAGCGGCGGGTCTTCGACCAGGTCGAGGACGAGGAGAAGGCGGCGACCGTCCTGGGCATGATCGAAGAGACGGAGCTTCCCGAGCTGGCCCGGGGTACGGACTTCAACCGACTGGTGCGGCTTCTTCGGCGGATGCCGCTCGACGACGAAGCCTACGTCATCGGAAACCTCCCCGACGATTTGCGGGACAAGATCCTCAACGCCCTGAAGGGGGAAGAGAAAGAACAGGTCGAGGATCTGCTGAGTTGGCCCGAAGAGACGGCTGGCTACCTGATGCACCCTGCGGCCTTCCGGCTCAACAGCGGCGAGACCTGCCGCGACGCCATCAGCGCGCTGCAGGACGCCGACGATCTGGAGATGGTGTTTTATCTGTACGTTGAGAACGACACCGGGCAGCTGGTGGGGGTGACATCGTTGCGGATGTTGTTGACCAACTCGCCCTCGACGTTGCTCGGCGATCTGATGACCACGGACATCATCACCGTCGCCCCGGAGACCGATCAGGAAGAGGTGGCCCGGATCGTCGGGCGGTACGACCTCCTGGCGGTTCCGGTGGTCGACCCGGACCGGCGGATGCTCGGCATCGTGACCATCGACGACATCGTCGACGTCATCAAGGAAGAAGCCGCGGAAGACATGATGCTGATGGCTGGGGTCGGTGAGGATCTGGAGCCGCACAGCAAGTCGGTGCTCCGGTCCTACCAGCAGCGGTTCACCTGGCTGCTGATCACCCTCATCGGCGGCATTGGGATGGCCGAGCTGATCGGGGTGTTCGAGTCCAGCCTGGAGAAGCAGGCGGTGCTCGCCGGGTTCATCCCGGTCATGCTTGGCACCGGGGGCAACGTGGGGACGCAGGCGGCGACCATCGCGGTCCGAAACATCGCCACCGGCCACGCCAGCAGCTTCGGCATCTGGAGCATGCTCTCGCGAGAGGCGCGGGTGGGCGCGCTGCTCGGAGCGAGCTTCGCCATCGTCCTGGGCGGCTACGCCCTGGCCCGGTGGTCCTCGCAGCCGATGCTCGGCGCAAGCATCGCCATCGCCCTGGTCGTCATCGTCATCTCGGCGGCGACCCTGGGGATGCTGGTTCCGCTGACCCTCAACCGGTTGGGGGTCGATCCCGCCGTCGCCACGGGCCCGTTCGTCACCACGATGATCGACCTCATCGCCATCCTCATCTACTTCAGCGTCTGCGGCGCGCTTCTGAAGTTGTGAGCGAATGAGCGATCGGCTGCCAGCAGAGTTCGAAGCGATCCTCATCAGCAAGAGCAACTACCGTGACAACGATCTGATCGTGCGGTTGCTGACGCCTGCGTTGGGACAGGTCAGCGCCATCGCCCGATCCGCCCGGGCTTCCCGGCGGCGATTCGGTGGGGCGCTCGACTATGGAAACAAGCTTAGCGCCACGTTGCGACGCGGGCGGGGCAACAGCGCGCTCTGGCACCTCGATGAGGTGCGGCTCACCGACGGTCGCTCCTCAGCACGGACCGACCTGCGCCGGCTGACGCTGATGGGCTACGTCTGCGAAGCCGCTGCCGCGCTCGCCCGGAGCGACCAACCAGAGCCGCGGCTGTATGGGCTGTTGGATGTGGCATGCCTGCTGATCGAGGCCGCCCCCACCCCACCAGAGGCCCTGTTTCGGATGGCGTTTGAGGCCAAGGCCCTGACCTTCGCGGGGCTGACCCCTTCCCTCACCCGGTGTGTCGAATGCACCGAACCCCTCCAGGCGCCGCCCGGTCCGCCTTATACCTACGATCCCCACCGTGGCGGAGCGCTCCACGATCAGTGCGACACCGAAGGGAGCCGTCGGGTCAGCGAGCGCTGGCTATCGGCGATGGAGGCTGCTCGGCGGACACCGCTGAAAGATCTGCTCCGAGCCCGACCGCCGGGCGGCCCACAGTGGGCGTTCGCAGAGACGATCGAGGCTCATGCGGAGAGCAGCCTGAGGTCGCGAAGCGTGCTCGCCAGCCTGCACCCGCACGGCTGATGCCCGCCTTGAAGTGAGGTGGGGTGGGGTGGGGTGG
>JBCBLB010000484.1:0-7633 GCA_038520555.1 Myxococcota bacterium | reverse complement strand
CTGCGTCGTCGGCTGAACCCGGGGCGTACGATGGTGGATGAAGGCCTGTCCTTCGAGCTGGATCTGCAGCATTCGTTGTGGGCAGAGATCGCGGGGGAGCGCCGTCCGCTGACCCCGGGGGAAGTCTTCACCGTCGGTGAGCGGACCCTGAGCATCATCAGTGAAAACGTCAGCGCGACGCCGACGGATTTGTCTGGCCAGCTCGGCCTTCCGTATCGGTTGACCTGTGCGCGGGCCGTTCGCCGGGTTCGGGTTCGGGACCTGCGTACCCAGCAGCAGCATCTGATCACCGCGCGTCGTCGGGCGATGTTTATGCGCGCCCTCGCCGAGCGGCTCCGTCACGATCGCCACGCCAGCCGCCCGCCCATTCATCAGGGCTGGTGCACCGACGATGAGATCGGCCTGAGCGTCTGGGGGGAGCGGTGGCTGGATAACGCGTCCAATCGCCTCAACGTGCTGATCCACCGCATTCGCAAAGAACTCGAAGAGGCCGGCTTCGACCCGGCCTGCGTCCAGAAGCGCCGTGGCAGCGTCCGCTTGTGGCTTCAGCAGGTCGAGTTCAACCACGCCGACCCGAGCTGATCACCCCAGCTTGCGCAGCTGCTCTTCTGTAGGCACCCAGTGGTTGAGGGTGTGCTCCAGCTCGTTCATGTCGATGGGCTTGGTCAAAAACGCGCTCATTCCAGCCGTCATACAGCGGCGCTCATCCTCGGCGGTGACGGACGCGGTCAAGCCGATGATGGGGGTATCGACGCCCCGCTGGCGGATGCGCTGTGTCGTGGCGATGCCGTCGAGTCGGGGCATGTGCAGATCCATAAAGATCAGCGGATAGGTCTGCGTGTCCAGCTTCTCAAGGGCATCCACGCCGTCTTTGGCGATATCACAGGTGTAGCCCAGCTGACCGAGGGCGTGTCGGATGACGGTCTGGTTGATGGTGTTGTCTTCGACCACCAACAGGTGCGCAGGGTTGAGCGTCGTCGCCGTTTTCGAGAGCATCGGCCGCGCAGGGCGGGGCGCGTCTTCGAGGGCGAGCAGCCGACAGAGGGTCTCATACAGCAGCCGTTGGCGCACCGGCTTGTTGAGCTGCTGATGGATGCCGCATGCCTGCAGCCGCGCTTCTGGGATGGGCTCTCCCATTGAGGACAGCAGCACGCGGCGGGTGACGTGCGCGCCGTCGAGCTGCTGGAAGCGCCGGGCGAGCTGCAGGCCATCAACCCCGGGCATGTGCATGTCCAGGATCAGCAGGTCAACAGGTTCATCGACGGAGATGGCGCGGTGTAGGACCTTCATGGCCTGTTGGGCGTCACCTGCGCAGGTGACCGTTGCCCCCCACCAGGTCAGCTGCCGGTGAAGCACCAGACGGTTGATCGCGTTGTCGTCCACGACGACGATGCGGCGGCCGGCCAGCATGCGCGCGTTGAAGGCCGGCTCCTCGGTGGCGCGCAGGAGCCGCGCGGTGAACCAGAACGTGCTGCCTTCGCCGGGGCGCGACTCCAAACCGACCGTGCCCCCCATGCGCTCGGCGAGGCCGCGGACGATGGACAGCCCCAGGCCAGACCCCCCAAACCGCCGCACCGTCGAGCTGTCCGCCTGCACGAAGCGCTCGAAGATGCGCGCCTGGGCGTCCTCGGGGATGCCGATGCCGGTGTCCGATACCGAGATCCGGACCATCACGGCGTCTGCTGCGCAGGGCTCGGCGAGGGCCTGGATGAGGATCTCGCCCTGTTCGGTGAACTTGATCGCGTTGCTCAGCAGGTTGAGCACCATCTGACGCAGCCGCGTCTCGTCGCCGATCAGCCGAGACGGGAAGTCCGGCGCGACGTCCATCAGCAGCTCAATCTGTTTCTCTTCGGCCCGCGGCGTCATCAGGTCGGCCAGCTCCTCGATCATCGTCCGCGGCTCGAACGGCAGCGTCTCCAGGATCATCTCGCCAGATTCGATCCGAGAGAAGTCGAGCACATCATTGAGCAAGCTGAGCAGCGTCTGCCCCGAGTTGTGGAGGGTGTGCAGGTGCTCGCGCTGGGTCGTGTCGAGCGGAGTGTTCAACAACAGCTGGGCCATCCCCAGCACCCCGTTCATCGGGGTGCGGATCTCATGGCTCATGGTAGCCAGGAAGGCGCTCTTTGCGTAATCGGCGGCCAGGGCGGCGGCTTCGGCCTCTCGGCGCTGTTGGACTTCGTGCTCCAGGTGTTCGATGACCTGTTGTTGCTGCTGATACAGCCGACGCTGGTTGAGCACGAAGACGGAGCCCAGGGTGGTCATCAGAGCGGTCATCCCCAACCCCTGGAGGTACCAGAAGGAAGGATATTCAGCAGGATCGAACCGCAGCAGCGGTCCGCCGGACAGTGGGATCCCGTTGATGTGTGCGTAAACGAAGCCGACCACCGTTAACGCCGTGATCCCAGACCAGATGAGCCCGATCCGGAGCCCACACAGCAGCAGCGCGAGCGCTGGGATGAAGAAAATCCAGGTGATGAACGGAGATTGAAAGCCGCCCACGAGGCAGAGCGACACGGTAAGGAGGTAATATGCAGCCCCGGTGCACAGGACGCCTGCCAGCTGGACGTCCGGCCGCTTCCGGAGGAGCGCATAGGCGATCGCGAAGAACGGAACCGCGGATATCAGCGGGAGCGCCAGCGTGTAAATGCCCACAGCGAGGTAGGCGCCAGCGGACAACGAGCTGAGGACCCCGAAGATCACGCTGGCAGCAGACACTGTCCGGACCTGCCGCGCAAGATCGGCCTGAGGGAGCTGTGGGGGCTGGGGCGTGTCAGCGATAGCGAGATCCTTCAATCTCAACAAGGGAGCGATGGATATAGGCTACTTCGAGCGAAGGAGAGCGATGTTAAGGGCTTTCTTCGGTATGATGAGGGGGTGTTCTTCTTTCTCTCTGCTCTCATCGTGGCGCGAGCATCGCCTGTTATCCAGGAAGAACGTTCGCAGATCGTTGATGTCCGGGTATCAGACTGGGACGACTCTTTCGCTGAGGTGCAGCGGTGGTCTCGGGATGCATCCGGTCAATGGCAGCGCGTTGGGGCGGCGATCCCCGCTCGCATCGGTCGCGCGGGGGCTGCCTGGGGCCGGGGGCTGCATCCGGCTGTGCCTGAGGGGCCACAGAAGGTGGAAGGCGATGGGCGTGCACCCGCAGGGGTCTTCTCTATCGGGGACGCGTTCGGAGATGCCCTGCTGATCCCTGCACCGCGTTGGCCGATGCGCCGCGTCGGCCCCCGTGATTTGTGGATCGAGGACGCGTCACATCCCGATTATAACCGACACAAGGTCGTTGAAGGCGAACAACCGCTCACCGCCTGGGAACAGAGCCAGCGAATGCGTCTGGGGGATGCGGCGCACCGCCTGAAAATCGCCGTGGACCACAACGCCCCCCCTGCCATCGTCGCGGGCGCCGGAAGCGCCATCTTCGTGCACATCTGGCGGCGAGAAGGGGCGGCGCCGACCGCGGGCTGCACCGCCATGCCCGCTGCAGCGGTTGAGGCCCTGATCCGGTGGCTCGACCCCGACGCTGCACCGCTGCTCGTCCTTCTGCCCGATGACGTCTATGCGCGCGTTCAGGACGCGTGGGGGCTACCCCCCCGATAGCCAGTCCCGAGGCGTCAGATAACGGGTCATCAACGCTGCTTCTGCCGAGTCTGGTGGTGGGGTGTGATCATACTGCCAGCGGACCATCGGCGGCATGCTGGCCAGAACCGCCTCGATCCGCCGACCCGACTGCAGGCCATATTTGGTCCCGCGGTCATAAACAAGGTTAAATTCAACATATCGTCCCCTGCGGTAGAGCTGGAAGTCCCGCTCGCGTGCGCCATAGGGGGTCTCGATCCGGCGGCCGAGGATGGGGAGGTAGGCGGGCAGGAAATGGTCGCCGACGCTTTGGACCATCTCAAAGGTGCGCGTGAAGCCCAGGGCGTTGAAGTCCTCAAAGAACAGCCCGCCGACGCCACGCGGCTCGTTGCGGTGCGGCAGGAAGAAGTAGGCGTCGCAGGCGTCCTTGAACCGAGCGTACATCTGCGCGCCGAACGGCGCGACGCTGTCGTGGGCCTGCTGGTGCCAGTGCACGCAGTCCTCATCAAAACCGTAGTAGGGTGTCAGGTCAAACCCACCGCCGAACCACCAGATCGGCTTCTGCTCTGGCCCACCTGCAGCCACGAAGAACCGCAGGTTGGCGTGGGTGGTGGGGGCGTATGGATTGCGAGGGTGGACGATGAGCGACATCGACACTGCCTCAAACCCACGGCCCGCAAGCTCGGGCTTGCGGGCGGTCGCTGCCGGCGGCAGCCGATCGCCACGGGCATGGGTGAAGTTGACGGCCGCCTTCTCGATATGCCGACCGCCCTCCAGGATCCGCGGCCAGGAGACGCCCCGGTTGGGGTACTCCGCGGGGTCTTCGATGAAGCGCGCCTCACCGTCGACGTCCTCCAGCGCGCTGCAGATCTGCTGCTGGAGGGCGGCCAGATAGGTGTGGACCGCTTGTGGGTCGGGAGAGGTCATCCGATCTCCAAAAAGGTTGATGGATCAAGAAGTGTGGCTAGGAAAATGAAGGAATGGCTCAGGGAGTTAACCGATGATCTTCGATCCGCTGTATCTCATCATTATGGGCGTGGGGCTGGTCCTCAGCCTGGGGGCGCAGGCCTGGGTGAAGTCGGCGACCGCGAAGTGGGACAAGGTGGCCACGGGCCGCGGACTGACCGGCGCAGACGTCGCCCGGGCGATCCTCAAGGCCCGGGGGATTCAGGACGTTCGCATCGAACCGGTCGATGGGTACCTGACTGATCACTATGACCCGTCCAGTAAGACGCTCCGCCTCAGCCCCGGCAACTTCACCGGCCGGTCGGTCACCGCCGCGGGCATCTCCGCCCATGAGGTCGGCCACGCCATCCAGCACCATGACGGCTATCTGCCCATGCAGATCCGCCAGCAGATGGTGCCGGTCGCCAACATCGGCACCCAGTTCGGCATCTGGATGGTCATCATCGGCGCCATCATCGGATTCACCGGGCTCGCGAAGCTCGGGGTGTTGCTGTTCGCGGCGTTCGTCGCGTTTACCCTGGTCACCCTCCCTGTGGAGATCGATGCATCGGTGCGGGCGCGTAAGGCGCTCCTGTCCACCGGCTTGATCGATGAGCGCGAAGCCCAGGGCGTCAGCCAGGTCCTCACTGCCGCCGCCGCGACCTACCTCGCCTCAGCCGTCACCGCGATCCTCCAGCTGTTTTACTGGGCACAATATGCGGGGCTGCTCGGCAGCGACGACTGACAAAACCCACCAGGTCGCTGATGCCGGCAGCGGGGCGCGCCGTTCCTGAGGACGATAGAGCCGGGGGCACAACCTCAACCTGGAGCGTGCCATGATCTCGGAGATCTTCAACCCAGACCGGTGGGAGCCTGTCGAGCGCTTTGATTTTACCGACCTCACCTATCACCGGGCCAAAGGGGAGGGCACGGTTCGCATCGCCTTCAATCGTCCGGAGGTTCGCAACGCCTTTCGACCACGGACCGTCGACGAGCTGTATGTCGCCCTCGACCACGCCAGGATGACCGCGGACGTCGGGACCGTGCTGCTGACCGGCAACGGCCCCTCTCCCAAAGACGGCGGCTGGGCCTTCTGCAGCGGCGGAGATCAGCGGATTCGTGGCAAGGACGGATACAAGTACTCCGACGACGAGGAGAAGGTCATCGACCCTGCCCGACAGGGGCGGCTGCACATCCTTGAGGTTCAGCGCCTGATTCGCTTCATGCCCAAGGTGTGCATCGCTGTGGTCCCCGGGTGGGCGGTTGGCGGCGGACACAGCCTGCATGTGGTCTGCGATCTGACCCTCGCCAGCAAGGAACACGCCATCTTCAAGCAGACCGACGCCGATGTCGCAAGCTTCGATGGAGGGTTCGGATCTGCATACCTCGCCCGGCAGGTCGGACAGAAACGCGCCCGTGAGATCTTCTTCCTGGGGCGAAACTATTCCGCACAGGAAGCCTTCGAGATGGGGATGGTCAACGCCGCGGTGCCCCACGCAGAATTGGAAGAGACCGCGCTGCAGTGGGCCCGAGAAATCAACGCAAAGAGCCCGACCGCGCAGCGGATGCTGAAGTTTGCGTTCAACCTGATCGATGACGGGCTCGTCGGACAGCAGGTGTTCGCCGGAGAGGCGACCCGGTTGGCGTATGGAACCGATGAGGCGCAGGAGGGACGGGACGCGTTTCTGGAGAAGCGCAAGCAGGACTTTACCCGGTTCCCCTGGCAATATTGACCATTGGATTCCAACCCTTCATCGCGGCGTTGGTGGTGGTGAAGGGAGGGATATTGTATCTGTGAAGGGGGCTGATAGATTTCTTCGGAAGTTTATTGGGGGTAACCATACCGCGATTGAACTTCATGGGTTACAGAATGAGTTTATCGGGCATCAAGCGTGGTGAATATTGGATTTCTGCTTGACGAGAAGGGTCATTTGGGGCAATTTGTTGGGGAGAGATCGAAGTGTCTACAATCGGATACCATCCGGCGAGCGGCGCATGAACGGCTGCCATCGCCTGTTGTTGCGATCTACTCAACCCCATAGGGGGGGACTTTCCCTTCTTATCGGGGTCGTCAACCATCCAAAAGGAGGCAGGGTGTATACGGTGCAGGTCGGAAGAGAATCGCATCCGTTTGCCAAGACCGGTCACGTCATGTTCCCTTCGGAAGTCTGTTGATCGGGTTCGTAACGAAACACCCTGATGACACCTCTTATCGCGCAGTGAAAAATCACCTTCACACCCACCGCATGGTGTGAGGGGCATCGACCGGAGTGACGATGTTGATGGAGAATGAGTCCATGACCGTGGACAATACGATGGATCGCGTCCTGTACCGGCACGCTCGCCGCCCAGAATGGGGGGTCGCCGCGCTGGTGTCCTCTGGGGACGGCCGCAAGAGCTTTCAGTTCGAGGACGGGACCCTTCGCACCCTCAAGAACGAGTTCTGTTGGCTGATGGAGCCGCTGGAGCGCTCGGACGAGCCGGTCGCGGATCTCCACACTGAGCTGGAGCGTCAGGGGATGCGGTCGCTGGCCCGTCGCCGCGCCGATCGGATGGTGGATCGTAGCGCGAAGCCGCAGCCTTCGGCGAAGCCGCTGATGAGCTTCTCCGATCAGGTCAAGGTGTTCCGCTCGGTGTATGCAGACGGCTTCCAGGACAGCGACTACCAGGAGAACGTTCGTGGCATCCCCGGTGAGCGCACGAAGAAGCGGCTTCGGAACCCGTCCATCCAGTTTGCACAGAAGCTGTGGACGCCCGCCGCCCTGTCCGCCCTGGTTGAGGCCGGCGATCACAGCGGTTGTGTGTCACTGATCGCAGATGTGCTGATGCGTACGGATCTGGTCCGCCCCGGTCAGGACGTGAAGCCGCTCCGAACCATGGATCCGTCCTACCATGAGTCGGTGTCGCGGGCGATGCTGTCCCTGATCAAAGGCAGCGGCTCCAATGCGGAGCGCCTCGCCGGTTGGCAGGACGCCCTGTCTCGCAGCAAGATGTCGGTGAACTGGGCGATGGTGACTGCGCCGCTGGCGCTGGTTTCCCCAGAACGGCACATCTGCATCCGCCCCAGCGTCTTCGCGGCTCAGGCCCGGCTGCTCGCGCCCGGCCAGCACCT
>JBCBLB010000796.1:0-4081 GCA_038520555.1 Myxococcota bacterium | reverse complement strand
GACGAAGATCCCCCATTTCAATACAACCCATCGAAAGCGGACGTCCTGAAGCCGTGGCTGGAGCGCGCCCTACAGGCGATCCTGGCGACCCGGCCCGCGCTTCCTGGAGCGGCCCCCACCTGACCGGGGGCGCTGGCGGACTTGAGCGCGGGCAGGGTCGCCAGGATCGCCTGTAGGGCGCGCTCCAGCCACGGCTTCAGGACGTCCGCTTTCGATGGGTTGTATTGAAATGGGGGATCTTCGTCCATATACAGCCGCTGGCTCATCTCTAGCTGGAGGGCATGGACACCGTCCACAGGCGCCCCAAAGGATCGGGTGATGTGCCCGCCCTTGAACGGCGCGTTGAGGGCCCAGGAGAAGGGACTGGCCTCGAAGACGTCGAGCGCCGCCTGCGCCATCTGCGGATCGCAGCTGTGGCCATCGGCGGTGCCGAGCATCAATCCAGGGAGCCGCCCCGAGAAGAACCGGGGCACTTCACTGCGGATGCTGTGGGCGTCGAAGAGGACGGCGAAGCCGAAGCGCGCTTTGCGGAGCGCCAGCTGGCGACGGACCTCATCGTGCCAGGGACGCCAGTATCTCTCGGTGCGTTCTGCGATCTCGTCTGCAGAAGGCAGCTGCTCGGGAAGATAGATGTCTGCTTGTTCGAAGGTCGAGGTCGGCACCCGGGCCGTCTCGTCCCGGCCCGGGTAGAGGGCGTGGCCATCGGCAGGCCGGTTGAGGTCGATGACGTAGCGGCTGTATCGGGCGACCAGCAGGCCCGCGCCGATCCGCGGCACGAAGTCATACAGCGGCGCCAGGTGCCAGTCGGTGTCGGGGAGCGCCTTCGCTGCGTCCGTCCACCGCGCCAGGATCTGTGGAGGGACGTCGGTGCCGGTGTGCGGAATCGTGACCAGAAGCGGTGTCATCTCCGTCTGCGGAGGGTGCAACGTGAACAGACTCATCCCCGTGACTTAACCAGCCGCTCCACCGTGGACCGATACGCGGCAAAGATCGCATCTCGATCGCGGTGCCGGCCATCCAGGACCACCCACTGTCCGCCGACCATGACGTCTCGCACCGGCGAGGCGCCGCCGGATGAGAAGATGAAGGCATCGAGCACGGTCGCTTCGCTGTGACCGATGAGCTTGGGATTATCGGGATCGAGCACGACCAGATCTGCGCACCGGCCCGCGGTCAGCGCTCCCGCGGGGTGTCCGATGGACTGCCCACCGCCGCGGGCGGCGTCGATCCACAGCCGCTGTCCGGTCGATGGCTGTGCAGCGTCCGCTGCCACGTTTCGGGCGTGGGTGCGCAGCCGCTGGCCGTACTCCAACAATCGAAGCTCTTCTCGGGGATCGACGGTGATGTGGCTGTCACTACCGATCGAGATCCGACCGCCGGCTTCGAGCAGGTCCGCGAGGGGGAAGATGCCATCGCCGAGGTTGCCTTCGGTGGTGGGGCACAGGCCGACGACGGCGCCAGATGCAGCCATCTTTGCGACCTCTTCGGTGGTGACGTGGGTGGCGTGGATCAAGCTCCAGCGGTCATCGACAGGGACGTGGTCGAGCAACCAGTCGACCGGCCGCTGACCGTGGTGGCGCAGGCAATGCGTGACCTCAGCGCGCTGCTCGGCGATGTGAATATGCGCCGGCCCAGGCAGCGAGCAGAGCTGCATCAGCTCTACAGGCCAGACCGCCCGGAGGCTGTGGGCAGCAAAGCCGACCTCGACCAGCGGGCCTCGTTCTGTACGTAACGCTTCGTATACCCTTGAGAATTCGGATACCTGTGTATGGGCGAAGCGGCGCTGGAGCGGGCGGAGCGGCTCGGTGAACCCCCCATGGGCGTAGAAGACCGGCAGCAGGGTCAGCCGAATGCCCGTCCGCGTTGCTGCCCGGAGGATCGCCCGGCTCATCGCGGCCGGGTCAGCATAGGGCCGGCCGTCGGGCTGGTGGTGAACGTAGTGAAACTCCGCGACGGCGGTGTAGCCGGCCTCCAGCATCTCCACATACAGCCACGCGGCGAGCGCTTCGAGGTCTTCGGGAGATATGTGGTTGGCGAGGCGGTACATCTCCTCTCGCCAGGTCCAGAATGAGTCAGCGGAGCGGGCGGGGTGGCGGCGCTCGGCGAGACCGGCCATCGCCCGCTGGAACGCGTGCCCATGACCGTTGACCATCCCCGGGATCACCCACCCGTCGATCGCTTCGGTCGGACCCGCCACAACCGGGGCGAGCAATCCGTTGTCATCGATCGAGAAGGCCACGCCTCGGGCCCATTGTTCGGCCAGCAGGGCGCGGCGCAGGTGGATCGCTGTCACCGGCGCATCAGCTCGGTGAGGTAGGTCTCCAGGTCGTCCTTCTTGCGGTCATCGTAGCCTTCGGTCTTCTGCCGGATGTCACCGTCGGCGGTCACCCAGAAGGTGGTGGGGACGCTCTGGGCGTCGAATCGGCCCATCAGCTCGTTTTCGGTGTCCAGGACGACGGGGAAAGGCAGGGGCATGTCGCGCAGGAAACCCTTCGCCTTGTTGCGGTCGCGGTCGACATTGACGCCAACGACGACGAGGCCCTGATCCTTATACTTCTCATACAGGGCGGCGAGGGCGGGAAGCTCTTTGCGGCAAGGGCCGCACCAGCTGGCCCAGAAGGTCATGATGAACGGCTTGCCCTTGAGATCGGCGGTGCCGAAGTCACCGCCGCGGGGGGTGGGCAGCGACCACGCCTGCACCGCGTCGCCGACCTTCCCGCCAGGGTACCGCTCGGCGCTGTCGTCGACCGGATCTTTGCCGCGGCAGCAGCGGAACCCCATCGAGTCATCGGCGCCGTCGGGAGGCACGTCCTTCTTGAAGTAGCCGCAACGGGCCGAGTTCCGCGAGAAATACGATCCGCCCTTCAGACCGGCTCGATCGGGGGCGAGGCCGATCCACTCTTTGAGGTTGCCCTCCATGTCATAGACCCCTTCCGGGGTCACACACTTCGGATGGTTTCCAGCGATGAGCGGCCGGGCATCGTCTTTCTCTCGTGAGGAGGCGCAGTAGTTCTCCAGGGGGTAGTCGCCATAGGGATGCCGCCGTCCCTGGATGGGATCATCAGAATATATGCCGTCGCCATCGAGGTCGTTGGGGATCGCTCCGGTGCAGGCGCTGAGCCACTCCTCCTCGGAACACAGCCGCTTGCCAGCGGCCTCACAGGCCGCCGAGGCGTCATACCAGCTCAGGCCGCGGGTCGGCTCGGCGCCGGGGATGCTCTTTGCGACCCCGTCGACGACATGAGCCTCGAAGGCGTCGATGGTGAAGCGGCCGTAGGGACCGTCCAGGGTGACTTCGCCAGGGACCTGCCCGATGTCGCCGATGATCTCACCCCGGAGGGCGACATCCAGACGCACCCGCTCCTGCTGGTCCTTCTGCTGGACAGCGTCGACGACCGCCTCCAGGACCTCGACCGGCTGGGCACCGGCGAGGCGCCGACCGTTCACGAAGAAGGTCGGGGTTCCGCCGACGCCCAGCTCTGCGCCGACCGAGGCGTCTGCTTTGACCTGCGCCAGGGTTTCGGGCGCGCGCATACAGGTGTCGAAGGCCCCCAACGCCAACCCTTCCAGCTGCGCGTATTTGCGGATGTCCCGGGCCGAGAGCCTGGCGTTGTTGGAGAACATCGTGTCATGCATCTCCCAGAATTTTCCCTGCTCCTCGGCGCAGACCCCCGCCATCGCGGCCAGGCAGGCCTGAGGGTGCATGTCCTTCTTGACGTGGTCGTTGCAGTCAGACAGCATCGGAAAGTGGTACCACGCGACCCGAACATCAGCGGGACGCGCGTCCATCAGCGCATGCAGGTTCCCCGCAAGCTTGCGGCAGAACGGGCACTGAAAGTCCTCGAACAACACGATGGTCACCGGCGCGTCCTTCGGCCCCTTGAGCGGTGTCTTCGGGCCGAGGGGGACCTCCGCCCTGGCCGGCTGGAGCATCACCCGCTTCGTCTCGACGGGCGCTGCATCGGTGGCCGCAGGGGTGGGTGTGGGGGGGGTGGGGGTGGCCGGCTCTTCTTTGAGGATCGCGGCGGCGGCTTCGGCGGCGGCTTCGGCGCGGGCCTCTTCCGACAGCCCCTCTGGCGCG
>JBCBLB010000883.1:0-3246 GCA_038520555.1 Myxococcota bacterium | reverse complement strand
GGCGGTGAACGACGACCGTCCGTTGCTCATCATCGCCTGTCGGTGGATCGCCCGCGCCAGTCGGCCTTGCTCACCGCCTCGGGGCAGCCGGTCGAGGTAGGTCGCCAGGCTCTCGCCGCGCGGATCCCAGGACCACACCCGCCGGTCGAGCCGGTGCGCGCCGATGATGGCGTCGATCATCTCTCGCATCGAGTCCAGGCGCGCCTCAGAGGGTGGAGGATGAACGCGGAAGATCGGCTGGAGGAAGTCTGGCGCGTCTTCGAGCAGGTACCGCGCGCCCTCCATGTTGCACAGCAACGAGATCTGTTCGTTGTAGCGCTCGACATCGTTTCGGGGGTCGGCGAAGGCGACGAACCGCAGCCCCCGATCGGACCGGAGCTTCACCGCGCTCTCCACCCGACGCAGGCGAACCACATCGCGCTCGACCGCCTGCTGGATGCGGATCTGGCCGACGGTCTGTAGGTATCGCAGGCTCTGCAGCGCCTCGGGATGGTCGGTGGGCGGCGGGGCGTCGCCCTTCAGCCACGCATCGACGGTGTCATAATCGAGCTTGGCCTTGCTGTTGATGCGGCCACGGAGGATGTCGCAGCCCCGACGGGCGCCGTCGGGGGCGAGGATCATGCGGAAGACCAGGGCCCGCCGATCGACGCCGGGGTTGAGCGAGACGATGTCTTCGGACAGGTTGGTGGGCAGCATGGGGATGATGAGGCCCGGCATATAGCAGGTCGCCCCACGGCGCAGCGCTTCTTCGAACAGGGGCTTTCCAGGCCGAACGAACCACGCGGCGTCGGCGATCGCGTACCAGACACACCAGCCATCGCCGGCGCGTTGGATACACAGCGCCTGATCGAGGTCTTTGCTGGTCTTTTCGTCGATGGTGACGAACGGCAGGTGGCGCAGGTCGAGCAGGTCGGGGGCGTCGATCTGCGGGTTCGCGAAGCGTTCGTCGGCTTCGGTGAGGACCGGGGCGGGGTGGATGGGGTCGAGCGCCTTGTCCGCGGCGAGGGCATAGATCTGCGCCCGCGCCGAGCCCGGCGCCGCCAACGAGGTCACCGATCCGTCGACTTCGACCTGCACCCAGCTGTCTTCCGGCAGATCGGTCGATGGGATCGTCCGTCGAGGACGCTCCGGATGGAAGGCGTCCTCGACCGTGGCGTCGCTCAGGAGTCGACCGATGAACCGTCGATTTTCCATGACGCCCAGTGTAGCACCGTCTCACCGTGGAGGGCGATCGGTTCGTTGCTGGAGCACGCCGAGGAGGGCCTGCCGCTGCAGCTCTCGGATCCGCCTGGCGAGATCCGGCCCGGAGATCCCCATGAACCGATACCCGATCACCAGCGGCTCCTGGTCGTCTTCTTCGAGGATCAGCCGCCGATCTGCCCATCGCGCGGTGCGCAGCCCCTGCCAGGGGATGAACCGCTCTTCGTGGTCGGTGTGGTAGAGCAGCCCGTCGAGCCGCACCAGCAGCCACACCGGATCAGCGGCCAGGACGCGCAGGATGCCGATCAGCCCGAACAGCGCCCCGGAGACGGTCGCCAACACCCCGGCGACGAGCGAGACGGCCTGCACCATCTCTGGGAACCGCCCGGTCGGGTCGAAGGCGATCGCGCTGGAGACCATCCCGAACCCGATGAGCATCACCCCCCCCAGCCAGATGGCGATCATCCGGCCCAAGAGGACCGGTCGGTACCACTCTACCGTCAAAGACTGATCAATCGGCGACGCCATGTTCAAGAAACTAACGCTCGTTTCGGAGATGGCACTCAGCGGACGATGCACCGTTGCAGGTTCTCTTTGCAGATGAGCGTCACCTGCTCCGCGGCCCGCACCATGACCTGTCCGGAGTCGTGCCAGCGGCTGCCATCGAACGACACCGTAAGGGTATAGGTGCCAGCCGGCACATTTCCCGGCCCAAACGTCCCCGCCCCGCCGCGAAGCCGGATCCCCCCGGTCGCACCGCGTGCGATCACGCTCCCTTCCTCCGATCTCGTCACCACCGGTGCCGCCGTCGACGCAGCCTGGGGGTCTGGCGCAGGGTCTGCTGCGACCGGCACCGGGTCGGCGTCTGCTTCTGGCGCGGCTTCAACCGGAGGTTCCGGCGCAGGCGCCGGGTCGATCCGCTCCGGCGCAACGGTGATGGGCTGCGGGGCGGGCTCGGCGGTGTCCTGGGTGGTGAAGAACAGCGCAGCAGCGAGGATCAAGGCCATGACCAGAGAGACGAACAGACCCGTCATGGCTGCGATGCTGATGAACATCAGGCTGGAGGAGCGCTTCTTCGCAGGCGGCTGTGTAACGGTGACCGGTCGCGGCGAAGGCGCATCGGGGACAATCTCTGCTTCGAATCGGGTGAAGTCGTTGTCATCCCACTCGCTGAGCTCTTCGTCTTCGATGTCGACAGGAGCTGCGGTCTCTTCTCGAACGCGCCGCTCAGAGAGGAGGGTGCCAGAGAGATCGTCGTCGAGGGCTTCGGGGGTCCGCTGCGCTGCGATGTCGGGCACGATCTCTTCGGCCCAGTCGGCGAGCCAGGGGCCATGGATCCGGGTGCGCAGGCCGCGCAGACGCCGGGCGAGCTCGCCGGCTTCGGGCCGAAGATCGGGGTCGTAGGCGAGGCATTCCCCCAGCAGGCGGTGGATATCGCGGTCCTGGTGCTGCTGCCAGAGCACGGTCAGCCGTTCCCGCAGGTGATCGTTGTGGCGCTCCCGGTTGCCAGAGCACCGGCCGAACATCTCACCGACGATCAGCTCGAACAGGACGGCGCCCAGGGCATATACGTCGCCCTTGTGGGTGTCCAGGCCGTCCAACCGCTCTGGAGACATGTACTCAACGGAGCCAAAATACAGCGATCGGGTGACCGACTCACGGGTCTCAAAGTCCGCCCGGGCCACGCCAAAGTCGAGGACCTTGACCTCACCGTTGGGGGTGAGGTGGATGTTCGAGGGCTTGACGTCCCGGTGCAACAGCTTCAGCGGCTGGCCGGTCCGAGAAGGCCGGGCGTAAGCATAATGAAACGCGTCCGCGGCGTTCTGGATGATCTCGATCGCGCAGCCGAGGGGGACCGTCGTTCCTTTGAGCAGCTGCTTGAGGTTGACCCCTTCGACGAACTCCATCACGACGGTCCACCGACCGGCGAGATTGACCAGGCCATCGACCCAGACGATAGACCGGTGGCGGAGCATTCCGAGCAGCCGGGCTTCGTCCCGGTGCCGCTCGGCGACCTCGTTGTCTTTGTCGACGTCAGGGTTGAGG
>JBCBLB010000581.1:0-6362 GCA_038520555.1 Myxococcota bacterium | reverse complement strand
TCTGACCACCCGCGGTACCCGACCCAGACGCTGTTGTTGGGCGCGCATAAGAACTTTCGGATGATCAGCGACGTCCTCGTTCGGCGTGCCGAGCAGGGTGGCGACGCTGCAGCCATCGCGTTGCTGTTTCTTCGCTGGAAGATGGCGATGAAGAGCCATGAGGCGTACGAAGAGAACAAGCTGTATCCGTACCTGGAGTGGCGATGGCCGCTGAGCTGTGCGTCGCTCCGGGACGGTCATGGGGAGCTTCATGCCTGCGAGCAGCGGGTGATGGCGGCGGCTCAGGAGGGCCGCGGGGCGGCCTCCGCGGCGCTCGCGGAGGCTCTGCGGGTCCACGACGCGGTCCTCAACGCACACCTTGATCTGGAAGAGGAGATCGTGATCCCCGCGCTCCTTGCCCTCTCCCCGGAGGAGTTCCAGACCTACTATGACAGCGACCTGGATACGCTGCTGCAGGGTGACGCTACGTCGTCAGCATGATCCAGAGCATGGTGGCGGCGAGGCCAGCGATACCGGTCCAGACGACTCTCCAGAACCAGATCTGGAGGGTCTCTCTCTGGTCGAGGAAGCGCGCCAGCTCCAGGGTCGGCGGCGGGGGCCCCCGCCGGAGCGCTGCGGGGACTGCCGCGGCGAGGCCGTGGTCGACGGCGGCGAAGACCATCGACCGTAGGGTGTCCTCATCGTCGGGCCGCTGCCGCCAGATGGCGTTGGCGAACAGGATCAGGGCGACCCGTCCGTTTCGTTGCCGGGTGATGGCGGCCAGCCGCCAGGCGCCGGGGGATGGGTCGACGAGGATGTCGATGGGCAGCCGGCGGAGGACCCGCTGCTGGGGGTGTGCGGGGAGGGCCGCGGCTTCTGTCTCAAGGTTCCGGGCGCGAGACAGCGCCCAGACCAGCGCGCTCTGGGTGCCATACGCGCCGACAAAGCGGGGCAGGATGTCGCGCATGACCTGTTGGCGGCGGACCTCGATCATCCACTCCAGGGCATCGAGCCAGTCCGGATCCATTCGGGCGGCTGCGAGGGAGGGACGGATCGCGTTGGCGTCCCCCGCCATCAGGGCGTCGTAGGCCGCCTTGATGGTTTTGAACCGCTCTGCCGCGTCCGGGTCCCCGCCGTTGAGATCCGGATGATGCTGTCGGGCGAGCCGGCGCCACGCCTTCTTGATCTCGTCTTCGGAAGCCCCCGGCTCCAGCTCCAGCAGCGTGTATGCGTCCACGCCACAGTCTTTAGCCTACATGGCTCAGGGAAGCGCGTTCGACAGGGCGATGATCGAGACGCCACTCTGCCCGCTGGGCGGCGCGGACGAAGTCGAGCTGCAGGGTGGCGCCCTGGTCGAAGGGGTCGTCGCTGAGCAGCAGCACATGGCCGATGGTGACGCCGAGCCATTTTCGGTGGCGGCTCAGTCCAGGTAGGGGCTGGGGTCGGTGACGCGCGCATCGACGGACAGCACCGTCCCGTCCCGATCGAGGATCACGGTGGAGGGGATGGTGAAGTCCAGCTCGAACATGGACCAGTGGACCTGTGCGCCGTCGTCGAGGACCGGGATGGTGAACAGGCCGTTGTCGTACGCCCACCGCTCGGTGGCTGTGATGCCGGGGGGACCGCCCCTGGTGTCTTCGATGAGGATCTCGATGATTTGGAAGCCATCCGGGCCATACCGGTCCTGTTCTGCCTGTGCGGTCTGGGCCAGGCTTCGGCAGGCCGTGCACCACTCGGCGCCGAAGGCCAGCATCACGACCTGCCCACAGAACGAGTACAGCTCGACCGCTTCGCCGTGTTGGTCATACAGCGTGAAGTTGTCGACGACGTCGCCGGCCTGGAAGGTGTTGGCGAGCCCGTTGCTCGGTCCGGTGGGCCCGGTGGGCGTGGCCATCCCGTCTGCACAGTACCCGACGTTGTAGCCGCCGGTGTATGGCCGGCTCGCTGTGTACAAGGGGTTGGTGCCTGCGGCCTGCTCATCGCCGTCGTTGACCCCGTCTCCGTCTGTGTCAGAGACGTCTGGATCGGTGCCCAGCGCCGCTTCGTCTGTATCGGATAGGCCGTCCCCGTCCCGATCGTCCCCCGAAACGTCGCCGCCGTCCGCATCCACCGTTGTGGCATAATCAGGCTCAAAATCACATCCCAACAGCCCGGCGAGGGCGAGCGAAGACAAGACGGATCGGGTGATGTGCATCAGGACCTCACAGCAATCACAGGTTGAAGACATAGTGTACTCAACTCTCCGGATCAGAGCGGGCGTTTTTGAAGAGAAATCCAAGGACGCCTTTGCTCATGAACCGGTTTGCACAGTCTTCGTCAGTCGGACCGATGGCATGGGCACCTATCCCCGCGGCTGCCGTATCTGTTCTGGATATGGGGTGTTGTCGGATCTCGAAGCGCGTCCAAGCCCTCGGATTCAGTGGGTGTCCGGTAAGATGCTTCGCTGATAAATATCAGTATCAAGGCAGTGTATCGTGTTTCCTTCGGTTGCGACGCCAGAAGACTTCGACGCCCTCGACCTGGACGATGCAGCGTTTCTTCTCGCTGTCTTTTGGCTGGTTCAACGAATCTCCGCCGCGCGCCCCGGTGAAGAAGGGGTCAAGCGCTTTTCGGCGGGCAGCCTTCCGGTCTTCGCGGTGGGCGCTGAGCAGGTCCTCAAGCTGTACCCGCCCTGCTTCGTGGAAGAAGGCGCCCATGAAGCGCGCTGGCTGAAGGCGCTGGAGGGCAGCCTCCCCATCCCAACGCCCCGGCTGCTCGGCGAGGGCCAGGACGAGGGGTCGGGATGGCGATGGGTGTTGATGACGCGGCTCTCTGGCCGTCCCGCAGATGTGTGCTGGGCGGAGATCCCGCGAAAGCAGCAGCTTCGGCTCTCTGTGGAACTGGGTGAGGCGCTCTCGGTCCTCCACAGCCTCTCGTTTCCGACCTCTCTGGCGCTGTTTGACTGGGATGATTTCATCGCCGAGCAGCACAGGACCGCGACGACGCGGCAGCAGGGCCGCGGCCTCGGGGCCCACTGGTGCGATCAAATCGAGGGGTTTCTGAACACAGCGCCGCCCGCTGATGGGCCTCATGTGCCGCTACACACGGAGATTATGCGACAGCACCTCTTCGTCAAAGAGGTGTCGGGGCGGTGGGCGCTGTGTGGGGTGCTGGATTTTGAACCCGCGACAGTGGGGGCTCCAGGCTACGAGTTCGCCTCGGTGGGGCTGTTCTGGTCGTGTGGAGACGCCGCGCTGCTTCGCGCGGTGATGCATGGGTACGGTATGATTGATGGGAGAGCTGGCAAGGACTTCTCCCAGGCGCTGATGCGGTGGGCATTGCTGCACCGATATAGCCATCTGCCCTGGTATCTGAAGCGGATGCCGCCGAAGCCCACAAGCCAGACCCTGTCCACCCTGTCAATGCAGTGGTTTGGACTTGAAGTCCAGGATTGACCACCGTCGCTTATGATCTGGGGCGCCCGATCCGTCACCACTTTTGATGGCCTTCCGGATCAACCTCGACGCACTATCGTTGATATGAGGCGTTTCAAAACGCTTCATGAGCGTTTGATGGATCGCCTGCTGAACCGGAGCGGCGATCCGGAGCAAGATCGACGCGCCTATCTGACTGCGAATTTTTCCCTGGTCGGGATGAGCATCGCTGCGTTGTTCTTTGTTGTGGAGCTGTTGAAGGGGAACTACGCGTTGGTGGGGATGCTCGGGCTGACCATCACGCTGTGCGCGGCTGTGTTGTTTTTCCTTCGCCGGTTCCGGTCGCCGGACCTCGCCGCGAACATCCTCTGCGGCATCTTCTTCACCATGCTCATGGCGATGATGCCCCTGACCGGAGGCCTGCTGGCGCCGGGCAACTTCCTGTTGCCGCCGACTTTGGTGGCGACGTTGCTGATCCTCGGGCCGCGTTGGGTGTGGTTCTGGGCGGGCGTCCTGATCCTGTTTACGCTCTGGCAGCTGTTGGGGGTCGAGCGCTGGCCATCGGAGATGCAAGACGCACCGACCTTCGCCGTCACCATCATGATGGGCATCCTGGAGACGGTGATCTTCGCCAACATCTCGGACGCCGCCCGGCGGAGCGCGTTCGACCAGATCACCCGGGCGCAGGATGGTCTTCAGATCGAGCATGCTGCGCTCCGGGAAGCCAAGGAGATCATCGAGCAGCAAGCCGCGGCGATGCGCATGGTCCTCGACACCGTAGATCAGGGGCTGCTGATCCTGGACGAGGCGGGGAAGGTTACGGGGCGGCGGTCGGCGGCGGCGGGCCGATGGCTGGGGCATGTGGCGGATCAGGCCGCCTTCGCGGACGTCTTGTCGAGGCTTGACCCGACCATTGGCAGATGGTTCGCCCTCGGCTGGGAAGAGGTCGGGGTGAGCTCGATGCCGTTGGTGTTGTTGCTCAGCCAACTCCCCTCTGAATTGCCGATCGGCGCGCGGCGGCTCCGCATCGAGTACAGCCCGATCCGTCAGCGCGAAGAGGATGAGGAGGGGATCCGGGTGCTGGTTATCCTGACCGATATCACCGATGAGCTGGCACGAAAGAAGGCCGATGAAGAGCAGGCCCAGCAGCTCTCGTTGTTCAACCATATGCGAGAGTCAGAAGACGCCGTCCGCGGCTTCCTCGAAGACACCCGCCGGAACATCGACGACGTGATCGCGTCGCGGGACATGGCGCAGACCATGCGCCTGCTTCACACCATCAAAGGGAACACCGCGCTGTTCGGCGTCAACGTCATCCGCGACCTTGCCCATGAGCTGGAAGACGCGGTCAGCCTGCAGCAGGCGCCGCTGCAGGCGTGGCAGGCCCAGCAGCTGTGCACGGGATGGGACGCGTTTATGGAGACGGTCCGCCCCTGGATCGCAGATCGTGGGGGGAAGATCTCCCTGAATGCCCACCACTTCGATGCGATCATCCAGGTCGCGGAGCCCCGACTGGCGCGAGAGCTGCAGCGGCTTCGTCTACAGTCGATGGTGGAGCGACTCCAACTGATGGACGATCGGGCCCGTCACCTCGGCGAACAGCTGGGCAAAGGCGACATCCGCGTCCTCGTCGATGTGGGAGATCTGTATGTCCACCCCGACCGCCTGGAGGTGATCTGGTCGGCGCTGTCCCACCTGGTCCGAAACGCGGTCGATCATGGCCTGGAATCCGAGGCCGCATCGGGAAGGCCTCCGACGTTGCGTCTGGGGGCGCGCGCAGACGGGGACACGATGGTGCTCCAGGTGCGCGACAACGGCCGCGGCATCCATTGGGAACGCGTCGCTGAGAAAGCCGCCCAACATGGGTTGCCGAACCAGACGAGAGACCAGCTGGTCGAGGCGCTGTTCTCTGACGGGCTGTCGACACGCGCGCAGATCAGCGTCACCTCAGGCCGGGGCGTGGGCCTCGCCGCCGTACGGGCGGCCGTGGACGAGCTGGGCGGCTGGATCACGGTCGACAGCGCGCCTGGCCTGGGCACCACCGTCTCCCTGTATATTCCGCTGCTCGGCGTAGAGGGTGAATCCTGGTTGACCCGGGAGGCGGCCTGAGCCGTTCCCAGCGAATGAACTGCGACGCCCCGACTGCCTCTTCTTCCCTGAAGGCGGACAATCGATGACCGGATGATTCTGCGGAGGAGGAGGGCGAGCGGGACGGGGCGTGAAATTCACCGGAGCGGTGCCCCGAACCTCCCGAGACCGTATGTTGGGACTGGGACGACTGTGTCATGATGCGCGATCCGGCGCTCCCGGTCGAGGTCGCGGAGGGACACCGCCTCTATACAGCAGAGGTCGATGTCCTGATGGACGTCTGGTCTGCTCGACTGCTCCAGAGTGATGGCGCACATCTCGTGTATCGAGAGGACACCGCCGCGCTCGACGCCCTGATGCCTGTCAGCGTCTACACGGACATGTATCACTTCGTCGAGTGGAGTCGCCTGCGCCTGCCCTGAGCGTAGAAACAAGATTTATCGTTCCCTATCGGCAATATTATGAGTCGATAATTTTCGAATAATTGGATTTAAGAGGTCTCCCAGTAGGACGTTGACTACTTTCTCCACGTCAGCGACCTCAAGAAGAGAATCGTTCACTCCTTGAGGTCGACTGGTCCATCTATGTCTATCTATAGCGAAATCTTCGCAATAGATGTCTATACCTGTGGAGTCAGAACCATGCATCTTCTCTTCCTCTTCGCGTTGGCGGCGTGCGATAGCGAGCCCTCGAATAACAATGGCCTTTCACAGGCAGAAGCTGAAGAAATCCAACAACAACTTCTGGATCTCCAAACCGAACTGGACGCGCTTCGGGCAGAACAACAGGGCGCCGATCAACAACTGGGCGAAGACATCGCTGCGCTCCAGCAGCAGGTCGACGACTTCGAGTTGGTCGTCGATGCGACCGCCATCGCCGAGG
>JBCBLB010000250.1:0-12441 GCA_038520555.1 Myxococcota bacterium | reverse complement strand
TCGGTGTCGGTATCGGTGTCGGTGTCGGTGTCGGTGTCAGTGTCGGTGTCAGTGTCGGTGTCGGCTTCTTCTGAGGTTGCGGTGTCGTCGTTATCGCCGCAGGCGATGGGGAGGAGCAGCGCGAGATACAGGAGGGAACGCATCAGGATCTCCACAGCGATGAGAAGGCAGTGACCGTACCCTCTTTTCTGGGGAGGTTGTTTGAGGATTCAGCGACAATGTTTGAATCGGGTTTTATTCGAACTTGATATACAAGTCGCCGAGTCGATAGAGCTGCCCGGAAATGTAGCCTTCACGAAGCTCTTCCTCGGGGACGGGTTCCCACTTACGGGTCCGGCGGTCGCGCTGCTCCAGTCCGGGCGCCTTGAGGAAGGTGCTGGACTGGTTTGGCCGCGCCTCCAGCAGAATCAGCGCCTGTGACGTCTTGCGCACCATGTCACCTGCGCCGTTGAGCCCGATGCGGGCGTTGCGGTAGAAGCCCCGCTTGCCGCCGGGGCACTCCTGGAGGATCTGCGGCGTCGCTCGCCGCAGGCCCTTCTCGCTGCCGGCGATGGTCACCGTGGCGTTGCCGTCGAAGCTGTAGGGACGGATCCAGCCATAGATGAACCACCCCAGAAACATCAGCATCAGCGTGATGGAGATGGGCAGCCAGTAGCATTTCAGGAAGCCGGGGTTCTCCACTTCGAAGGTGACGACCGATGAATCCGCGGTTCGTGGCGGGGTGCCCCCGGGGCCGGCGACGTCGACGGTCACATCGCCGGTCTTCCCACAGCACCAGCGGCGGGTCTCGGCGCAGACCTGTAGCGTCTCTGGCCCAGAGCGCTCACAGGTGAAGCCGACGCCCAGCGGCCGATCGCGGATCTCACAGCTCAGATCGACGTCTTCGATGTTCCGAGAGCCGGCGAGCGACAGCGTCCCACACAACGACGACGGCGCCCAGGTGCTGGGCACCGGCGACAGCGTCATCGCCTCCTGCACGGTCAGCAGGTAGGGCGGCGGCGTCACCGTCACCGGGCGCTTGGCCGACTTCTCCATCCATTCGTTGCGGAAGACGACTTCAACGATGGCTTGCCGGTTATCGTCCCGATCGTCTGCGGGGGTCCACTCGGCGGTGAAGATCCCATCCCCGGCATGGATCATCGGGATCTCTTCGTCTCCGATCTTCGCGACCGCGGAGAAACCGTCCGAGCCAAAGAACTCGTCGTCGTCGAAGGTCTCATCGCGGAAAATCAAACGGGCACGGATGGGCACCGTGGTCCCGGCAGCCACCGTGGCGGGCACGTCCACGCCGGCCGCCAGATCGTAGCGCAGGATGATGCCGTACTGGATTTCATCGGAGCCGTCGGCAAGAGAGAGGGCCCACTGGGTCCGGTGCTCGGGGTTGTTGGTCTTCCGAAACACCTGATAGTGCCGGTGCGGACCACTGCAGACCGCAGGGGGCAGCTGCCGGGCGACCGCAGCGGTGCAGCCGTTGTCCCCGCTGCCCAGCGGCGGGACCGGTCCCCAGGGGCTCTCTAAGCTGGCGTGAAACGCGGGGCCGGGCTGCCGGCTGACCGCAACGGCGATGACCTCAGAGACATACAGACCCACCTTGATCTCATGGCGCTCACCCGCTGAGAGGGTGCCGGTCTCCGGCCGCGAGCCGATCGCCCGAGCGAACCCCACCGTAAACGCTTCGATGATCTGCTCGGCGCTGCTGACCGCCTGGACGTCGTCCGGAGAGCGAGCCAGTGCGCCGAGCAGCGTCGTCCCCACCGACCGCACCTCGGGGTGGTTGAACAGCCCCACGGCGAGCACATCGGTCCGTGGGTGCGCGGTCGGATCGAAGATGGCCCGCAGGTCATCGGTGTCGCGGATGTTGTCTTCCGGAGAGGGGACCCCGTCAGTGAGGAAGATAAGCAGCTGCTCATCGCGCTGTGAGGCCTTGAAGATCTGGTCGGCGCGCGTGAGGGTGTTTCGGAAGAACGTCCCGTTCGCGTAGTTCCACCCACGGATGGCGTCGCCGCTGTCGGCCGTCACCGGAGGCGCCGTCGCGCTGGGGCCAAAGCCCAGGACGGTGACCTCATCCACGCCGCTCTTGCCGAGATCGGCGACGACCTGCGCGCCCAGGACCGCCAGCCGCTCCGGATCGTTGGCCGGGACCGTGACATTGTTAAAGCCCGACTCGGCCGCCATCGAGCAGCTGTTGTCCAGGATCACGACGATCTCGCTGCCGGAAGGCTCCGCAACCGCAGCGCCGACCCACGCCAGCAACGCCCAGAGAACCCCCACCATCAACCCTCCTCGTGGCTGTCGAGAACCTATGGTATCGGGTTCGACCCCGATGAACCGGCTAATCCTCCGAAGGCGCCGGCTCAGGCGCGTCGGGGCTGTGTGCCGGTGCAGTCACCACCGGGGCTTCCGGGGCATCTTCCTCACCGGTCGGGACCATCACAAGATCCGACTTCGGATCCGCTGGGGCGGGTATCTCCACCGGCTCGGAGGCGTCCTCTGGTGACGCCAGCTCATCCTCTGGCGACGCCAGCTCATCCTCTGGCGGTGGGGGCGGCGGAGGCGGCGGGGGCGGCGGTGGTGGCGCATCGATGGGCGCGGGGGCCCACCAATCCATGCTTCCCGCTGCGCCCACCGCGATGAGTCCCACCGCAAAGACCACCATCAAGATCGGAAGGATCATCATCAGCGCCCGGGGGGCTGCGCGGCCTGCGCGCCCAGGCATCGGATCGAGCGCCTGCGGTGCGCTGGCCAGCGCGCCACCCGATGGCCCCCCTTGCGGTGAAGTCGGCGGTGTCTGCGAAGGGTTGGTCGGCACCTCAGGCTGGCCGACCACACAGACGATCACCGTGATGTTGTCGACGCCGCCGCGGGCGTTGGCTGTATCGATCAGCCGGTCGACGGCGCTCTGGTAGTGCGTCCCAGCGATGAGCGGGAAGATCTCGTCGTCCTCAACGAGGTCGTACAGGCCATCGCTGCACAGAACCAGGACGTCACCGGACGCCAATTCCATCGGCTCGTTCCAGACCGAAGGCTTGATGTCGGAGCCGTCGCCCCCACCGATCGCCTGGGTGAGGATGTGGCCGTCGGGGTGGTGGTTGGCCTGCTCCGGGGTGAGGATGCCCAGCTCGACCATCCGCTGGACCCGGGTGTGATCGACAGTCCGCTCGATCTGGACGCCGCGGCGGAAGTGGTACAGCCGGCTGTCGCCGACCCAGCCCACCCAGCACCGCGCCCCCTCCAGCCAGGCGACCACCGCCGTGGTGCCCATCGCGGGGTCGGTGCTGTGCTGTGCGGCTTCGAAGACCGCGACGTTGGAGGAGCGGAGCGCCTCATAGATGGCCGCCGGCGGTTGCGCCAGCGGCGCGGCCGGCAGCTGCGCGGTGAGCGTCTCGACCGCGACCCGGCTGGCGGTGTCCCCGCCGCCATGGCCACCCATTCCATCACACACGGTGAGCAACCACCCCTCAGAGCCCCGCTTGAGGATCGCGAAGTGGTCCTCGTTGCGTTCACGCTGGCGGCCGACGTCAGTGCGGCCGTGAATGTAGAGGGGGGGGGGACTCACGGTTCATCATCTCGGATCGGTTGGATGATTGTGCGGCTCTTGGTGCGGCGAGCCGCCTCCTCTGGTTTAGCCGTTCGCAGCGAGGCTGGCCCCTTCGCATCGATGGGACCATAAACGGTTTGATTCTTCTTGGGCCGAGCAGCCGGGCGCTGTGGGGCAGGTTCGGGTGGCGGGGCCGCAGGCTGCGGCGGCGGCTGTGAGGCAGGGCGCGGCGGGGCGCTCGCAGGAGAACGCCCGGGCTGCTCCAGCCGCATCAGAACATGGCTGCTCAGGGCCAGCTGCTGGCCGGGCTGCAGCGGCGCCCGCTCCCCCCGCTGCAGCCGCCGCCCGTCGATGAACGTCCCGTTGGTCGAGTGATCGGTCACGAACACGGCGCCGCTGGGATAGAGCTGAATCGTTGCATGCTTTCCCGAGATCTGTGGGATGTCCAGCAGCAGGTCCGGGTTCCGGCTGGCGTCGGCGCCGACGATAAATTCTCGGCTCGGGATACGATAAAACGACTGCAGCCCACCTGGGCCGCTGACCAGCGCCAGACGCGTCTCGGGCAGCGGGGGCTGGAGCGGGTTTCGCCAGTCTTCGGACAGCTCGCGTGGCCCGGGGTTGATGTCGTTGCCGATGATCCCAACATCTTCCGGCGGCTCTGGGGCGGGCTCTGGTGTCGGCGCGGTCTCTTCAACCGCTTCGTCGTCCTGGCTTCGGGCCAGCCATGCGAGCAGCCCCAGCAGGGCGAGCAGGCCGAGCAGAAGCACCCCACCGCCGACAATCGGCAGCAACCACCGATACTTCTGGGCCAGCTCACTCAGGGTGGGTTCCGGCTCAGGGGGCTCTTCTGGAGGTGTGAGCTCGGCGTCGTCTTCGGGCGCAGGTTGCTGAGGCGCCGGGAGCTTGTTGCAGGCCTCTATCGCGGTCCCTGCGCTGTGCTGGCGGAAGGTGCCATCATCGGTCCGGGCCCGAACCTGGCCATTGTCCAGAATCTCGACATGGAGCTGATCGTTGAATCGAGCGACCGGTGACTGGACGTCACAGAACCGCAGATCCAGCCAGTAGATTCGCTCGGCGGCGGTGGCGTGGCTTTTCAGCTGTGTCCGCCCTTCGTTGAGGTTGAGGACATGGAGGTGCCGGCCGCCCGAGCTGTCGGCGAGCTTCTTCATCCGGTCGTTGGCCACGGAGAAGGCCTGTGCGCTCCGGGTCCCAGGTCGAGCGACCTGCTTGAGGACGATCGGATGGACGACGACGCCCAGATCACGGACGTAGTCGACCGTCTCAGGGAGCTTGAAGACCTTGCCCTCTTCGCCGGCGTCAGTGAACAGGATAATCTGCCGGCTGCCGCCGGTGGGGGGCTGGGTCTTGGCGGCCTGCCCGGCGCCAGCGCGGACCGCGCTCATCAGCGAGGTCTCCGACGAAGACCCCAGCGTGCCCAGGACCTCAACGGTATTGAGGATCTGCTTGAGCTGCGCCCGGCTGCGGGTCGTTCCATGGAACGTCTGGGAGCTGTGGAAGGTCATCACCTCGACTGTGACAGAGCCGTCCTCCGGCATCGCATCGGCGAACGCGCGGGCGAGCGCGAAGGCGTCCTTCCAATACGGGTTAAAACTCCCGGAACGGTCGAAGGCAAGGATGGTATGAAGGGTCTCCCCAGCGCCGGCCAGGTTCTTGACCGCCATCACCTGTGCATCGCCCTGATCGACGACGGAGCGGAAACGATCGAGGGCCGGCGAAGGACCCAGAAGCCTCGCCAACGCCGGATCGGAGATCTCGACCTGGGCGCGCCCACGGCCCAGCTCCGCCGGGCTCACATAGGTCAGGTGGGCGTCGAGGCTCCCCGCGGCGGCGATCGCCGGCAGCAGCCAGAGTCCGGTCAGGCACAGCAATCGCAGGCGTCGAGTCATCCTTGAATGGCTTCCGGGGGAATGGTGACCACAATCAGGCGGAGACCGCCGACCTCCAACACCGAACCCGAGCGGACCTCGACCTGTTCCCCATAAACGACCTTGCCATCGATGCGGCTGCCGTTGGTCGAGGTGTCGACGTAGGTGTGACGGTCTTTGCGGAGGAACAAAAACCCATGCTCACTGCTGATGCGGCCGTCTTCGAGGATGATGTCCCGATCATCGGCCCGCCCGAGCGAGTTGCGTCCTTCATACAAAGGCGCGATCACCCCGTCCGCGCTGTCACCGCTGAAGATAAACAGCGCACCGCGGAGCGTCCGTCCCTGGGCGCGTGCAGGGTTCTCAATGATGGTCCGGCTCGCTGGTCGGCCGACGTTGACCGGCGCCGGCTGCCGCGGAGCCGGCTGGGGTGGCGTGGACGGCTGGGGAGCCGGCTGTCTGGGAGCGGGCTGTCTGGGAGCAGCTTGTCTGGGTGCGGGTTGTGGAGGGGGTTGTGGACGGATCGACTGTGCGAATGGGTCGTCAGGGTCCCGGGGAGCGGGTCGTGGCGGCGGCGGGCTCCCGAAGAAGTCGTCTGCGGGTGGACGCGGAGTGCTGCCAGGCGTGGGCGGCGGAGACGACGGCTCATACATCGTCTTTCGCTTTTCGCCGGGGTTGGAGACCGCCGCTGCCCGCTTTGGCGTTGATGATTCCTGCGCTGGGGAGGCGGTCAAGGACGCACCGCACCAGTCACAGATGGTCAGGTGAGGGGGGTTATCGTTGTGGCAGTGTGGGCAACGCATGGGGCTCTCCTATCAATTCGTTGCTGGAGCCGATTGTATTTCGAAGCGGAAGGGGGTCTGCCCGACGGTCAACGTCTCTCCGCCATGGAGGGCGCGCTCCAGGACCAACTCTCCGTTGACCAGGGTGCCATTGATGGTGGCGTTGTCATGGACCTTCCATACCCCATCTTCACTGCGTTCCAGCCGGCAGTGGTAGCGCGCCACCCAGTTGTCCTTCGGCAGACAGACATCGTTTCCGCTCGCCCGTCCGATGGTCAGTCGGCCATCGGACAGGTCGATCGGCTGAGCCTCATCGGTGTCGGGTCGATATACCAGCCGTGCGCCTGGACCGTTGGCGTGTGGGCGCAGCCATCGACCCAGCACCTGGAGTCGGCTCCCCCGACGCCCTGCCGTGGTCTTGACGATCAGATCGGCGTCTTCCATCGGCTCCGGTTGGACCGCTGAGGGGGGGCCGGGGGGACGCTCATCCTCCGGAGCGCGCGCGGGTGGAATCGCAGGTGTCGGTGGGGAGGGGAGGGGAGCACGACGCACCGGAGGGTGGAGGGCTTCCGCGAAGGCTGCGCAGGTCGGAAACCGCGCGTCTGGATCGAGCTTCATCGCGGTCTCAATGGCCGAGGCGAGGATCGGATCGGCGCGGCGCAGGCCGTCAGGGATGACGTAGTCCCCGGTGACGATGGCCTGCATGACGTCGATCTCGTTGCTGTAGGCGGCGAACGGCGAGCGCAGGGTGACGAACTCATAGAGCGTCACCCCCATCGAGAAGATGTCGGAGCGGGCATCGGCGGCGGTGGCGTCGCGCAGCTGCTCCGGGCTCATGTAGCCGATGGTGCCCATCCGGGTGCCCGCGCGGGTCTGGTGTGCGCCGACCCGGTGGAAGTCGTCACGGACGCGCGCGATGCCGAAGTCGACGAGCATCGGGCGGAGCGGCTCCTCGGCGTAGCGCTCCAGCAGGATGTTCGCCGGCTTCAGATCGCGGTGGACGACCTCGCGGCGGTGGACGTAGTCCAGCGCGCGCAGGGCAGGGATGAAGATCTGCCGGACGAAGTCCGGTGCAGGCGTCGCCGCGGCGTCTTCGATCCAATCCGCAAGGCTGCCGCCCACGATAAAGTCCATCACGATGCCCGCCACACCTGGTGCGCTGATGACGTCGGTGGCCCGAACGATGTTGGGGTGGCGCATCTGCGCCATCACCCGCGCCTCGTTCAAGAACCGGTCGCGAAGACTGCGATGGACCACATACTCCGGACGGAGGACCTTGAGCGCATGCATGCTCCGAAGGACGACGTGCTCCATCCGGTAGACCATCGCGAAGCCGCCCTGGCCGACTTCTTCGATGACCTCATAGTTCCCCAGCACCTGACCTGGATGTAGCACCGTCTGCCCTCTGCGCTGACCTTGTCGACTTGGATTATCGTGTCCCCGATGGCTTCCTGGATCTGTTGGCTCGCCTGGAGTGGGTCCTCCACCCTGCTCGCAGTCGCCCTGTCACCGCTGGTTCGGCTCCGCCGAACGTTCGCTTCGGATCTCAGCCTGCGGACCGCAGGCAGCGAGCGGGGGTTGGTGCGCGCCGCCTCCAAGCCGCTCCGCGACCTGCCAGGTGGGCGCTCCGGTCAGATTGCCCTGGACGCTTCTGGGGATGTGATCACCTCGGTCCGCTCTGCCGCAGTGGTCCTCCGCGCCGAACGCGACGGCGTCCGGATTGTCCGCGCAGCCGGGCTTGAGACCTCCCCCCGGACCGGGCGGCCCTGGACCGCGGTGCCCGCAAACGATCTGATTCAACCAGGGGCTCGCTATCGTATCAGTGGGCTGTTCTTCCTCATCGATTGATCCCCAACGCGGACAGCCATGCCACATGAAGCGGGGTGCGCTCCTGAGCCAGCAACCACCCGTTGCGCCAGGGGAATTCTTTGACCGCCCCCTGGTAGCTCGCGATCGACATCGAGTAGGCGCACAACCGATCGGCCAGATCCGTCGGCATCGTCAGCCCCAACGCGCGCTCGCACACTTCCGTCAGCTCGGCCGTCAGGTCGTCGACGTCGGGTCGGTGGTCCTTGACCACCGCGCCCACCGTTGCCTGATGCCGTTGACTGAGCAGGCCGAAGACCGCGATCCACAGGAACTTCTCGACCATCACCCGGCGATAGGCGTCGCGATCGGGCTGGACGATGCATTGGATCCCCCCGCGCCGCAGCCGCTCGGCGAAGACCGGCGCCCATCGCCCCCACAACGTCGTCTGCCCGCCGTCGACCGGTGTGGCCCCGACGGACGAGACCGCGAAATACAACAACCCCTGTGTGTTCTCCGCCATGCCATGCGTATCGAGGAAGGTCTCGATCATCCCGTTCTGGACGAAGACCAGATCGGCCCTTCGGGCCGGGGGAGTGTTTTCAATCACGCCGATCAGGTCGTCGTTTCGGGTGCAAACATAGATCGGGCCGGTCGCCTCTGGCAGCGGCTGGCCGCGACGAACAAGATGCGCCTCTCCCATCTCTGAGAGCGCGACGCCAATGCGTCCAGCGCCCACAATGGTCTCCATCATCCTCAAGCCTCCTTGCGCGAAGCGCTCGGTGAAGATGATAGGTTGAAAACGATGAGGCAAGCGCTGCTGTGGATGGGGTTGCTGTTCGCCTGCCACCTGTTCGTGTTGGCAGCGGCGCTGCTGATGGGGGCGGCAAGCCTGAACGGAAGCACGCTCGGTGGCGCCCTCGCGGTGCTGTTGCTGCTGATGCCCTGGCCTCTAATCGCAGGAGGGCTCCCTACCCGAACATGGAGCCTGCCCATCGGCATCGGCGGCGGCGCGCTGGCTGTGCTCCTCGCGGTCCCGGCCAGCTTGACCTACCCCGCCGAAGACGCCATCAACGCAGGCTTTGCGCTCGTCGCTGGCGGGTGCCCGGGCATCGGACAGCTCGCCTACGCCGTCCTCCCTGACCTCAGCGGAGATGCGCCGACCCAGACCATCGCCGACTGCCCTCCTCCTCCAGCGACCCCTCCTCCTCCAGCGACCCCTCCTCCTCCAGCGACCCCTCCTCCTCCAGCGACCAATCCATCCTCAACCCCTCCATCCTCAACCCCTCCATCCTCAACCCCTCCATCCTCAACCCCTCCATCCTCAACTCCTCCGATGGCTGGCACGCCGGATGTACAGGTGCGGAGTGGGGATGTGGTGCTTCCTTATGTACGGGAGGGGAACTCGATCATCATCCCGGTCACCTTTGAGGGGCCCAGCGGTTTGGTTGAGCTGCCGATGATCTTCGATACCGGGGCGACCTTGACCACCCTCAACCAGGACAGCCTGGATGCTGCTGGGATCGTGGTGGCGCCGGATGCCCCTGAGATCACTTCGCAGACCGCTGGGGGGATGCGAAAGAGTCGGGTCACCTTTACCCAGGGGGTGCGAATCGGTGGGCGCCGGATCGAAAACGTTACCCTGTCCCGATGTGAGCCCTGTGCGGATGAGAGCGCTCGTGGGCTTCTGGGCATGAACGTGTCTGGACGTTTCCTCATTATGATTGACACGGAAGATCAGCGGCTGATTCTGCGACCTCGAAGAGGAGGGCAGACCAAAGATATTGAGGTGTGGCTCGATGTCTCTGCTGAGGCGACGCGGTTCCCCAACGGAGAATCGGAGGTCGTCTTGACGGTCAACAATAAGGGGGTCCAGTCTGTGGGGCGTGCGCGGGTTCTGGTTCAATGTGGACAGGACTTCTTTGGTGAGGTGACCAATATCCCGGCCAAGGGTCGCGCCTCGACGACCCTGAGCCTTCCCTCAAGCGCGCAGTGCGCCGCCTACAGCATCGAACTCGACGAAGCGGAATGGTGAGGTTGATGAAGCATCGGATGCGCGAGGCCGTGACAGGGTGTGTGGGCCCCGGGCGTTGCTGTGACCACCCGCTCATCGGCGTTCGCTAAAACAAAGATGGGGAAGATCCTATGCTTTGTGTATCATCGCGTTGTTCTTTCGATGGATTTCATTTGTCCAAACCCTTTCGAATCCTGTTGATCGAGGATGATGCTCACACCATCCGTCGGATTATCGGCCAACTTGGCCAGGAGCCGGCGATGCGGCTGCATGTGATCCGATCCGCGGCGCAGGTCTCTGATTGGTTGAGACGGGCCGCGTCCTATGAGGGGGCGCACTACCCTGATCTTATCGTGCTCAACCCGATGTTGATGGACGGACTGGTCCTGGCGATTCGACAGGAGGACGCCTTCTGTCAGGTGCCGACGCTGGTGCTCTCCGATGGGGTACCAGACGGCGTCGCGTTGGAGCAGCTCCTCGACTACTTTGAGGCGCTCCGTCTGTCATGGGTGGATGACGCGCTGCAGATGATCCCGCCCCACCGATGGGCTGAGGCGTAAAGGGGTTGTTAAACCTCATTCCTCGATGAGGTGGAATGTGTTGAGAGCGGATGTGATATGAGCGCAGAATGTCTGCACTCTCCCTGCTGATGTTGGCCTCCTGCGCCCTGAAGATCGCTCCGATTCCACCTGCCCCGATCGATGCGCAGCCGCTGATCGCGCCGATCAACTGGGATGATGCCGGTCGTGAGGTCGCCGATGTGCTCTCGGCGTACATCCAGACGCCCACTGTCAACCCGCCTGGCAACGAACTGGCCGGTGCGGAGTATCTGGGATCGGTCCTTGAAGCGGAAGGAATTCCGTATGAAATCGTTGAGAGCGCGCCGGGCCGCGGCAACCTCATCGCGCGGCTGGACAGCGACGTCGATGAGGTCCGTCCGCTGTGTTTGATGTCTCATATCGACGTGGTGACCTATGACGTGGACAGCTGGACGCGCCCGCCGCTGTCGGGGGACATCCAGGACGGCTACGTCTGGGGCCGTGGGGCGCTCGATATGAAGAGCCTCGGCGCCATCGAGATGATGACGATGGTCTGGCTGAAGCGGCTCAACATCCCGCTGAAGCGAGACATCATCCTCCTGGCTGTCGCTGATGAAGAAGTCGACAACAGCGGCGCGAAGTATATCGCGGACAACAAGTGGGGCGAGATCGGCTGCTCGCAGATGATCAACGAAGGCGGCATCGGCCTGGAAGATCTGCTGTTCGACGGCCAGACGGTCTTCCCCATCTCCGTCGGTGAGAAGGGCTCGCTCTGGGCGCGGATGGTCGCCACAGGCGAGCCCGGCCACGGCTCGACCCCACGCCCCGACAGCGAAGCCCCCGCCCATCTGATGGCGGCGCTGGAGCGCCTGAACGGCCGCAAGATCGAGGTGAAGGTTCACGACGCGTTCTATGAGCTGCTCTCTCTCGCCGGCCAGGACAAAGGTGGCGCGACCGGTTTTATCCTTCAGCGGCCGTTTCTAGTCAACACCGTGGTTCGGCCCACGCTGCTCAAGAACCCCCTGACCCGGGCCGGCATGATCGACACCGTGCACCTGACCGGCCTGGGGACGACCGGGGAAAATGAACCCAACGTCGTCGCCAGTGAGGTGTACGCCATCTTGGACTGTCGGACGATGCCCGACACCACCCCAGCCGCCCACCTCGCCTACATCAAGACCATCGCGGGACCGGGGGTCGACTTTGAGGTGATCTCCAGCCGACAGGGCAACTACAGCGCCTGGCAGGGCGATCCGCTGTATGAAGCCATCGCGCGCCAGGTCGAGGCCCGGGGAGCTGTCCCGGGTCCGGTCATCTCGGTCGGCTTCACCGACTCCATCCTCTTCCGGCCTCTCGGCGTGACCGCCTATGGGTTCATGCCCTTCATCGTGACTCAGAAGGATATGGAAGGTTTCCACGGCGACGATGAGCGGATCTCGATCGACAACCTGCGCCGCGGGCTGCAGATGATGGTGAACGTGGTCCTCGAAGTGAGCGCCACCGGGGCGGCACCGACTGTCGCTGTCGAGGATGTCCTCCCCTGAGCGGATGACGCGAGACTGATGAAAGACAAGCCTCCCATTCCTCCGAAGGATTATATCGACGCGGTCGGCTTCCCGAAGGCGGTCGAGCTCGTGCCCATCGGCGTGGTGCGCTCCTCATACCGGGAGCGTCATGGTACGCCGCGGCAGTCGTCGGTCGGTGAGCCGGCCCAGGCCCAGATCGAGCTGTTCGAGGCGCAGGTCCCCGCCCGGGCCCTGATGAGCATCGAAGGGTTCGATTACCTGTGGGTGATCGCATGGCTGCATTTGAACAAGCACTGGAACCCCACGGTGGTGCCGCCGCGGGGACCCCGGCAGCGGCGGGGTGTCCTGGC
>JBCBLB010000339.1:0-10382 GCA_038520555.1 Myxococcota bacterium | reverse complement strand
CCTCAACCTGCAGCTCAGCACCGAGCCGGAGACCCAGCTCATCGAAGCGCTCCGAAGCGCGGGTTCATGCCTGTTGAGGGCGCTGGCGGTCGCAGACCAGATGTCACCGAGGCTCCGAGCCGTGGACAGCGGCACCCACCAGACGCCGCCGGGCCACGCTGAGCGCATTGCCCGACCCACCTCGATGGCCAGCCGGCTCTTGCCCAGCCCCCCGGTGCCGAGCAGGTTCACGAACCGGTCGCCTTCGGTAAAATATTTTTGCAACCTATCGATCGCATCTGTTCGTCCGAAGAACCGATCGCGTGAGACGGGCAGGTTGTGGGCGACCGTGGTCGGCGGACGAGCCGGTCGCGCATCGGTTACGGCCGGCTCGACACGGAGAACACGCTTTTTGAACAGATCGGGTTGCTTGAGCACCGTGTGGGACGCGTTCCAGATGTCTGCGAGTGCGTTGCAGTCGATGGGCCGATCGTCGACGTTTACGGTTAGCGCAGCTTCGATCGCTGCCCGCCAGCGGTCGGGCACGCTGGCGGGCAGCCGAAGGTACTCGCCGGCGAGGATCTTCTGCAAAATATCGCCGGTGTCTTTGCCATCGAATGCATCCCGCCCGGCAACCATCCGATACAGCAGGCACCCCATCGCCCAGATGTCCGCGCGATGGTCGACCGACCGGGGATCACGGATCTGCTCTGGGGACATATACCCGAGCGTGCCCATCAGCGCGCCGGGGCGGGTGAGCCCGGGGCCAGACGCCAGCCCGGCCCGGCGGGCGATGCCGAAGTCGGTCACCTTGGGGATCAGGGTGTCGTCTTGCGGCGCGAGGAGGATGTTGGCCGGCTTCACGTCACGGTGGACCACCCCCAGGTCATGGACGGCTTGCATGCCATCCAGGATCCCAACGGTCAAAGCGTCCATCTGACGGGGGGACGGCGCGAAGCGCCGCAGGTAGGTGCGAAGATCCGGGCCGGGGATGTACTCCATCAACAGCCCCGGCTGCCCGTCGATGTCGAGCAGGTCGAAGACGGTGACGACGTTGGGGTGCTGGATGCCAGCCTGGAAGATCCCCTCGCGACGGAGACGTTGTTGTAGCTGTTGATCGGTGCGATGGAGGACTTTCAACGCGTACAGGGTGTCGAGCCGCTGGTGGCGAACCTTCCAGACCGACGCCATCCCCCCGCGGCCGAGGGCTTCGATGACCTCATAGCGGCCGGCGATGGTGTAGCCGGGCTGGCTCCATGCGATCTGTTCGCGTTCATCGAAGGCATCATGGATGAGGTCCGTGACCACGTCGTCGAAGACGCTGATGCTCTGTTCCGCCGCGTCATCTGCGAGCAGCTCCTGGACCCAGGCACGCATCGCCATGTCATCGCCACAGGCGTTGCTCAGTGCGCGCTCGCGCGCGTCCTCAGACAGATCGACGATGTCCATGAAAATGGCGTATGCTTGTTGGTATTGCTTGGCGTCCACTTCAGGTCAGCTATCCCACCAAACCCTGGCGCCCAAACCCTGGCGCCCAAACCCTT
The DNA here is from genome assembly GCA_038520555.1 of Myxococcota bacterium. Classification (GTDB taxonomy): domain Bacteria; phylum Myxococcota_A; class UBA796; order UBA796; family UBA796; genus JBCBLB01. The sequence goes on along the minus strand of JBCBLB010000339.1, from coordinate 8,859 downwards.
GCGCATGGCCGACCTCTCATCCAATCCATGTCAGGCATCGGGAGACGCGGAGCGTGGGGAAGGGGTTTGCATCTACCCGTGAGGCAGACTACATCCATAAATGTCGGACTGAACCGGCACTTGCGCGCACAATCACGACCCATTGATGCGCAGAGGGAGCGGCCACCTCCACCAACGGCCGTTGCGTGTACAACTGCACAGCGTGTGGCATCACCGTGCCACCAAGGACGACCACTCACTGGTTGGTGGATGCGATTCGGGATGTCACCTACCCGGAACGAAAAGACGCCAATCGCATTCGAGACCCCAAACGCCCACGACGGCACACCTTCGTCGATGACCCCGGCGGACAGGGCTGGGAGATCTCCCGAAAAAGGAAGATCTGCCCGGCATGCTTTCAACAATACGCTTCCATGGAAGGATATAAACCGCTCCAGGGAAGCCGTGCGCTGATTGGGGTGGACCGACGATAAGGCGCCAACTCCACGACCGTGAGGGGAGCCGTCACCCATCAGGGGACGGCTCCGGGAAGGGGCGGCTCAGCCTTCGATGAGCTGCTGGACGCTGACCACCGGGCCGTACTTCTCCCGAAGGGTGAGCAGGCCGGCCTTCTGCTCCTGGTAGACCGCGAAGAGCTGCGGCGGGAGGTTCGACAGCTGCCCATAGGCAGAGGTCTGCAGGTCGATGCGTTTGATGATGTTGTCGACGTAGAAGGCGAACTGCATCGCATAGAGCGCTTCGGGGTAGTCCTTGCCGATCGCGGCGAAGAGCGTGTTCAGGTCGTCGTACTTCGGGATGACCCCGATCGGGGTCTCGATGCCCGTGACGTCGCCGTGGGCGAACCGCTCAAGCCAGCCCAGCCAGACCCTGACGTCGCGCTTCTCACCGAGCAGCCCGGGCTTATCGCTGCCGCGGTTCTTGTGGGTGAGGAAATAGTTCAGGCCTGCCATGAGTGGCTTGTTGGCCACGTTGTCATTGTTGAAGAAGGCGAACTGCGAGCGCATGTAGTCGGTCAGGTCGCCGGGGATGAACGGAGCGTTGGCCCATGGCTGGCGTCGCACGCCCGTGGCGCCGATCTCCGTGGCGGTCGCCCTGGAGACGATCGATGCGCCGATGGCCACGCCAGCGTTCATGCTCCTGGCCACCCAGACCGGCGGCATCGTGTCGGCGTCGCGGCCGGAGTAGGTGACCACCTTGACCTCAACACCGTCCGGATCCGCGTTCGCCGCGATGTCGTGGTTGGCGATGGTCTCGCACTTCAGGGTACACCGGGCGTTCTTGTGGGATGGGGGGATCGGCTTGCCGCTGGCGTCGACCTTGCCTTTGTGCCACATGCCCTGGAAGTTGATGCCCTTATCGGGGATCTCTTCGCCACAGCCCTCCCAGTATGGCACACCGTTGGTGACCAGGATGTTGGAGTAGATGACCTCGACGCCGTCGCCGCGGAGGCACTTCATGAGGTTGGGGTCGCCCTCTTCGTTGACGTCGCGGACGATGCCGAAGATGCCCTGCTCGGGGTTGCACGCCCGCACGGTGCCGTCGTCGGCGATCCACATCTGAGCCAGGTCGTCCCCCACAAAATGCGAGCCGACCATGGCGGTGGTGGTTTTGCCGCAGCCGGACGGCGCCGCGCCCACGATATAGGTCTTACGCCCGCCCGGACCGGTGACGCCAGTGATAAACATGTGCTCAGACAGCTCCCGGCCGCTCTGGTAGTACGTTGCGTAATCCACGGAGAAGCGGTGGTTTCCCTTCTTCATCAACAACGTGTTGCCGGCATAGGTGCAGTACGCCGAGAAGGTGGTCTGCCAGCTGCGATCCATCAGGATGCGGGCGTTGGGCACATCTTCGGGGCGATTCAACCCTTCCGAGTGGAGGTTGGTGAAGAAGAACCCGCGCCGGGCGGCCTCTGCGTCGAAGTCCTCGTAGCAGCTGCGGTACAGCAGCCCGGCGGAATGGAAGACATAGCTCGACGAGGAGATCTCGATCGCCGGCGTGGCCGCCACGGCGCCCCTGGGGCCGCGAATGAAGAAGCCGATCATCAGCGTCCGGCCCGCCATGATGCCCTTCATATGATCGCGGACGTAGGTGAGGGCATCGCTGCGCAGCATCGCTTTGGCCATGGTGTTGTACTTCTCGTCCGGGTTGACGACATAGAACGTCTGGTCGACGAGCCGCGCCTGCTCCTGTGGGAGGTCGAAGTGGTAGGTGTGCTGCGCCTTCGCGAGCGCATGCTCTTCGCCCTTGCGAAGCGAGTAATTCCGCACCCACTGCGCATCCTCTTCGCTACCGGTGACCACGAAGACCGCCTCGGGCTCACAGATCGAGATCGCGTTGGCGATCTTGATGAGCGCCTCCTCGTTTTCAATCCGGGAGAGCTTCGTCTGGCTGGTCGGATCGAGGGTTTGTTCAAGAAATGCTCGCGCATCCGCGATGTTCTGGATTCCACCCACCTCAGCGAGGATGTCTACGCCTTTCTTCAGTTCCAGCACGTCGTACTCCTGTCGATGTCGATTCTGACGTCCACTCTGATGCCCGCTCTGACGTCTGCTCTGACGCCCGCTCTGACGTCTGCTCTGACGTCTGCTCTGACGTCTGCTCTGACGTCTGCTCTGACGTCTGCTTTGACGTCTGCTCTGACATGCTGCAAGACCCATACCGAACTTTCACTCAGGTCATTGCCGCATAAGAGGTGTGGTGTGGTGCCTTTCACACAATCGGTGGTGTGGCCTGACACGAGCACCCTCCATGGCAGAGTCCGCCGAGGACGCCCGCTGTGATCGTCGCAGACGATGTCGATGAATCGTCTCTGTGAGCGGTTGGAAAACCCATCGCAGAGTCATATAGTTGAAGTGTCCCATTCATCCGTCGCTGCGGAGATCCTGTTGGCGCTGCTTCGCCCCGAACGTTCTCGATGAGCCCGCGCATGAGTCGGCCGATGCGGTCATGAGCGACCCCCTCAGCGACCTGTTGCTGCACGATGACCCGCTGGTCCGCTCGCAAGGTCTCGAGTTGGGGCGGGCGGTCTCTCCTTCCCGGTTGGATGCTGCGCTCTCCGGCTTGGAGCTGGACGCGCAGGGGTGGCTGTATGCGCCGCCCAGCGGGTGGTCGTTGGAGATGTTGGAGCTGATCATGGACCGTGTCCATGTGGCGCGATGGGGCCGCCGGCTGCGCGGGGTGGGGCTCCATCACCAGGCCCTCCTTCCCATCCTGGAGCGGCTCCCTGTGGATCTTGCGGCGCTGGATCTGTCATTCAGCGGCATCCATGACCTGGCTCCGCTGCGTCGTTTTCCGCGGCTGCGCTGGCTGTCTCTCCATGCCTGCCGCGTGTTTGACGTGGAGCCGCTGGCTGATCTTGCGGCGCTTGAGTTCCTCGATCTGAGCAAGACGCCGGTCCGGAGCCTGCCGACCCTGCGGCGGCTCTCGTCGCTGCGTGAGCTGGATCTGTCGATGTGTTCGCTGGCAGAAGGGTTGCGGTTTGTGCCGGCTGGGGTCCGCTCGCTGTGGATGTCGGAGTCGAGCCTGCTCGCGCCGCTGCAGATCGCCGATCGGCCGCTGGAGCACCTCTCGGCGGCGTGGATCGAGTGGATGCCCCAGCGGGAGCGGCTGCCGAAGCTGCAGACGCTCGCCCTGGATCGGGGGGATCCGGGTGTTCTTCGGGGCTGGCCGGTGGTTCGGCTGTGGCTGCGCGATCGGGCCACGGCGTCGCTGTCGGAGCTGTCGTCGCTCCGGTGGCTCCGGCTGCATGAGCAGCCTGTACCGGCGCCGTCGGGGCTGCCTGCTGCCCTGGAGGTCCTGGAGACCCGGTGGCGCTCGGGGATGTGTTGGCCAGAGGGGGTGACCGCGGCGCCGTCGATGTTGCGACGGCTCGGCGCGGTGCAGAACGCCGCGCTGCGGCGCTCTGCGGATCAATGGCGCGCGCGCGGTCATGATCAGATGCTCCTTGCCCGATCTGATCCTCGGGCGAACCGGCTGCGTACGATCCGTACCCTCAACAAGGTCTTTTTATGGAAGATGGACGAAGCGACCCGGCTCCTCAACCAGCTCGCCGACGGGCGGCTGGTCTGCCTGACCATGCGCGAGGCGACGCGGCTGCAGGGGGTGCTCTCCGGGCTCGGGGTGTTGACGGGGCGCCAGCGGTGGAGCGCGGATGATTCGTGACTTCCTCCACCTGCTGTTTCATCCCGATCCCTCGGTGCGCGAGCAGTTCATCGAGCTGAGCCAGACGCTGCCCGTCGCGGCCTCGGATGCGCTGGGGGACACCCTTCAGGTCGACGACGACGGCACCTTGACGCACCCGATGGGGTTGACCGCCGGGCTGCTCCAGCTGGTGCTCAGCCTCTCTCCCCTCGCACCGCTTCGGCGTCTGGTCCGGCGGATGAGCCTCAATGGCCCGGACATCGGCGCCCTCCTCCCTCGCGTCCCCGCCGCATTCCCGGATCTGGAGGCCCTCGATCTGTCGTGGACCGATGTGCGCGATCTGTCTCCGCTGACGGCGCTCCCCCAGCTTCGGTCGCTTCGGCTGGATGGCTGCGATCGGTTGGACAGCCTGTCTCCGCTGACCGCGCTGCCTGCCCTGACCGAGCTGTTTGTTCGGTGGGGGTGGAAGCCGGTTGATCTGACCCCCATCGCGGCGTTGTCGGGGTTGCGCCGGCTGGCGGTCGGGCACCGATCGCGGACGCTGGCGATCCCCCCGCTGTCTCCGCTGACCGCCCTGCACACCCTGGGCCTTGCCGGGGCGGTGACGGGGCTGCAGGCGCCGGGGTCGCTTCGAACGCTCAGCGCGCCGACCCTCGCCGCTTCCGGGCTCCCTCCCCGAACCTGGACGTTGCCCCTGGAGCGGCTTCGGCTGGATGACGTCGATGCGCTGCCGGTGATGGATTCGCTGACTGCGCTGTGGACCGCCTCGCGGGGGACGAAGGCAGCGCTCCCCCACCGGCACGCCCTCGATCGGCTGCACCTCGCTGGAATCGGCAAAGAACGTGACTTACAGCGCCTCGACCGGTTGCCGAAGCTGAGATGGCTGGAGCTGAGTTTGTATGAAGAAGACCCGTCGATCGATGACTTCGGTGTGCTCCGGCGGCTCCAGTCGTTGGCGGTCTTCTCGCCGCGGTTCTTCTCGCATCACGCCGCGCCTTCGGCGCGGTTGACGCTCCCGGACGTCCTGTGTTCGCCGGTGTCGGTGCGACTGGCTGGGATAGATGCCGGGTTCGGTCCCACGCTGCCGTCTGCGATTGTGTCGCGCTCTGCGCAGCATTGGGGGGAGCGGGGGCACCGATGGCAGCTTCATGCCTTGCCGGAGGCGCCCACAGACGTCCAGCACCGGCAGCTGATCCGAGCGCTCCGGCACTGGAGCCACCTGGGGATGCGGGAGAGCAGACTGCACGTTGATCAGTTATTTTCCGGCGGGCTCGTCGCCCTCACCCGATCCCAGTCCGAAGCGATCCAGGCGATGGCGTTGAACTTTGGGATCCTGACCCGCCGCCAGCCGTGGGCGCCCGATCAGGGTCGCATCGGGTGCTCGACCCAGACATTGGGCTCGACGTAACGGGCGATTTTAGCGGCTGCGTCGATCCGCAACGGCGCGAGCAGGGTCGGCGCCAGCTGCACCGGCGCGTCAGTCAGCCCCACCCCCAACCACCGCTGCCAGTCATCGATGTGGCCAGCGAGCTGCATCGAACGCTCACAGGGATGCACCACCCGTGCGCCCAGGCGGACATGGGTGCGCAGCCAGGGGTCGGCGGGCAGCCCCTCATCGGTCTTCTGATCGATGTATTCGGCCATCGGCGTGGTCGGCTGGAGGTGCTTCCGGTTCGGGCGGACCGGGACGATCAGACGACCCAACCCGGCGTCTCGTGCGACAGCCTTGAGATGCTGCAGCATGACGCGGCTCCAGCCTTCGCCCTGATGGGAAACATTGACGGTGACGGCGAGGGCGCAGAGGGTATGTGTCTCACGCCCGGCGGCGTCGTCATCGAGCGCAGCAGTGAACGCCCAGTCCCACCCTTCTGCCGGGAGGGCATCGGCCGGGCCGTCCCAGGCCAGGGGCGCGCTGTTGGCCACGGCGATGAGGTGTCCATCTGTCGGATCGGAGAGGATCACCTGGAGGTGGGGCCATCGATCAAACAGGATCCGCCAGTCGGTCGCCGGATCGTCTGGGCCCGGCGCGCCTGCGTTAAGCAGCCACCGCGGCCATGTGGCCGCGATAAGCGACAACGCTGCAGCGACCCGATCCGGTCGCTGCGCCGCAGTGCTTCGAAGAGGTGGCTGCATCCACCCAGAATGTAACCGCTGTGACCGTGACGTCTCTTACAAGGCCATCTGTTGCGCCATCTCCTGCCACTGTTCGGCCATCTCCTCACGTCTGGGGCCGATAATTCCCATCTCATTCCCGACCCGCTCGAAGATGTCGAGGGCTTCCTGTAGCTCTTCGCGCTTATGCGTGGCCATATAGGAGGTCCGAATGAGGCATGCGTTGGTGGGGACGGCAGGCGGCAGGACGGGGTTCGCGAAGATTCCCTCTTCGTAAATGCGCCGGTTGAACCAGAGCATCTGTTCCATCTGTCCGATGACGATGGGGACGATGGCGGTCTCGGAGCGGAGGCAGTTGTAGCCCATCCGCTCCAGCTCATCGCGCATCCACCGTGCGTTTGCGCGGACCTGCTCGACCAGCTCGGGCTGCTCGCGGAGGATCTTGAGCGCGGCGAGGACGGTTGCCGCGACAGAGGGGGTAAAACTTGCGGTGTACATGAACTGTCGGCTGTGGTGCTTGAGGTAGTCCTTGACCGCCTGCGGACACCCGATGAACCCGCCCATGCTGGCGAAGGTCTTCGAGAACGTGCCGGTGATCAGGTCCACGTCGTCGAGCAGGCCGAAGTGCGCCGATGCGCCCCGGCCCCCGGGACCAATCGCGCCGATGGCGTGGGCTTCGTCGACCAACAGCCGCGCGTCGAATTCCCGGGCCAGCGCCACCAACGCGTCGACCGGCGCGACCTCACCGGTCATCGAGTACACCCCGTCCACCGCGATCAGCCGGCCGCCGGGCTGGTCGGCGAAGGCTTCGAGGCGGGCGCGGAGGTGGGCCATGTCGTTGTGCTTGAAGCGCACCAGCTTCGCCTGAGACAGCACGAACCCATCGATCAGGCTGGCGTGGTCCTCGCGGTCGGCGAAGATGATGTCCTTGCGCGTCGCCAGCGTGCCCACCGAGCCCGAGTTGCTCATGAACCCTGTTGACCACAACAGCACGGACTCGACGCCCATGAACGATGCCAGCTCTGATTCCAGCTGGTTGTGAAGCTCCAACGTGCCGTTGAGCATACGGGAACCCGTACAGCCCGTGCCGAACGAATCAATCGCGGACCTGGCGGCGGCGAGGACGTCTGGGTGGTGCGTCAGGCCCAGGTAGTTGTTCGACCCCAGCATGATCCGCGGCTTGCCGTCGATCACGACCCGGCTGCCTTCGCTGGCCACAAGGGGCCGAAAGTAGGGGTACACCCCAAGCTCTTCCGCGACTTTGTGGCGGTTGTAGGCGAAGCACTTGTCAAAGATGTCTCGACGGCCCATTTTCGCTCCTTGTCTCCGGTGCATGCCGGCAGTCTGGATGGATGTATCCGACCAGATCGAAGGCTTCGTGGTAACAGGCGGTTACACGTCGTCACCATCGTCGCCCTGGTTTGGTGCGTTTATCTATCGATCATCGACGGTGATGTCTTTGCCCTGGGTAGATAATTAATTAGGATTAAGGAAGGTTATGATTGTTCCGTTGTCGGCCTTCCAGCGCTCTGTTTGCGGAAAACGGTACCGTAGACCTGTGGTCCATCGGGTCCGCAGCGCGCCAGGAAGGTGGGGTTCAGTCTTCGTTCGTTGGACCGATGCGAGGTCATGCAACTCTCCACGCCAATGAATCCCATCACAGCCCCTCCGATCTTTATCGGCGGCTCTGGGCGCTCCGGGACAACGATGGTGGTCGATCTGCTGGGGCTGCACCCGCGGCTGTCGCCGGTCTATGAGACGGACTTCCTGCCCGGCGTGCTTCAAATGCTCTCCCAGAGGAGCCACGCCAGCGAGATCGAAGCGTTCCTGCGGGCGTGGAGCCGGCGGATCACAGACAAGCCCTCGGCCAAGCGCGCCCATGAGCGCTACCACCATGGCCCACACCATCTGCGATTCAGCCAGGCGCGGATGGAGGCGCATGCGGAACGGATGTCGGCCGCCGTTGCCGCGGGACGCCCTGGCCCGGCGCTCCGAGAGATGGTCTTCGATCTGTTCGCGGAACACTGCGCCGCCGACGGTAAGCCGCGTTGGTTGAGCAAAGCGCCACCATACATTGTCACCCTTGGGGCGTTGCATCAGGTCTTTCCGCAGATGCGGTTTATACACTGTATTCGGGACGGCCGAGACGTGGCCTGCTCGGTCCTGACCCGGAAGTGGGGGCCGACTGACGTGCCCACAGCCGCGCGCTGGTGGGCGTCGCGCATCGATAGGGGGCGGCGGTTCGCCGCCCGCTTCCCTGAGCAGATTCATGAAGTCCGCTACGAAGACCTGCTTCAGCGGCCAGAGGAGACCCTCGCTGCAGCCCTGCGGTTCATCGGGGAGTCTCCCAATGATGCCACGCACATCGTCCGTCGCCACCGCCAGACGGGGATGACCTTCGACGCCAGCCGGGTCGGCGGCTGGCAGTCCCGGCTCAGCGCAAGAGATGTCGCAGCGTTTCAGGCCCTCGCCGGCGCACAGCTCGCTGCGCTCGGCTACGCCGCCTGAGCCCATCGGTTCAGGGGCGTCTCTGCGATCCGGATTAATCGTCCAGGGTAAAAATGATTGCGCAGTCAGAGGTTGTATCTTCGAAAACAACCAGGCCGT
>JBCBLB010000938.1:0-2776 GCA_038520555.1 Myxococcota bacterium | reverse complement strand
GTCTTCAACCGTTCCCGTTTCATTTGATGCTCCGCGTAGGTACCTCCGGCTAACCCGTGGCCGGGTCCGCCGGGCAGACATGGTAAGGGGATAGGCATGTCAGAAGAAGCACGGAACCTACGAGGGAAGTCGGCCCTGGTCTGCGGCGCGAGCGCCGGCATCGGCCGGGCGACCGCGTTGTTGTTTGCGCGTCGGGGGGCGTCAGTGGCCGTGCTGGCCCGCCGAGCGGATCGCCTGACCGCGCTACAGGCCGCGCTTGTGGCAGCCGGGGCGGCCAGCACCTATGTGCTGGCCGCTGATCTCGACCAGCGCGATGGCCTGGCCGATCGGCTGGACGCGATGCTCCAGGACTTCGGCGACGTCCACATCCTCATCAACAATACCGGGGGGCCGCCGGCGGGGCCGCTGCTCCAGGCGACCGCCGATGACTTCCTCGTCGCCTTCGGGCGCCATGTCCTCGCCGCCCATCTGATGGTTCAGAAGCTGCTCCCCGGGATGACGCGTGCTGGCTACGGACGGATCATCAACGTGGTCTCCACCTCGGTCTATGAGCCCATCCCCAACCTCGGCGTCTCCAACACCACACGTGGCGCCATGGCGTCGTGGGCGAAGTCGTTGTCTCGCGAGCTGCCCCCGGGGGTCTCGATCAACAACGTCCTGCCCGGCTTTACCGATACCGAGCGCCTCGATGGCCTGCGCACCGCTGTGGCAGGCCGGACGGGGCGGACAGAGCAACAGGTCCAGGACGGATGGATGGCGCAGGTCCCCGAGGGCCGGCTCATCCAGGCCGAGGAGACCGCCGCCGCGATCGCGTTTCTGGCCAGCCCGGACGCTGGCGCGATCCGCGGTGTCAGCCTTGCGGTAGATGGCGGTCGACTGCGAAGTATCTAGGAGTATTTTGATGAAGTACGATGTCTTCTTTTCCATCAGCCAGACGCCCGTAGACGGTGCGCTGCCCTCTGAGCCGCAAATGTTCCATAACTTCTTCGCCCAGGTGGAAGCCGCTGATGCGTTGGGGTTTGAGACGGCCTGGATCGCGGAGTCTCACCTCTCCAGCGAGGTTCAGAAGCAGAATCCGAACCCTGTCATCCCACACTGGCAGGGGGAGGTCGGCCTGAATGTCGACATCCTTCAGATGGCCACCCGGGTCTTCCAACGGACAACGAGCATCCATGTCGGCTCGGCGGTGATGAACATCGTCTGCAACGGTGGACCGATCGCCCATGCTGAACGGATTGGTGCGTTCTTGACGTTCCACGGCCTCGATCCCGAAGAGCGTCGCCGGCTGCGGATCGGGTTCTCGGCGGGGCGGTTCCAGTTCATGAACCGGGCGTATGGGATCAAGCCGCGCGATGAGATGGAGCGGGTCGCATGGCCAGCGCTCCGGGGGCAGGTCTTCAAGGAGGCCTGCGAGATCTTCCTCCGGTTGCTGCGGGGCGACGTCATCAGCAGCGACGACATTGCGCCGACGACATTGACCCGGGCGAACTTCCGCTCTGACGAGCACTGGGCGCAGGTCCAGGCGGCGGCGCGTGGGATCGGACACAACGACCTCCAGGCCATCTCTGTACCCCGGCGGTTCGAGTTTGAGACCCTGAAGATCGTTCCCCAGAACTTCCGGCGGGATCTGCTCGATCTCATCGTTGGAAGCCACGATCCGAACCTCCAGACTGCGATCAACGAAATCCTCCCGGTCAAGGTCTTCAACCTCTCGATCACCCGTCCAGAGATCATCGAGGCAACCCACGCGCGGATGCGGTCGGCGTACCACGCAGACGGTGGTCGGTGGCGGCGGCAATATATGCCGCGGACCGTGATGGTCTTCATCAATGAGCAGCCTGGGCTGAGCGCCGCTGAGCGGCGCTCAGCCGCTCAGCAGGAGGCGCGCTCGGCGCTGAGCGCCTACTGGACGGCGCTCCAGGGCACCCTCGATCCGGCCCGGGTCGAGCAGGCGGCCAACAATGCCATCATCGGGGACGCAGAGCAGATCGCCGAGCAGATCGTGGAGCGGTTTCACCCGGACGATCAGCTGATGCTGTGGTTCGACTTCTTCAACCACGACTCTGCACGGGTGATCGCGAACATGACGGCCTTTCAGGAGAAGGTCGCCCCGCGGGTCGAGTCTCTGCTGGAGGCACGATGAGCGACAACGGACCCGGTGAGCACAAGTACCCTCGTTCTCCGTTGGGGGTGCGTGAAGCGGGGATTCCAACGGGCCGAGAGGTCCCCTGGGAGCCGCTCATCGACTACCGACGGGCAGGCGTCAGCGAAACGACCATCCACGGCGCGATCGCCTGGGCCTCGGGGGGGGAAATCATCCACCAGTTCGGTGGCAACGTCCTCTGCTATGGCCGAAGCATGATGAAGCCGTTGATGATGAAGGTCTTCGCCGACGTGTTGACGGACCATACGGACTGGCGGCAGAAGGCCATCAGCGTCTCCAGCCACAACGGCACTCCGGAGCACGTCGAGGCGGCCCAGTCGATGCTCCCGCGGGCCGAGTGGGGGCTGATGCAGACGCCGCTCGACGTGCCCCTCGTCCAGTTTGGCCGACAGGTTCGCCGACCGCGGCGGTGGTACCACTGCTGCTCTGGGGAACATGCCGGCATCATCCTGGGCTGCAAGCAGCGCGGCTGGGAACGGGTCGGCTACACCCTCCCGCATCACCCCTTCTTTCAGGGGTTCATCGACGTCCTCCGCCGAAGCCTGGGATCGGACTGGCGGCCGCGGCGCGTTGCCCGAGACGGCTGTGGGCTGCCGACCTGCTCGAACACGG
>JBCBLB010000370.1:0-9658 GCA_038520555.1 Myxococcota bacterium | reverse complement strand
GTTCCGGGTCCCGTGCCACGAGAAGGTGTGCAGCCACTCACCCGGCGCAGGGACGAAGGTCGCCGGGCCATGCGCGATCCGACGCGTCACCGCCGCCTCCGCCTCCGCCTCTGAGTAGACCACCACCGCCTCCTCGGCAGCGATCTGGACGGACTCTTCCTTCTCGACCGACATATGGACCCGGGGATCGAGCCAGCAGTGGGCCGGGCCAGGCAGATGCTCCTGACGCCCATCGCGGTAGCGGATGATCAAGAACTCGCCGGGGTGGGCGACGTAGTGATCCATGGGCCGAAACCGGCGGCTCCAGCGCCAGACCCGGCGAGGACCCTCGATGACCTCCATCTGACCGCTGCGCTCGGTCATCAGCACCCGCTGGCCGTCCTCAACCGTATAAAAAAACATATCTGAGCCCCCGTTGTTCTGATGCGGATCGAACGCCTCGCTGACCTTTGAACGCACGTCTCCAAGCGGCATGACATTTGTCATGGCGCGCGACCGCGTTGGCGCCGCAGGCCCTGCCGCAGGCTCTGGCGCCGCGATCTGCTGCTGCTGGAGCAGCTCGGCCATGTCTACCGCGACGTTGGCCCGCCGCTGCGGGGTGCCCATCGCTTCTTGCAACGCGCCAGAGCGTTTGCTGTAGCGGTACTTTCCAGATGCAGCCATCTGCCCTCCCGACGAGAAGATAGCGCACCTCCCGCCCAAATTCTTTCATCCCGAAGTCACGAAATTCAACGATCGCGAAAATCCTGCAACACCCGGCCCGGATCTCCATCTGATGCGGTACAGATCGGGGACCTCGAATCCTACGGTGTGGTGGATGGCTTCTGCGGAGATGGATGCGCTCGCGATCCCTCAGCTCATCCGCCGGCTGATCGGTGGATTGGTGGGCCTGCTGCTCATCGCGCTCATCGCTGGGATCACCCTGAAGACGCCGATCGAATCCCTCAGCGATGCGTTCGTGAGTTCGCTCGGCCTGGCCGGCGTCTTTGTGGGGGTGGTGGTCCTCGACGCCCTGCCGTTCACCACCCATGAGCCGCTGCTGTTGATGGGGGTGCAGGGCGGGCTGGGCTTCTGGCCCGTGTTCTGGGCTGCCGGGACCGCGTCGGTGCTCTCAGGCATCGTTGGCTGGGGTCTCGGACGACTGGTGGGACGGTCCCCGTTTGTCCGGCGCATGATGCACCGGTACCAGATCGACCGGTTCTTGAACCGGTACGGGGTGTGGGCCGTCGCCCTCGCCGCCACCACGCCGTTTCCGTTCGCTGCATGCACCTGGAGCTGCGGCGCCGTCGGCGTTCCCCCTGGGCAGGTGGTGTTCGGCTCCCTGTTTCGATACCTGAAAGTGCTCTTCTATCAGACCCTGCTCGTTGTCGGCTTCAACCTCAATGACGTCGTTGACGCGCTGTCGGGGGGGATATAGCGCTTCGTCAGCGGGGGCGATCGTAAGGCTCCACCCGCATCACGTTCGTCTCAGCGAGCGCAGTCAGCGCGAGATCATCGGCCTGAAACGTGACGCGGAAGGCGAAGCGGTCGCAGTGCGTATAATACGCGGAGACGGCCGGGAAACCCACGGTGAGTTGGTTATCGCTGTTGGGCGTCAGGGTGACGGCTTTCGCGCTCTCCACCATGCCTTCCGCGAGGATCAACCCACCCACTTTCGGTGACGATGACACCGTGGCTGGTGGGTGTTCGCAGTCATGACCGATCAGGAAGTCGACATGGGTCACGGTCAGGCGCACGGGCTGCTCACCGCGCCATTGGATCTGAAATCGGGCGTGGCCGATTGCCGCGGGCGGGCCGCCATGTGTGTGGCGTGCGTGGCCGTCGATCCCGGTGACGGTTAACCGGCTGTCTTCGCTGCTCGCCGTCGTGCTCGCTGAGGGTGAGGCCATCGCGACAGAGAGGAACAACCCGGTGAAGATCGGCATCGTCGGCCGATCAGTAGCGGGGGTGGTTGAGGTTGGGGTCGCTGAGCTTCTTGCCCCGCTTCAACGCGCGGCGTTGGGCGCGGTTGAGGGGCTGCTGCGGGGCGAGGCTGGGGTTTGCCGCCATCACCTTGCGGGCGTCTTCGGGGAAGAACTGGAGCCAGGGCTGTCCCATCATCTCGGGCGTCAGCGGCTTTTTGTTGCGGAGCTGGTCGGCGAGGGTCTGGAGCAGGTCGGAGCCCTCGTTCTTCTCCAGCCCTTCGTTGATGGCGCGCAGGGCGATGTCCTTCTCCTTCGCGCGGTAGGCGACGGTGGCGTAGACGGCCCAGAAGGTCGGGTCCTTTCCGCCGTTGCCGGTCTGCTTGCCCAGCCGGGCGAGGGCGTCTTCGTTCTTGCCCTCGCGGAAGTCGAGCAGGGCGAGCATGGTCTGGGCCTGCCAGTTGCGGGTCCAGGACTTCTCCAGATGCGGGCGGGCGGCGGCGTAGTCCATCTTCATATAGGCGAGCGAGCCGAGCTGCGCTTCGATCTGCTCGGCGATGAGGAACTGCCAGGGGGCGAGGGCGAGCCCGCTCTCCAGGATCTCCTTGCCGCGGGCCATGTGCTGCTCGTTGATGCGCTGCTGTTCGGCAGACATCGGCTGCTGCATCTTCTGAAACTCGCCCATCGCGGTGTTCATGATGACCTCCAGCTGTCGGCCGGTGCGCCGCATCAGCAGGAAGTATGTGACGCCGAGGGCGATGGTGCCGGGGATGACGCCCGCCACCCACTCACCGGTGGTGGCGAATCCGACGCCGAAGAGGGCGACGCTGATGGCCACAGAGATCAACAGATTATACATCGCAGCTCCAAATCGTCGCGGTGTGTCGACCTACTATAATCCCGTCTTCGCGTTCCGAAAGATATGCTTCCAAGCCTCCCCCAACCGAGAAGGTCTGATGGGCATCGCGCTGCGCAGTTTCTCTTATATCGATGTGCTCCAACCGCAGACCGCAGGCTTTCTGGCCACCGTCAGCCAGGGGTACCCTCCCCTGCGGGGAGAGGCCTCGCTGCTGGTCGAGGTGTCGCCCGGGATGGACATCAACCGGGTGACCGATCTGGCCTTGAAGCAGACCGCCTGCACCCCGGGACTCCAGATCGTCGAGCGCCGCTCCGGGGTTTTGGAGGTCCACCATCGCGACCAGGGACAGGTCCGGGCGGCGGGGGACGCGATCCTCACCGGCCTGGGGCTTTTGGCGGCGGATCGGCTGCGGCCGCGGGTGGTGAGCGCGCAGACCATCACCGGTGTGGCCGATCATCACGCACAGATCGTCAATCGCTTCCGCCATGGGGACTTCCTGGATGCAGGGCAGACCTTATATGTGCTGGAGACCCATCCGGCCGGCTACGCCCTGCTCGCGACCAATGAAGCCGAGAAAGCGTCTGCGATCCAGGTTCTGGAGTTTCGGGCGTTCGGGGCGTTTGGTCGGGTCTACCTTGGTGGAGACGAAGCAGAGATCGAAGAAGCCGCGAGAGCGGCGATCGCGGCCCTGGGTGGCGTCGGCGGACGGGATAACCCCGGTCTATAAGACCATCATTCACCTTGATTTGGCGTAGGAGAAGACATGGAGTTGCAGGACGTGGTCATCTGTGAGGCGCTCCGGACCCCGGTGGGCCGGTTCCAGGGCGCGCTCGCCGGGGTCCGCCCAGACGATATGGCGGGCCACATCATCGCTGCGGTGGTCGAACGCTCCGGCATCGACCCCGAGATCGTTGATGAGGTCTTTCTGGGCTGCGCCAACCAGGCGGGCGAAGACAACCGCAACGTGGCGCGGATGGCGCTGTTGCTGGCGGGCATGCCCCAGTCCGTGCCGGGGGTGACGGTCAACCGGCTGTGTGCATCGGGGCTTGAGGCGGTCAACCAGGCCTTCCGGGCGGCTCGTTGTGGGGATGGGAGCGTCTATATTGCCGGCGGGGTCGAGGTCATGAGCCGTGCTGCCTATTCGATGCCGCGCGGCGTCAACTTCCCCAAGGCCGGCAACGTCACCATCTATGACACCTCTCTGGGCTGGCGGTACCCCAACCCCAAGATGGCGGCGATGTTCCCCCTGGAGGCCATGGGCGAGACCGCAGAGAACATCCGTGAGGAGATGAACATCTCTCGCGAAGATCAGGACGCGTTCGCCTATGAATCTCACCGGCGCGCCATCGACGCGATCGACAACAACCGCTTCGCGGCAGAGATCGTGCCCATCGAGGCGCCCGCTGGTCGCAAGAAGACGGTGATGGTCACAGAGGACGAGGGGCCGCGGCGGGACACCTCTGTGGAGGTCCTCGGCCGGCTCCGGGCGATCTTCCGCCAGGGGGGCACGGTGACCGCAGGCAATTCTTCGCCGCTCAACGATGGGGCCGCGGCGCTGCTGGTCTGCTCGCGACAGCGCGCGGACGAGCTGGGGCTGGAGCCGATGGCGCGGATCGTGTCCTGCGCCTCGGCGGGGGTCAACCCGCGGGTGATGGGCTACGGACCGGTCCCGGCGACCCAGAAGGCGCTGGCGCTCGCCGGGCTGAAGCTCAGCGATATCGATCTTATCGAGCTGAACGAAGCGTTCGCCGCCCAGAGCCTGGGCGTCATCCGCAAGCTGGGGATGAACCTGGATAAGGTCAACGTCAACGGCGGCGCGATCGCCCTCGGCCACCCGCTGGGCTGCTCGGGCGCCCGGATCCTGACCACCCTGCTACACGCGATGCGCGATCGGGGCGGCCGATATGGCCTCGCCACCCTGTGCGTTGGCGTCGGCCAGGGCGTCTCCACCATCGTCGAGGTGCTGTGATGCCGTTCGATCAGATCGCCGTGTTCGGCGCCGGAACCATGGGCCATGGCATCGCCCAGGTCTGCGCCATGGCAGGGATTGAGGTGCGGCTGTTCGATATCGACGACGCACGCGTCGACGCGGGCCTCGCCAAGGTGAAGCAGAACCTCGACAAGGGCGTCGCCCGTGGCAAAGTCACGGAAGCGGTCTGTGAGACCGCGCTCAAGAACCTCACCGGGACCTCGTCGCTGGCCGACGCCGCAGATGGGGCAGAAGTCCTCATCGAAGCCATCCCCGAGAAGCTTGACCTCAAGCAGGCGCTGTTCCGGTCTTTGGACGCGGTGGCCGAGCCTGGGGTCATCTTCGCGACCAACACCTCGTCGATATCGATCGCAGCGATCGCGGAGAGCGTCTCCGATCCCAGCCGGGTCATCGGGACGCACTTCTTCAACCCGGTCCACATCATGAAGCTTTTGGAGATCGTGCATCACCCGGGCACCGCGAACGAGGTCATCGATGGTATCCGCGCCCTGGGCGAGCACATCGGCAAAGCGTGCATCCTGGTCCGCGACGTGCCCGGCTTCGCCACCAGCCGCCTCGGGGTCGCGCTGGGGATGGAGGCGATCCGAATGCTTGAGGAAGGCGTCGCCTCGGCTGAGGACATCGATAAGGCGATGGTGCTTGGCTACCGCCACCCCATCGGCCCGCTCAAGCTCACCGATCTGGTCGGCCTGGACGTGCGGATGAACATCGGCGAGTACCTGGCGGAGACGCTTAAGAACCCCGCCTTCCAGCCGCCAGAGCTGATGCGCAAGCTGGTCGAAGAGGGCAAGCTTGGCCAGAAGTCCGGTGAGGGCTTCTACCGCTGGTGAGCCGGCTCAGCGGCTCAGCGGCTCAGCGGCTCAGCCGCTGCGCGTCCTCTGGGTCCCAGGTGCCCGCCCGGCCGTGGGCGCGGATCAGCTGGGTCCGGTGGGTGACCCGTGGGTCAATGCCCACCATCCGCCGAAAGTGACCCCATCGGATCCAGCGATCGGGGTCGGGATCGCGTTCAGGGACAATGAAGAAGACATAATCCGCCAGGATCCGCCAGAACATGTCCCGGCCCACCCGAACCCGGGTCGAGCGGTAGCCGGGCGCGCTCACTTCGATGGTGCTGATGTTGTAGAAGTACCAGCGGTAGGGAAACCACAGCGTCACCACCGGAGTCGGCGCGGGGCCCTTGTCCTTGTCACCCCAGCTCACCGTCGCGCCGGCCGGGTCGCTGATCACCTGCACCTTGTGGATCGCGCACCCGGACGCCAGCAACAACCCACCGAGCAGCAACATTCGCGCGGTTCGTCTCATAGGCTGCATCGTAGCCGCAGCGCGGACCGGCTACAATGCATGCATGGTCACTTCGCTGAGTCTGCTGCTCTGGCTGTCTGGCTGCGCCCATGACGGGCAGGCGCTTCGGGATGATGCCCATGAGCGGGAGTGGTTGGCCACCAGCGCGCGGCTGTATTGGCAGGGCCTGCGGTGGAGCGATGTCGATCGCGCCGCCAACTTCATCGAGTCCGACCTCGACCGCGCCGCGTTTCGGGCGCATCTCGACGATCAGCTTCAGCAACAGCGCGTCATCGACGCCACGGTGCTTCAGGTTCAGATCTCCGAAGATCCCGAGCGGACGAAGGGGGACCCCTGGCGCACCGGCGCCGTCAAGGTCCGCGTTGAGGGGTACACCCTCCCCGCTCAGGTCGTCCAGATCGACGACATCCAGCAAGCGTGGTATCGCACCCCGACCGGCTGGTGGCTCACCTGGAGCCCGCCGCCGCTCGACGCTCCGTGAAGGGTGCGCGAATCGCCCTGCTGATCGGCGTCCTCACGGCCACGCTCTGGCAGGCGCGGCCCCATTTGCGCACGATCACCACCAGCTTTCCCGGCTACTGGCTGGTCGCCCGTGAGGTGATGTCGGGCACGCCGACCGTGCAGCTGTATGACACGGACTACCTCATCCCCCGGCTGGAGTCGCATGGCTTCCCAGGCGATCGGATGATCGGCCCGCCGACCCTGGCGCTCACCGCGATCCCGGTCAGCGGGCTGGACTATCCGGCCGCCCGGACCGCGTGGTTGCTCGGCGTGCTGACGCCCGCCCTGGCGGTGTCGTTGGTCATGTTGTTCGCTCCCTCCGGATGGGGGGGGGCGGGGCTGGCGATCGCGTTCGCCTTGAGCCGACCGGTCGAAGCGAACATGGCCGTTGGACAGATCTATCCCCTGATGTTGGCGCTCCACTGCATCGGTCTGCTGGGTTGGCGGCGGGCGCAGCCAGCGATCGGCGGTGCGGGCCTGGCCGTCATGATCCTCGCCCGTGGGTGGTACGGGCTGCTGCAGGCGTTCGGGTGGCTCGTCGCCGGGCGACCCATGGGGCTGATCTGGACCGGCGGCCTCACCGCCGGGTTGGGATTGATGTCGGTCCTTGTCCTCGGCGCAGAGGCGTGGGGGCACTTTTTGTTCGTTCAGGTCCCCCAGGAACGCTTCGAAGAGACCGCCCTGGTCCTCGCTTACCAGACCTGGCGGAGCCTGGCGCTGCATCTGACGACCTTCCATCCCGCCCTCTCCCCGAATCCACCGCTGGTCGGCCTGGGCCCCTGGCTCTGGGGTGTGGGTGCGGTCGGGATTGCCTCTGCGAGCGCATGGGCGGGGCGGCGGCTGCGACCCGGATACGATCGCGGCGGCGTGGGGTTTGCGATGTGGACCTGTGCGTCGCTGCTGCTGTCTCCGGCGGCGGAGGACTACCATATGGTCCTCACTGCACTGCCCATCGCGGTCCTCTGGCCCACCGGCCGCCGGGCACAGATCACCATCCTGCTCGCGCTGCCGCTGCTTCTGGTCGATTGGGGCTTCGATCGCCCGACGCTGCTGGGCGGCTGGCGATCCCTGTTGGCGTATCCGCGGCTCTATGGCGTCGGATTGCTGTGGCTGGCGGCGCTCGACGTCGCGCGGACCCTTCCCCAGAAGGAGACGTAGATGCCCCTGACGCTGTCGGTCTCTCGTCGAGATGATTCGGCTGCCCGTTCCGACACAAGGAGAGAAGGCCGTTCATCCAATATCGCTTGATAGAGACAGCGCGTTTATGTCCTGAACACCGTCGCGATCCGATATATGGATCCGGCTTCAGCGGAAGACCCCTTAACCACGGCCTTGTGGGTGGGGGCTATGTGGCGCCTTGAGCGTGCCGAGGAAGTTGAGGATCTGCTGCCGCTCCTGCGTCGTCAGGGCGAACCAATTCTGAACCACGCCCTGGGCTTCTTCGCCATGCATGGAGATCGCGGTGGCCAGGTCTGGCGCCCGACCGTCATGAAGGTAGGGCGCGCTGTCGGCCACGCCCCACAGCGGCGGAGTGCGCCACTCCCGAGAGCCCGCGGGCGCTTCGCCCTCTCCTGCGGCGACCGGTCGGGTCGCCGGCTCCTGGAAGCCGTAGCTGCCGCCGGTGGCGTCCATCTGGGCGCCCATGTCATGGAGCAGCAGATCGCTGTAGATGCCATCGACCCCGCCGAGTTCGGGTGTATGACACCCATCACAGCCGATCTTGGAGAACAGCTGCTGTCCGCTCTGCGCCTTGCCCTGGTTGGTGAGCGGGTATCTCATGGTCGGCCGAGGCAGCGCATTGAGGTAGGCGATCAGGTCGCTGACGCCCGCCTCGTCCAGATCCAGCCCGGGGGAGGCGTTCTGTTTGGGCCGGGGCGGTTTGGGGTGGGTCGCCAGAGGCGGCTGCGGCGAGCCCGGCACCGACAGCCCCAGCTCATGGCTGCACGCCTGCCGAACGAACGCATCCACACTGGCGACGTCGCCTTTCCAACCCAGCCGGTTCAGGGCGCCGTCTGCGCTGCGAGAGGCACGGCCGGAGATCGCCTCGTGCTTCTCATTGGCCCGATCCCGCTGGGCGAGGATGGCCTCCTCCGGGATCAGCTCGATGAGCCCGATGCCCCAGAGCGCCGGAGTGTTCCGCTGGCTCTCCGTGCGTAGGATGGGCTCCTCAAAGAAGTCCAGGTCGCCTGTGCCACTCTCTACATGCACCATGATGAAGTCGATGGGCTCCATCTGCTCTGCACGCCAGGTCATATAGTTGGGGTCCGTGCTCTGGCGATGAAGCAGCGCGCCGTCAAGGAGCAGGGTGTTCTTCTCGTTTGGCCCCGCCCCACCCGGCCCGCCCATGCTGTGGCAGGCGGCGCAGGAGCGCTCATTGAACATCGGTCCCAGACCATCCCCATTCACAGATCGGGGATCTCCAGGCTGCCATACGTGTTGGAACAACCCCGCACCACGTTGGGCCGGTGAGATCTCCTGGCTGGCCTCTGAGGTGGCGACACAACCCACGAGAGCTGGCATCAGTAAGACTCGAAACCGCACGGTACACCTCCCAAAGAGAGGGTAGATGCCTGAACACGCGATCGGTTCCATTTTTCTTCCTGTCCGATGACACGCGCGGGAGGGGGGCCGCAGCGGTTATCGCTCAAAGAACGGATGGGGGCGCCGCGAATGGCGGAGGGCGACGAGACAACGATCTGGCGGGCCACCGGATGGACGCTCATCGCGCGGGTCTCGCCATTGTTGATGGGGCCGGTCACCGCGCTGCTGGTCGCCTTCATGCTCTCTCCCATCGAGCAGGGGATGTACTATGCTGCGGCCTCCCTGGTTCGCTGGCAGATCCTGTTGGAGCTGGGGTTCGGGGTGACGCTTCGGCAGCGGGTCAGCTGGCACCACGCACAGGCCGATCCCCAGGCTGACGCCCGGCTCTCGGGGCTCCTCCGCATCGGAGTCTTCGGCTATCTGCTGATGACCGCGGTGTGGCTGCTGTTCGCCACCTGGGGCGGTGGGATGTGGCTCCAGACCCAGGTCGACGATGCATGGCTTCCCTGGCTGCTCGTGTCCATCCTGGTCGGGCTCAGTTTTCCCATCCAGGCAGGGTTATCG
>JBCBLB010000038.1:0-25512 GCA_038520555.1 Myxococcota bacterium | reverse complement strand
GTTGATCCTCACGGATGCCGGCGGCTGCGGACCACTTCTCCTCGAACTGCGCAGAGAAGTCTGCGAGCACATCATCGGGATCGAGGGTCAGCATGCACTCATCAAGCGGTGGCTGCTGTTCGGGGTAGTTGCTGATGGCCACCCGCCCGTCCCCATATGTGGTCAGCGCATACACGATCAGATCCTGGATGCCCTTCGAGGACACCGTCCCCAACCGGATCGGAAGAGACCATGCGTCGGAAAAGTAGCGGAGCTGGAGCGGAGACAGCCACGTCTGCTGTGGGGCCATCCGCTCGGTGTTTACACGGAGCGCCAGGAAGCGGGTGGATTCAGCCAGGTACCCGTCCAGGGCGTCCGCGGTCGCGGCGGGGAGGACAAAGCCGTTGTCGCCCAGCCACCCCGAGAGGCCCTCAGCATCCTCAGCCCGGAGGACCCACAAGTCATACTCGCCGAGGTTGAACTCATCCTCGATGACGACGTCATAGCCTGTGTCCAGGCGATCGTCGCTGGTGTCCACATCGCTCAGCCATGTCGGCGAGCTGACACCGCCGCAGCCTCCGCTGCCGCTGGTCGTGCCCATGTCGGCATCG
The DNA here is from genome assembly GCA_038520555.1 of Myxococcota bacterium. Taxonomy (GTDB): domain Bacteria; phylum Myxococcota_A; class UBA796; order UBA796; family UBA796; genus JBCBLB01. The sequence goes on along the minus strand of JBCBLB010000038.1, from coordinate 24,922 downwards.
GCGGTGTCCAGGCCGACAGCCTCATCGGGTTCGCCGACGCTCCGCTGGCTCCGGATGCGGCTCTGCGTCGACGGCGAGAGGACCATCGGATCGATCGTCACCCCGTCATCGTTGAAGAAGTCCTCGCAGGTGTATTCGACCAGCCGAGGCGCCGAGTATCGGTCCAGCCGGTCGAGCAGCGCCGGCTCGACCAGCCGCACGTTGTCCTGATCGATCGAGGCGGGCACCGGGATGATCAGCCCGAATTGGTCCGCGTCTCCTTCAAAGTCATTGAACATGGTCAGGGTGGTCAGCGTCCCCTCCCGGGCGATGACGATCCGACTGGCCTGGTTCTTGATCTCTTCGCCTTCGGCGCCCACATAGGCGCCACAGAAGCCCCAGGCAGCGGCCGGACAGGCCCACACCGCCGCTGCGATAAGCATCATTGTTCGGTTCATTTTGCGTCCTCCATCAACAAGAGGAGTATGACCGCCCCGAACATCAAGATCCAGCCAGAAATGCACAAACCATGCCCCAGATTCGATCGGCAGCGTGCATTTCTGGCATGCGGAGACCCCTCAACGGCAGCCGACCGGATCGACCACATACTTCGCGGAGATGGTCGCGTCCGCGGGCGGCGGCGTTGTGAAGATCACCTGGTTCGTTGTGGCGACGAAGGACCACAGGCTTCCATCAATGGGCGCACCGTCCTGCTCGACCTGCAGGGTCTCTCCCACGGCGGCACGGCTCAGCGTGAACCGATCGGCCGCGCCGTCCGCGGTGAAGGTGTCGTCGATCTCATCGAACACCAGCCCGGTACCGAGCAGCTCATGCTCAAACAGGGTGGGGCTGTCCCCGTTCTCCGCGAGCCGCAGGGTGGTGGTCAGGGCACCTGCACGCAGCGGCGTAAAGCGAAGCGGAAGCGGGACCGTCTCAAGCGATGCGATGCGCAGCGCCGGCTCTGGGATGGCGATAATGGAAAACCGGCCTTCTCCGCCGACAAATTCGGCGAAGTTGAGCGTCACGGGCGCGTTCCCCTCATTGGTGACCTCAACGACGACGTCCGCTTCACAACCGACGAAGATCTCACCCAGGTTCGTGGAGGGGCTATCCGCGGTCAGGAACACGCCGTCATGAGAAGACGCGACGGCTTCACCAGAGTCTTCCCCGTGATTGGCCTCGCCCTCCTGGCCGCCGTCCACCTCATCATGTTCGGCGTCTTCGTCGGTTCCGGAGTCATCGGTACCGAAGCTTCCACCATCACATGCGAGCAATACGAGAAGGCTGAGGTACCGCATCATGGTCTCCGTTCCATTTGCACTCTCAGTGTGTCCTCCGGTACACCGTATAGCAAGGCCAGAATTGCACAAACCATCTCCCAATCCAGACCACTGGCGTGCAGAACCGGGAAGTGATGATGGAACCCCTGACGCTCGACTTCGAACAACTCGCCCAGGAGCTGCTGATTGTGCTCCGCGGCCGTCGCTCGCAGACGGCGTGGTCTCGGCGGCTGGGCTACCGGAGCAACGTGGCCTATAAGTGGGAATCGGGGCGCCGATATCCGACCGCTGCAGAGACCTTTCGGGCATGTCAACGCACCGGGATCGACACCCGGGGGGCGCTGGCGCGGTTCTACGGAAACCCGCCGGCGTGGCTGGCGGAGCACGACCTCGCTGAGCCTGAGACGGCCGCCCTGTTGCTTCGCGATCTACAAGGCAACACCCCCGTCACCGAGCTGGCCGAGCGGCTCGATGCCAGCCGCTCGGCGGTCTCCCGGTGGCTGTCGGGACGGACACAGCCCCGGTTGCCGGACTTCCTCGCCCTGGTCGAGGCGGCCTCGCTCCGGGTCGCCGACTTCATCGCTGCGCTGGTCGATCCGGCCGCGTTGCCTTCGCTGCGTCCGCTGTGGCGTCAGCTGGAAGCCCGCCGAGAGGGCGCCGATCGCCACCCCTGGACCCAGGCGATCCTGCGGGCGCTGGAGCTGGCCCAGTATCAGGCCCTGCCCGCGCATGAGCCCGGCTGGATCGCGGAGCACCTGGGCATCCCGGTCGAAGAGGAGGCCCGGTGTCTGGCGTTCCTCCGAGAGAGCGGGCAGGTGCAATGGACCGGGACACACTATCGGGGGCGCGCGCTCGCGGTGGACACCCGGCGACACCCACGGAGCGGACGGCGGCTGAAGGCACACTGGTACCGAGAGGCGGCCCGTCGGGCTTCTGCCGGCGCTCCCGGGCAATTCTCCTACAACATCTTCACCTGCTCGCGCGCCGACCTGGAGCGGATCCGTGAAGAACACCTGCGGTACTTTCAGACCCTCCGCGCCATCGTCTCTGAGTCCTCTCCTGATGAGGTCGTGGCGGTCGCGGGGATCCAGCTGTTTGAGTTGACGGCGTATGCGCCAGACGAGGAGTAGCGCTCACGACCCTTTGATGGGCGCTGGCGGCGCCCGCGTCATGGTGTGGGCGATGTCGAGGTCTTCCACCAGCTGTCGGGCGCTCTGCTGGGCGTCGTCGTCGGCTACCCCGAACAATCCAAGCAACGCAGACAGCAACGGGACCGCCTGCTCAAGCAGCGCATCGGTGATTTGTGCGGTGGTGTCAATGGTATTGACCAACAGCATCCCTTCGCTGGCGCTGCGGACGGTCGCCGCGACGTCGGCATCACGGAGATGGCTGGACAGCGCGATCCCCACCATCGGTAGGCTCATCTTCAGGCCGGCCCGCAACAACGGATGGTCGATCTCTGGGACCCGCCGGCAGAGCTGGTCGACGGCCGCGCGCTGAAGGGCCTTCCCCAGACCCAGCTGAACACCGAACCGGAGGACGTCGTGGGTATCCGCGAACCGGGCGGTGGGGACGGGAGGGGGCGAAACAACGCGCGCGGGATGCTCACGCGTCTGTTCACGCGTCTGTTTACGGCGCCGTGCGTCGTATCCAGATCGGGACGTGCTGCGCTTGAGCACCCGGTAGGCCTCATTGACGGCTGAGAAGATCGTTGAGACGTCGTCGCTGAGCGGTCCGAGGTCAACCGATCGGAACCGATCGGGGTGCCACTGATGGGCCATCCTGAGGTACGACTGTCGGATCTGGTCGATCCGTGCGGTGTCGGCGATGCCGAGCAGCGCGTAGTGCGACATGACACCATGTTCGATGTCTCTGGACAGCTTCCGGATCTGTTCCGCTTCGCTGCGCGTCAGCGTTCGAAGGTGATCTCGCTCCGCCACGTCGCCCCCTGGCTGTAAACATATCGTCTTTCGACGCGCCATCGGGCCGCTGACGTTGACGATTGTCCAGGAACAGAAGGGAATCCCCGGCCGCTCGTGCTACCAGCGGAGCCCCGCGGTGGACCAGGTCAGCCCGCTGGGCTGGTGAACCACTTCAATCTCGATCTGGAGCTTGTCATCGAATCGAACGCGGGTCTGCAGCGGATCGCCAGCCCGCAGCATCCGGATCTGTCCGTTGAATTCGCGGAACGAGATGATGTGTTCCGCGATGATAAGCTCCGTATCCTCTACATCTTCGGAGCGGGTCCAGCCGAAGGCAGCCTTGAAGCCCTGGCTGTCGAACTGGACATGGGAATCGCCGATGTAGGTCCGCTCGCCGGCGGTGCTGGAGCTGATCAGCTCACCCTGTCGGACGAGCAGGCTCCAGACCAGCTTTCCAGCCGTGAGATCCTGCACCTGTTGGCCGAGGTGATAGGGACAGGCGCGCTGATGGATCTGTGTTCCGCCCTTCTGCGCATGAGAAACGGCGCCCATGGCGATGATCTCCTGCGGGTTCGGGGCCGGCTGGCAGTCGGGAAGGACGGCCTGGATGGTTTTCTTGAACAGCGGATATCGCCCCAGGCCGCCGACGAGGTAGCTCGCCCCCCACTTCTCGCGGTTTGCGCCCGTGATCTTGTTGTACTGCGTCAGCAGCCCCTCGATAAATTTGCCGATCTTTCGGAAGTGTTTGGTGTCGATGAGCTTCGCTTCGAGATCCTTCGGCTGGAAGGCGACCTTGAACCGGTCTTCACCGTTGCTGAGTTCGTCGCGGTAGGTGTCGACAGCGGCGAGGCTGTACGCCTGGAACAGCTTGCGGAGAGCGGCGCGCATCCGGGCGTCGCTCCGCCACCGCCGGGGGATGGGCGGGGTGACGCTGTTGGAGCGCTGAAGCTCTTTGACGAACGCCTCGAACAGGGTCTCCCCGGCGACGCCGATGGAGGCAGCGAAGGGGATGGTGTAGCGCAGGACGCCGCGCTTGATGTCGCGGGTGGCCACGCAGACGGCGGCGTCCAGGGTTCCACCGCCAGCATCAATGACCAGGATGGGCTCATCGATGGGCAGCGGCAGGTACATGCTCTCGATTCCCAGCAGCGCGGCGACGGGCTCTTCGACGAGGTAGGCGAACACGTCGAAGCCGGCGACCCGCAGCTTCGCGCGCAGGGCCCGCTCCAGGTCATAGATCACCCGGTGGTAGGTCTGGGTCAGCAGGGGGTCCTGAGACCAGCCACCGGGCAGGGTGAAGCTGACATCCAGACGCGTCTTGCCTGTCCAACTCGACGCGATCCGTTGCAGCTCCGGCATCAACTGGCTGAGGAAGTGCTGGGCCATGTCCTGGAAGAGGTCCGCGGCTTCGGCCACGGTGTAGACCCGCTCCAGGGGCGGATCGGCCTTCATGAACGCCTTAAAGCTCTGGTGGAGGACCGCTTCGCGGTTCTGCTGCGCGTTGAGAAGCGCGGAGAAACCGTACATCCGCGTTCCGCCTGGCACCTCCAGGATGGCCGAGGGGAAGTAGTCCTGCTGTCCGGCGCCCTCCACGAACAGCATCCGCCGGGTGTCGCCGACGTGGAGGTAGGCCTGGCAGGTTGAGGTCCCGACGTCGACCCCCAGCGCGATCCGCCCGCCGTACGTGTCTTCGATCATCTGCTGCTCCTCGCGGCTGCCGTTCATGGAGGGGTATCGTATCTGACAACGCTCAAAAGTCGAGGATAGGCCACCGCTCATGGGGCGACCGACAGGAAAACGAAACGCGGGCTACTTCGCGCGGCGGCGGGCGCTGGCCATGGCTGCGCTCGAAGCGCTGCTCAACGACGACGGCGCCCCGGCGACGCTCAAGGATCTGGCCGCCGCAGCAGGGGTCAGCGTACCGACCCTCAAACACTACTTCGGCGATCGGGACGGGCTGCTTCGGGCGGCGCTGGCGGCGGGCGCCGGGACGCTGTCTCTCCCCCGGCCCCTGGATGTGCCCCCGGACGTGGCGCTGCGAACGGTGTTGACCGCGACGACCACGGCATGGCGCGAGGGGACGCTGCGGGCGCTGGTCGCTTCTGGCTTGTCCCTGGGGATCGGGAGCCCGACCCGGGGGCCGATGGTCATTGAGCAGCTGTGGTCACCGCTGCTCGCACCGGTAGAGGACACCCTCCGCGGCCACATCGGCCAGGGGACGCTGCGGCCGATGCCCACTCATGAGGCGGCGCTGTCGCTGATGAGCCCGGTGTTGATGGCGCTCATCGAGCAGGACCTTCTGGGCGGTCGGGGGCGTCGGCCGATCGATCTCGACGCCTTCATCGACCACCATGTCCATACCTTCCTCGACCAGAATCGCGCCTGATCGGATCCCATGCTGCGTAACCGCGGGGCGAGCCCGGGCATACACCTCAGCGTCGATCAACGCAGGAGATCACCATGATGGCCTTCTTCTTCGGGCTGTGGATTCAGACGAGCGCAGCCGCCGAGCCGGTCCCACCGGTCAACGCAGACAAGAACCATATCGCCGTCGAGGGGGTCGATGTGGTCGCCTATTTCGAGCAGGGCGCCGTCACGCCGGGCTCGGCAGAGCATACTGTGGAGTATCAGGGCGCGACCTGGCGGTTCTCCACCGCCGCGCACCAAAACGCCTTCGCCGCAGATCCGAGCCGCTATGCTCCCCAGTTTGGCGGCTACTGCGCCTGGGCGGTGGCCCATGGCTACACGGCCAGCATCGACCCGCAGGCCTGGCGCATCGTCGATGACAAGCTGTATCTCAACTACAGCGTGAACATCCAACGGAAGTGGGAGCGGGACCGGAGCGCCCAGATCGCGGCGGCAGAGGCGAACTGGCCGACCCTCATCGCCCCGCAGGTGGACTGACCGCCGCTGGGCCGCGGGTGGTATGGTCTGCCCGAACACGGTCGGGGAGGGGGGTGAGATGAGGCAAATGATGTGGTGGATCGTCTTTGGGACCATGGGCTGTCTGACCCCGGCCGCGCCGTCGGTCAACCCAGCCGCGCATGGCCATGAGCACACCGATGAGATGTCGCCGACCATCCAGGTCCCCGACCTCTCCGATCACCACACCGCAGCCCGTCCCTGGACCTCGTTGGCGGTCAATGATGATCCCTCTCGTTTCCATTTTGTCGTGGTCACCGATCGGACCGGGGGCGCCCGCGAAGGGATTTTTCCCATCGGCCTCAACAAGATCAACCTCGTTCAGCCGGCCTTCACGGTCAGCGTCGGCGACTTGATCGAGGGCTACACCAAAGACCGGGCGCAGATCGATGCAGAGTGGGATCAGTTCTCCGGTTTTACCGCCAAGCTGGACGCTCCGTTCTTCTACGTGGCCGGCAACCACGACATGATGAATACACAGATGGCCGCGGCGTGGGCGGATCGGTTCGGGGCCAGCTACTACCACTTCCTGTATAAAGGCGCGTTATTCGTCGTCGCCAACAGCGAACTGATGGACATCAACCCCGATGGGCCCGATAAGACCCGCGGCCCCGGCTATGACGAGTGGTACGACGGCGAGGCCCGGAAGGCCTCGCAGGCGAAGCAGATGGCCTATCTGGAGCAGGTCCTCGCCGACAACCAGGACGTCCGTTGGACCTTCCTCTTCATCCATAAGCCCTTCTGGCGGTCGGGATGGGAGCGCCCCCCTCGGGATGACAACGGCGAGTTCATCCTCGACGACTATCCAGTCGACGGCCCCTACCCCACGATCTCGGCGGAGACATCGGACTGGACCAGGCTGCAGGCGATGCTGGCCGATCGAAACTACACCGCGTTCGCTGGCCATCGCCATTCCTACGCCTACGAGGACGTCAGCGATGGGGCGCACACCCATGAACACATCGCCCTGGCGACCACGGGCGGTGTCAGCCGGCTGCGGGGCCTGCGCTTCGGAGAGTTCGACCACTTTGTCTGGGTGACCATGACCGAGGACGGCCCCACCATCGCGAACCTGACCCTCGACGGGGTTCAGCCCGCTGCGCTGAAGACCCCGGACGCTCGCCCCTGGTGGTTGGAGTAGTGGGGGCTACCGGGGGCAGACGTACAGGTCCATATACACGTTGTATTCGCCCTCGGGGCAGGGCACGACGTACAGATCGATGACGGAGCCGCAGCGGCCGCCCTGGCCGACGTTGCCGGTCCGGGCGGCGTGGGCCGCGTCCCGATCGGTGAAGGGGTTGCTGCCGTCGTTGCAGGTCAGTCGGGTGAGGGTGTCGAGCTGGCCGGCGACCTGACAGACTTCGACCGGGCGATCCTTGGAGGTCTTCAGCTCGGCGAACGCCTTGGCGTTCGCGCCGATGCGTCGGTCGAGATCTTCCGGGTCGACCAGAACGGGCGTAAACATCGAGGCCCGCTCCCCCAGGCAGGCGCCGCTGACGACGTCGGTGCCCACCGGAGCGACCGGCCCGCTGCTTTTCCTGCAACCGAAAACACCAGAAAGAAGGAACACCCAAACGCTTCGATGCATCGCACATCCCGGGGGGAGAGGTCGCGTCCACAGTATCATTTCAAGCAGGAGCGGAATGAGATATCCCTCGGGTTGAGGAGCACCCCATGCGCCGACCACTGGATTTTTACTTCGATATCGTCTGTCCTTATGCGTATCTCGCCAGCACACAGGTTCAGGCGCTGTGCGATCGGTACGATACGCCGCTTTGTTGGCGGCCGTTTTTGTTGGGTGGGCTGCTCAAGGCCACCCGTCTGGATAAAGACGCGCTGTTCACCACAACGCTCTCCGAACAGAAGGCCCATCACAATCGGCTGGACGTGATCCGGTGGGCGGATGTCCGGGGGGTGGCCTTCGCCTGGCACCCGCGGCACCCGGTCCGGACACTGTTGACGATGCGGGCGCTCGTGCAGCTCGCGGACGCAGATGGTGTGATCGCTGACGCGGGGCCCATTCATGGGCTGTATCGGGCGCTGTGGGTGGAGCACCGAGACCTGGACGATGCCGATGTTCTGGCCCAGACCCTCGATGAGCTGGGACTGGACGGGGCGGCGCTGGTCGACGGGACCCGAGACCCCGCGGTCAAGATGCGTCTGCGGACCTTGACCGACGATCTCGCCGCCCGGGGCGGGTTCGGGGCACCGGCCATGTTCCTGGGCGATCAGCACTTCTGGGGCCAGGACCGACTACACTTCGTTCAAGCCGCCTTACAAGGAGCATCTCAATGAGCGCAACGGTTGACTTCTACTTCGACTTCTCCAGCCCCTACGCCTATCTGGGCGCCACCCAGATCGCTCGCGTGGTCGATGAAGCAGGGGGAACCCTGGTCTGGAAGCCGTTCCTCTTGGGGGGGGTCTTCAAGGCGATCGGAGCCCCGATGGTCCCGCTCAATGAGATGGGTCCCAAGAAACGGGCGTACAACACCGTTGACATGATGCGGTGGGCAGACTGGCATGGGGTGGCGCTCTCATGGCCGACGCGGTTCCCGATGAACACGGTCAAGCCCCTTCGGATCGCCCTGGCGCTCGATGCCCCCCAGGCCTGGATCAGCCGGGTGTTCCGTGCCTACTGGGCTGAAGACCAGGACATCTCTTCGCCAGACGTCCTCGCTGGGCTGCTCGATGAGATGGGCATGAACGCCAGCCTGCTTGAGAAGACCGCCGATCCGGCCATCAAGATGAAGCTCCGAGAGGCCACGGAAGCGGCGGTCGCGGCCGGGGTGTTCGGCGCGCCCACGTCTATCGTGACCCACGAAGGCTCCGGGGAGCGCCAGCTGTTCTGGGGCCAGGATCGGCTGGAGTTCGTCCGCCGGGCGGTTCAGGGGTGGTCGCCCACCGCGTCCTGATGATCCCGTGGAAAGAACAGTTGGATGTCGGTGCCCTGGCCGCGGACGCTGTGAATGCGAAGATGGCCCTGGGCGTGGCGGACGAAGGTGTTCACCATGCTCAAGCCCAACCCGGTGCCCTGCGCGCCTTTGGTGGTGAAGAACGGCTCCGTGGCGCGTGCGATCACGTCCGCTTCCATCCCGACGCCGTCATCCCGCACCGACAAGCGCACCCACTCTCCCGGGGGCAGATCGGCGGCGATCGCCTGGTCGATCGTGAGGTTATCGGTCGACAGGGTGATGGTGCCGCGGCCGCTGACCGCATCGCGGGCGTTGACGCAGAGGTTGAGCAGGGCGCTCTGCATCTGCGCTGGATCGAGGTGGCAGGTCCACAGCCCGGCCGATGAGTGCACCCGCACCTGCACCGTCCGCCCCAGGATCCGGCTGAGGATGGGGGCTTCCTGCGCGAGCAGCAGGTCGAGTCGACAGGCCTGGGGGTGGTGCACCTGACGGCGCGCGAAGGTCAGCAGGTGATCGGTCAGCTGGGAGGCGCGGCTGACTGCCTGGCGCACCTCCGCGGCGAGCTCCTGCACCTCCTCCAGGTCGCTCTGCTCATCGAGCAGCAGGTCGAGGTTGCCCATCATGATGGTCAGCAGATTGTTGAAGTCGTGGGCGATCCCGCTGGTCACCTCCCCAAGCGCTTCCATCTTCTGGGCCTGGAGCAGCTGGTCTTCGCCTTGTTTCTGGTCGGTGATGTTCGTCGAGATCAGCATCACCTGCTCGACCCGACCATCCTTGAGGATCGGTCCCACACGGGTAGAGAAGAACATCCGCCCCGCATCTCGATCGAGAAACATCTCGACGGAGCGGGGCTGGCCCGTCTGAATCACCGCGTCGATGGCTTCACGAAGCTTCTCATACTGGGCCAGGGGGCGGAAGCTCAGCATCGGCTGGCCGATGGTTTGCGCCGGGGGGACGTCCCCCTCCAGCGTATAGTTGACAAAACGGATCACCTGTTCCCGGTCGACGATGAAGATCGAATCCGGAATATTCGCGGTCAGCGTCTCCAGCGTCTGTTGCTGTACGCTCAGCGCATCTTCGATGCGTTTCGTGTGTGTGATGTCGATCCCCACAAGCGCGGTCACATCGGCGCCGACGCTGGGGAGCGGGAAGACCCAGTTGCTGAAGTAAGCGGGCGTCCCGTCCTCCGGGCTGTCTGCGATGGTCATAAAGTGTTGGGGGAAGCCGGTCTGACGGGCTTTCATGAACGCGTCACGGAGCGTATCCTGGTACTCTTCGGCCACGAAATCAAAGACCGATCGGCCGATCACCTCGGGTGTCCCCTGGCTCAGGTAGAGCAGCCGAAAGCCACCGTCGATGAACGACAGGATCTCAGCAGATTGCCAGAGGGATGCATCCCATGCTTCGTCAATGATGAGGTGTGGGATTTTCAACACTGGGAGAGGGTACAGGATCTGTCAGGACTATTGTTAACGGCGTCCTCTCCAGATGAGTATGAGGGCGGGGAGCAGCGCCAGGGTAAGCACGGTGGAAGAGACCAGCCCACCGACCATCGGCGCGGCGATCCGTTTCATCACCTCGGCGCCTGCGCCTGCGCCCAACATAATCGGCATTAATCCGATAAAGGTCGTCGTCACAGTCATCAGCTTGGGGCGGACCCGTTCGACGGCGCCTTCTGTGATGGCCTCCATGAGGGCTGCGTGACTCAGCGCGCCGCTGCTGGCTCGCCGCTGGATGGCCTCGTCGATATAGACGATCATCACGACCCCGGTCTCTGCAGCGAGGCCGGCGAGCGCGATGAAGCCGACCCCGGCAGCGACCGACAGGTTGTATCCCGCGAGATGCAGCAGCCATACCCCGCCGATCGGGGCGAACACGGCGGCGCCAATCATCACCATCATGGTCTCGGCGAACCGACGGAAGTGGGCGTACAACAGAATAAAAATAACGCCCAATGTGAGCGGAACGATGAGTGAGAGGCGCTCGTTGGCGCGCTGCATAAAGGCGTACTGTCCAGACCACACCAACGTCACCCCTTCCGGCAGGACCACCTCTGCCTCGACGATCGCCTTGGCCGCCTCGACATAGCCGCCGACATCGTCGGTGGACAGGTCCACATAGACCCACGCGGTCCGGCGCGCGTTCTCGCTTTTGATGGAGGGCGGCCCCCGGGTGACGGCGATGTCGGCGACCTGCCCGAGGGGAACGGTGTGTCCGACCGGTGTATGGACCGCCACCTCTCGAAGGGCCTCCAGATCGTCGCGAAGCTCTCGGGGGTACCGGACGTTGACGGGGTATCGCTCCAGGCCCTCGACCGTCTCGGTGACGTTCATCCCGCCGATGGCCGAGGTGACGACGTCCTGGACCTGTCGGACGTTGAGGCCGTATCGGGCCGCGTCGGCGCGCCGGACCCGGACATCGACGTAGTTCCCACCCACCGCCCGCTCCGAGAACACCGACGCCGTTCCCGGCACCCCCTGCAGGGCGGCCTCGATCTCTTCGCCGACGGCCGCGAGCGCGTCGAGGTCATCTCCGAGGAGCTTGATCCCGACGGGGGTCTTGATGCCGGTGGCCAGCATATCGATGCGCGTCTTGATGGGCTGGGTCCAGGCGTTGGTCAGCCCGGGGATCTGGACCATCGCGTTCAGCTCTGCGATCACGTCGTCGAGGGTCTTGCCGGCTGGCCACGTCTCTGCGTCGGTGAGCAGGATGACGGTCTCGAACATGGTCAGCGGCGCCGGATCGGTGGCGGTGTCTGCGCGGCCGGCTTTCCCCAGGACGTGCTCGACCTGCGGATGCTGCGCGATGAGCCGATCGGTGAGCTGGAGCAGCCGCCGCGCTTCGGTGATGGACATCCCCGGCGGCGTCGTGGGCATATACAGCAGGTCGCCCTCGTTGAGCGGCGGCATGAACTCGTCGCCCAGCTGAGACAGCGGCCACGCCGTGACGCCGACCAGGACCAGGCCAGCAAACAGCGCGGCCCGCGGCGCCCGGAGCACCGCCCGGATGATCGGCCGATACCCCCAGATCGCCAGCCGGGACAGCGGATTGTCCGCCTCTGGCCGGAGCCGTCCACGCACCAGGACGGTCATCAGGGCCGGCACCACCGTGATCGCCAGCACGGACGCTGCGGCCATCGCGAACGTCTTGGTGTAGGCCAGCGGCCCGAACAGTCGGCCCTCCTGCTGCTCCAGGACGAACACAGGCAGAAACGAGACGGTGATGATCAGCAGCGAGAAGAACAGCGCCGGACCCACGGTCCGACTGGCGGCGACGACGGCCCCGATCGGATCCCGATCGGGGTCTGCGACGCGCTCTCGATGTTTGTGCAGGTTCTCGACCATCACCACGCTGGCGTCGACCATCACCCCGACCGCGATCGCGATCCCGCCCAGGCTCATGATGTTCGCCGAGATCCCCATCAGGTTCATCGCCGCGAACGCCATCAACACGCCGAGTGGCACCGACAGGATCGCGACGAACGCGCTCCGAAGGTGCATCAAGAACAGGGCGCAGACCAGGGCGACCACGATCAGCTCTTCGATCAGCCGAGACCACAGGGTGTCCACCGCCCGATCGATCAGATCCGATCGATCGTAGGAGGTGTGGATCTCGACGCCTTCAGGCAGTCCCCGCTTCAAGGTCTGCAGCCGGTCTTCCACGCGGGAGATGACCGCGCGCGCGTTCTCCCCAGAGCGCATCACGATAATGCCGGAGACGACCTCTCCCTCGCCGTTCAGGTCGACCAGGCCGCGGCGTCCCTCGGGCCCCAGGTGCACCCGGGCGACCTGAGACAGCAGGATCGGGGTATGCCCGGAGGCATCCAGGCCCACTGGGATGGTCTCCAGGTCTTCGAGCGAAGAGACGTAGCCCTGGCCCCGGACCATGAACTCGGTCTCCGCCATCTCGATGAGGCGGCCGCTGGCGTCGAGGTTGGCGTCCTGGATGCCGCGCTTGACGTCGGCCAGTGAGACGCCATAGGCCCGCAGCTTCTCCGGATCGACCTCGACCTGGTACTGGCGGACAAACCCTCCGACGCTGGCGACTTCGCTGACGCCCTCAACGCTCATCAGATCGTAGCGGAGGTACCAATCCTGAACCGAGCGCAGCCGGTCGAGGGACACCCCCCGGAAGTCGACCGCTCGTCGCAGCTCTTCCCGAGATATCTCGCGGTCACCGTCCCGATCGAAGCCGTCAACCAGAGCCTCATGCGCCTCCGTGACCCATACGGCGGCAGAGGCCGCCTTGGTCGGCGGCACATCGACGGTGAGCATCCCTTGCAGGGCTGCGGCGGTGTACAGGTGCGGATCGTCCGGAGCGTCTGGCCAGGGCAGCTCATCGTCATCGACGAGCTGATCGCCGTTTGTGTCCAGGTTTCGGCGAAGGACCGCGGCGCGGGGGGAGAAGTCGGTGAGCGTATACTGGTAAACCCAACCGACGCCGGTGGCGTCTGGACCGAGCTGTGGGGTGACCCCATCGGGCAGTCGCCCCTGGACGACGTTGAGAGACTCCAGCACCCGGGAACGCGCCCAGTACAAGTCGGTGCCGTCTTCGAAGATCACATAGACCATCGAGACGCCGAAGAACGAGTAACCACGCACGTCGCGGGCGAAGGGGACCGACAGCATCGCCGTCGAGAGCGGATAGGTGACCTGATCCTCGACGACCTGGGGGGCCTGGCCGGGGTGCTCGGTGTATACGATCACCTGGACGTCGGACAGGTCCGGGATGGCGTCGATGGGGGTCTGGCGCACCGACCACACCCCGACCGCCGCGAACATCGCCGCCAGGATCAGGACGAACACCCGGTTTCGAGCGCTCGCCTCGATGATGTGGGCGATCACTCGGTCACCTGCTCGAGGAACATGCCGCACTTCGGACACCGCCCGGGGCCATCGTCGACGACCTCCGGATGCATCGGGCAGGTGTACTGGCCGACCTGGGCTTGAACCCCGTAGACCTGATGCCGCTCGTCAGGGGTGCCGATCCGCTCCTCCAGGTTCATCCCACAGATCGGGCAGTGTCCCGATGTGTCTGAGAGGACCGTCGGGTGCATCGGGCAGGAGTGGACCGTCTCAGGGTGGTGATGGTCGACCGGATCGGCCTTCGGCGGCGCCTGAAAGGCGTCGAGGGCTTGCTGGAGCTGGCTCTCGGAGTCGATGAGGAACTGGCCGCTGGTGACGATCCGCTCTCCGGCGGACAGCCCGCTAAGGATCTCGACCATCCGGTGATCGCCCTGTAAGCCGGTGGTGACTTCGCGAGGCTCGAAGTGACCATCATCGTGGGCGATGAACACGATCTGCCGCCGGCCAGAGTGCAGGATCGCCGATGCAGGCGCTGCGATGACGCCGTTCTTTTTCCGGTACTCAATATAAACCGTCGCGAACATGCCGGGCTTGAGCCGCACGCCGGGGTTGTCGAACTCCAAGCGCACCGTCAGGGTCCGGGTCTGCGGATCGAGGGTGGGGTAGATGTAGGAGACGCGACCTTCGACGGTCTGGTTGCCCAGGTGCGTCAGCTCCAGCTGTGCGGCCTGTCCTTCTTCGATCCAGGGGACATCGTGCTCGTAGACCTCTGCCGTGACCCAGATCCGCTGCAGGTTCCCGATCCGGTACAGATCCGCGCCGGCGGTGATCCGCGCGCCTTCGATCAAGTTCTTATGCAGCACAAAGCCGGCTTGTGGTGAGCGGACCGGAACGGTGCGAGACGCCTCACCAGAAGCCGCGATGCGATCGATGTCGCGGCGCGACACATCGGCCAGCTCCAGGCGGCGGCGGGCAGAGCGGGTCAACGGAGCGTCGGGACCCTGGGTCTTTAAGGCGAGCAGATACTCTTCCTGGGCAGCGACCAGCTCGGGGGAGTACATCTCAAACAGGATCTGGCCCGCCTTCACCTCCGCGCCGGTGGTGTCGACATAGAGGCGCTCGACCCACCCGGAGAACCGCAGGTTGACCACGGCCAGCTCGTCCTCACCGACCTCGACCTCGCCGATGGTGCGGATATGGCGAAAGACCGTGGTGCGGTCGACCCGCGCGGTCTCGACGCCCACCTGCTGAATCACGCCGGGCGCAACAAACACCATCCCTTCAGGGGACTCAGCGCCGGTGGCGTCCGCGCCGAGGACCAGATCCATCCCACAGATCGGACAGCTCCCCGGCGCATCAGAGACAACCGTAGGATGCATCGGGCAGGTGTACAGCGTCTCATCATGGTCGTGATCCCGGTCATGATCCCGGTCATGATCCCGGTCGTGATCATGGCGTGGGTTTGACGGATCGCAGCCGAGCAGCAACACGAGGAGGATGAGGCCGAAGCGTCGGATCATTGCGGCGCTCCAGTGGGCGGCTGTGTTCCGATGAGGGCGCGCATCTCTGCATCTTGGAGGTGGGTCTGGATGGCCGCTCGGATTCGAGCGCGCTCCAGGTCGAGCAGGGCGACTTCAGCGTCGAACAGCGATGCGAAATCCGCCCGACCGACCGAGAAGTCTGCCCGGGTGGTGGACAGGGCCGCCTGGGCGTTGGGGATCAGTGTCTCATCGTAGGTGTTGGCTTTGTCCCAGGCCCGCTGCCATGCGGCCCGGTGGCTGTGCACCCCGGCGAGGATCTGAAGCATCATGGCGTCGGTCTGTGCGCTGGCGGCGCGGCCCTGTTGTTGGGCGGCGGCTTGCTGCCCGTCGGCCCGTCTGGCGCTGCCGGCAGGGACTGGCACAGAAATCCCTGCGGAGACCAGATCGACGTCTCCCCCGGGGACCGCGGCAGCGGCGCGGATCCGGTACCCCCCCCAGATGGTGACGTCGGGGCGCTTGTCTGCACGGGCGAGGGCGGCCTGTCGGGCTGCGACGTCCTGTCGCACCTGGAGCGCCTGGAGCGCAGGGCGATGATCCTGGGCGAGTTGTCCCCAGTCTGCGCCCGGTGGAGGGGGAAGCGGGGTCACCGTGTCGGGAACCGCTACCGTTGAGCCGGGTTTCTGGCCCGTAGATTCATCCAGCATGGCGGAGAGCTGGAGACGCGCGGTGTCGAAGTCGCCGAGATCATCACGCAGCCGATCTGCGAGGACAGTGAGGCGAAGGACAGCATGCTGGCCCGTGGCGCCGGTTTCGTAGCGGGCCTGCGCGGCAGAGAGCAGCTCGCGGGTCCGATCCAGGTGCTGTCGGGTCACCGCCTGGAGCTGCGCGGTCTGCGCGAGCATCCACCATGTCTTTCGGATGGCGACCTGAAGCTGCAGCTCCGCCTCTTGCACCTGAAGGGCATGCTGTTCGGCGTCGAGCGCCGCCACTTCACGCTGCAGGGCGTTCTGACCCGGGGAGGGAAGCGTCTGCTGCACCCGAAGTTGAAGGCCAGACATCGCGGATTCGGACAGCGACAGGGAATCCGGCGGTACGTTGGCGTACTCGACGCTGATAATGGGATCTGTCCAGGTGCCAGCGACGGCGGCCAGCTCACGGAGGGACTGCGTTTGTGCGCGCAGGTCGAGCAGGGATGGGTTGGCGTCGACAGCGCGTTCGATGAGCGGTTCGACGGCGTCGTCATCTGCCCGCGCGGGCGGTGTCCACGCGGTGATGAGGAGGCTGAAGAAGCGGATGAACGTAGTCATGGGCCCTTTGTATACCCCAAGGGGGTATATCTCGTCCTAACCCCGCGCTCTGCTCGATGACCAGTGATTCAGTCCCGCGACTTCGCGATAATGTGCGCCAGCCCAAATCCGTCCATCCGCCAGACCGTCACCAACGCAGGGGAGCGCGCACCAACAGCGGAGATCTCGCCCACCTGACGCCGAAGGGTGCCGGCTGTGTCCAGCTCGCTGGTGTAGTGAATCGCATTGGCTTGGAGAAACGGGACGATCTGGGACGACGCGCTGACGCTGTCGGTGTTGACCAGGTGAACCGGGTAGCCGGCCATTTCGGCGTATGCGATCGCCTGCTTCATCGAGGGCACGCTGCGCGGGTTCATTGACCAGAAGATGAGCACCGCCGCGGCGCGCTCGTTGGCCTGGACCGTCGCAGAGAAGAGCTGAAGCATCAAGAGGGCAAGCATGGTGCTCCCTGTCGCCTGGGGACGCTCTTTTCAGAAGCACGCTCTGTACCAACAAGGGCACCGTCCAACAAAGCCCTGTAGGTGGGGGGCAAGGCTGGTGAGCTGCCTTCATGCGTCCTGTGAAGACGCAGCGGCAGCGGGCCCGAGTCGTTCAGGGACGCGGACGGTCCGTTCGTTCTCTGGGGCGTCGCCTGTGTTCAGCGTCCCCCGGGGCTCCACCAACATGACCTGACATGGGCCACCGACCGTCACCGGTTGATGTTCGACGCCGCGGGGGACGACCAGCAGCTCACCTGGGCGGAGGGTGATGCTTCGATCGCGGAAGCGCATCTCCAGCTCGCCAGACACGATGAAGAACAGCTCATCTGCGTCGGGGTGGCGATGCCAGACGAACGCCCCGTCCAGTCGGGCGAGCTTGACGTCGACATCGTTGACAGCGCCGATGACGCGGGGCGCCCAGGCTTCAGAGAAGGTCGCGAACGCCTGTTGCAGGTTGACTTTGTCCATCATCGGCAAGATACCGTGGGTGGGCGCAGACCGGGGCATTGTCTCGGTCAGTGCGGGGCTGTAAATAGATACCAGGCTTGTAAAGCCAAAAAAGATACGCTGAGATGATGAATTTTTATTATATGGCGCGCTGAAAGATCCGAACACAATCTTGCACACTGCGTTCGAATCACCCTCACATCATCCAGGGGCGATGTGCGTTTTGCGCCCCGACAAAAGGAGTCTCAGCATGCAGGCATGCAATCCCATCGCAGCCAAAATCCTCCGTCAGTCCGCCGCGGATGCCGAGGCTTCGCTCAAGGATATGATCGCCGATCTTGACGGCACGGTCCGCGAGCGCGCCTCGAACTACATCGAAGAGAAGTTGCACGCGATCAAAGAGCTGGCCGACTCGATGAAAGACGAAGACATGGAGGCGGATCTGTACCGCTCGTTGTCGCTGTTGTGGCTTGAGCTTCAGATGGAGTGGCAGCGCTACAACGACGTGATGTCCTACCAGATGTTCAACGGTGAGGCCGATCCGTTCATCGTCATCTCTGGCAGCCTGGTCTCCGGCGTCCAGCAGGCCATTACCGCCAGCTTGTCCGAAGAGGACGTCACCCGATTGTATTCGCTCTATGAAGAGAGCGCTGCAGTTGACTGAACCGGGATCATGAAGCGCCCCCTGACTCAGTCAGGGGGCGCTGCTGATGTGTGTTGAGATATCGGGGCTACACGGATTTTTGGAAGATGGAAATCAAAGGTTTGCGGGTAACGGTCTTGAAGCGGGTCTCATACTCAGGGTGAATGGTGCCCATGACACGATCCCAGAATGTGAAGTAGACCCCGAAGTTAAAGGCGCCATTTTCATGGTGCATATTATGGAATACTGAGGTACCAAACCACTTCGTGATCGGGTTTGAGGCGAAGCCTCTGGGCGCGATCTCATAGCCGAGGTGGACGTACGCCTCCAGTAGTGCGAAGAACAGGGCAAAGGCTGCGATCACCCATACATTCATGGGGAAGATCAGCAACACCAGCGGCAAGTACAGGCCCAGACCGATTCCCTCCAGGAGGCTGAAGCTGTATGAGGCGAGCGGAGAGGGATTCTCAGAGACGTGGTGCAGTTCATGTGTCCATGCATAGATCCGGCTGTCGTGCATGACGCGGTGAACCCAGTAAAACCAGGCATCTGCACCGATGACGAACAGGATGAAGCTGACCACCATCCACACCGGTTCGCCCGGAGCAGCGTTAAAATCCACCTTCAGATGTCCAGCATGATATAAAGGAATCGCGGAAATGATCGGGATCAGAAAGAAGATGCTGCCGCTGAGCGAATTCTTGAATTCCGACCACAGGACTGATCGGTCGGGGGCTTTGTCCTGACACCGGCGGTGTTGAAGGGGCCTGGCGAGAAGCAGCCAGAACAGCGCGAAGGCGCCCCCACAGATGATGGTGTACCGAATCCAGGTCTTGAGGACAAATATGCTGCCATTCATGGCGACTTCGAGAAGCATATCCATTGCGGGCTCTCCAGGTTAGCGGGCTACCTGATTCGACACGCTAGATCGGCCTACGGGTAACGTAGGTAAAACGAATTCCGGTTCAGGAGCCCATCCCATGGAATCTTCCCTGCTCGCCGTGCTGAAATCCAGTCAGATAGCGGCTGGTCAGACCCCTTCAGATCTTATCTCGATGGTCCGCCAGTTGGAGACCGTCACCCTTGGTGCGGGATCGACGGTGGTCACCGTTGGGGACGCTGCGGATGCGGCGTATCTGCTCATGTCGGGGATGCTGGAGATTCGGGACGGGGATGGCACGCTGCTTGACACCGAGGCGCCCGGCGCGTTGGTCGGCGAGCAGGCGCTGATGCCGGGTGGCAGCGGCACGCGAAGCGCCTCTATCGTCGCGGCGACCGACAGCACCCTGCTCCGGATCGACACGGACACCTTTCAGTCGCTGCTGGCGCGAAACCGCGCGGCGTTGGAGGCGACCTCGGAGGCGCGCACCCGCAACCGGCTGAGCAAGCAGGCGCGACCGCTGCGGGCCCTCCTCGACCGCGGTGTCCAGAAGATCTGGGAAGATGGCGCGGTCCTCTTCCGTGAAGGGGACGCCTCTGATGGGATGCACCTGGTGATGGGAGGCCAGGCGGAGGTCGCCATGACGCAAGGCGGCGAGTTGGTTCATATCGCCACGGTGTACCCCGGTCAGGTCTTCGGTGAGATCGGTGTCCTCCAGAGCGTTTCCCGGACCGCCTCGGTGGTTGCCCGCAATCATCTTCGGACCATTTTTGTCGCCGCCGATGAGGTCCGGTCTCTTCAGGCCGCCGATCCGGATCTGGAGTCGTTTTTGAAGAGCCTGCTCCGCAGCCGCGAGCTGCCACGGCTGGGCATCGTCCACCAGAACACCGTCGTCAAGAGTGGAGAGGTCTGCATCCAGACCATCTTCTCGTTGAACGATGGTCGGGAGCTGGTCGGGCTTCGGACCCCGGGCGGTCACTACACCCTCGTCCAGACCGATGCGACCACCGCAGAGATCGTCAAGATCGCCGCAACGAACATCTCCCTCGACAGAGACGGGCGCATCGTCGGGTTCGATGACAACGGGGACTATGAGGACATCAACGGCTTGCAGATCCTGGCGCTGGAGGGCACCCCGCTGACCCGCCAGCAGCGACGCTCCCTCAAGAAAGCGGCGAAGGCGACCGCCGATCTGGCGCCGGATGCGATCATCTGCCGCTGTCTGAACGTCGAACGGCAGGTCATCCAGGCGAGCATTGACCAGGGCGCGACCACCATCACGGACATTCAGGAGGCGACGGGGAGCGGCACCGGCTGCGGTGGATGTCTGCGAAAGATCGTCCCGATGCTCTCCGGGGCGCCGGCGCCCCGGCCGGCCACCCCGACCCTGCGCCCGCCCAGGCGCGCCAACGGCAACGGACTCATCGGCTGGCTTCGTGGGGCTTTGGGGAGCTGAATCGATCTGCGCATCGAGGTGTGTCATGCCACTATGATGGGAAGCGCCCAAGGAGCATGTGATGCAACATCGTGGTCGGGTTGTCCTGTTCTTCCCCTCGTACGCGTCGGAAGAGATCTCACCGCCGCTCGCGCTGATCGCGGTCTCCAGTCCGCTTCGGGCAGCGGGCTATGACGTGCGGATCGTCGACTCTGCGCTGGAGAAGGACTTCCTCGAACAGACCCTCGACGCCCTCGACGGCGCCCTTTGCCTGGGGGTTTCGCTCATCACCGGGCCCATGATTCAGGACACCGTGACCCTTTGTCAGGCGGTGCGCGCACGCTATCCGACGATGCCCATCATCCTCGGTGGCTGGCACCCCTCCATCCTCCCGGAGCAGACCCTCGCCGCAGACTTCGTCGACGTCGTCGTCTTAAAGCAGGGTGAGCTGGCCCTCAAGCAGATCGTCGATCGCATCGCCGCCCAACAGCCGCTCGACGACGTCCCTGGGATCCTGACCAAACGCGATGGGGAGATCGTCCACGGCCCGCCCCGCCCCTATACGCCGATTGCCCAGATGCCCTCACGGGTTCCCGGTTATGAAGGCATCGATTATGACCGCTACGCGGAGGCCACCGGGCTGCGATGGGTCATGTACACCACAAGCCACGGCTGTCCCTACAACTGCGCATATTGCTCGAATGCCTCGGTCTATGGCCGGAAGCTCGATGAGCTCCCCGTCGAACAGGTCCTCGATGAGATCACCTGGCTGGTCCGGCGGTACGATATCCGGCTGCTCGGGATTATCGACGACATCTTCTTCTCGCATCGGCCCCGATCCCTCGCCATCGCGGAGGGCATCCTCCGCGCCGGACTCGATATCGAGTGGTACATCCAGGACCGCGCCGACTCCATCGCCCGGCTCACGGTCGCGCAGGCCCGGATGCTCCGTCGATCGGGGCTCGTTCGGGTTCACTTCGGCGCAGAGTCCGGCTCGGACAAGGTCCTCTCCTCGATCGAGAAGCGCTCCCAGGTCGCGCGGACCCTGGAGGCCGTCGAACGGTGCAAGCAGGCCGACATCCGCGCCAGCTTCGGCTTCATCTTTGGGCTGCCGGACGAGGATGAAGAGGATCTGCGGCTGACCGTCGACCTCATCCGTCAGATCTATCAGCGCTACGATCGGGCCGACTGTCACACCAACATCTTCACGCCCTACCCGGGCTCTCCGCTGTGGCCGCGGAGCGTGGAATTGGGCGTCGATCCGCCGCAGTCGCTTGAGGACTGGATCGCGTTCTTTCCGCGGCTGACCGTGCTGCCCTGGCTGAAAGGGCGGCGACATCAGCGGCTCCAGGACATCCGACAGTATCTGCGGTTTGGATACCCCAACGTCCGCGTCGGAGAAGACCAGGGCAGCTGGCGGCATCGGCTCGCCCTCACCGTGCTCGGCCCGTCTGCCCGATGGCGTCTGCAGAATCACCGCTATCGCCTGCCGGTCGAGGTGCGGGGCTACCACGCAGCCCAGAAGCTCAAGCCTTCGCTTCAGATCTATGACCGGTTCTGATCGCGATGGGTGATGCCTCTCGGCGCCCACCACACCGCCTCGACCAGCGGCAGCGACCGGAACACGGCACGGTCAATGAGGGCGACGCCCCTGATGCGCCGGCTCAGGTTGTCCGGGCCTCGAAGTGGAACTGGACGTCCTGACGATCCAGCCGCTCGATCAGGGCGCCGCCCATCGCGGCTGCCGGGGTCAGGATGCCGCCCGGAGTGTCCAACGGATCGCGCGCCAGGCAGAGCGCGGACTCGGCGATCATACAGGCGGTGGCGCCGTAGCCGGGGTCCCGCTGGCTGGTCACGATCACCCGCCCGACCTCTCTGCCGTCGCGGCGGCCAGAGATGGCCACCTTGAAGAAGCCGTTTTCCATCACCTTTTCGGAGGGGCCTTCCCCTGGGGCGGGCAGGATGGTGTTCGTCAGCAGCCGCCGCGTCGGCGCGAACGCGACCGCGCCGAACATCGCGCCCATCCCCGCCGTCAGCGCGCCCGCGGCGATGGCGCCGAGCACGCCGCTGCCGGTGCGAACCGACTCGCCATATTCAAACTGGCGGCCATAGCGGAAGTCGAGCAGGGCATTGCTTCGCCGCACCACCCGCTCATTGATCGGCGCCATCAGAAACGGCCCGCTCCACCAACCGGTCACCGGATCCTTCTTCACCGTGGCCTGGGTCTGGCCATCGGGCCCGGATCGCTCACCGTCGGGGTTCAACGAGTAGGGGTTGCCCAACACCCGTCGAACCAGGGGATCGCTGGCTTCTTCGATGATGTTCAGCAGGCTCGCGACCGTGCCCCCGCTGAAGCCACCATTGCCGCCCAGCATGAAGTACCGCGCCGCATCGGCCGGGGCGCCGTCCAGCTTGATCAGTTCGTCGTTGAGCAGCCACGTTCCCAGGTCGCTGGGGATCGAGTCGAACCCGCAGCAGTGGACGATGCGCACCCCAGCGTTCGCCGCCGCCTCGTGGTGGGCGTCGATCATCCGCCGGACGAACTGGAGCTCACCGGTCAGGTCGCAGTAGTGGGTGCCCTGCGCGATGCAGGCCGATACCAGCTCGGTGCCATATTTTGCATAGGGACCGACGGTGGTGAGCACGACCTTCGTCTTGGCCGCCATCTCATCCAGGCTCTCCCGATCGGTGCTGTTCGCCACGATGATCGGGATCTCAGCCCCCAACCGCGCGCGCATCGCCTCCAGCTTCTCGTGGCGGCGGCCCGCGAGCGCCCAGCGAAGGTCCGAATCGGCGTAGCGCTCGACCAGGTACCGCGCGATCAGCTCGCCGGCGAACCCGGTCGCCCCATAGACGACAATATCCAGCCGCTCACCCTGACTTGACATCAATCCTCGACCTCCCTCACGTCCCCCAGGGAGGTAGCCGGCCTTTTGCCGGTGGCAAGCTCAAGTCACCGACCGTCCCAGTCCGCGCCGTCGCTGGGCGGCATCCAACCGAACCGTGGTGACCCAGTCCGTATTGTCGGCGTACCATGAGATGGTTTCGGCCAGCCCCTGGTCAAAGTCGATCTGCGGCGCCCATCCCAGCGCCGCCTCCAGTTGGCTTGGATCGATCGCATACCGCCGGTCGTGGCCCGGACGATCCGCGACAAAGGCAATGTTTCGATGAGAGGGCGCGTGCTCGGGGCGGAGCGTGTCCACGACATCGCAGATGCGGCGGACGATGTCGAGGTTCGTTCGCTCACATCGGGCGCCGACGTTGTAGCGAAGGCCCGGCTGACCGTGACTGAGGATCGTCAGCAGCGCCCGACAATGATCGTCGACATGGATCCAGTCGCGGACGTTCTGGCCGTCGCCATAGACCGGCAGGGGCTGTCCGCGGAGCGCGCGCAACGTCATCAACGGGATGAGCTTCTCTGGAAACTGGCGGGGCCCATAGTTGTTCGACGAACGAGAGATCATCGTCGGCAAGCCATAGGTTCGTCGGAAGGCGGAGACGAAGTGATCGGCGGCAGCCTTGGAGGCGGCGTACGGCGAGCTGGGCGCGAGCGGCGTCTGTTCGGTGAACACGCCGTCTTCGCCGAGGTCGCCATAGACTTCGTCGGTGGAGATCTGTAGGAAACGAAAGCGCGCCTTGTCCGTCTCGCTTCGCGTGCGCCAGTGAGAGACCGCCGCCGACAACAGCGTCACCGTGCCGGTCACGTTGGTATCGGCGAACACGGCGGGGCCGTCGATGGAGCGGTCGACGTGCGACTCGGCGGCGAAGTGGACGACGGCGTCTGGCCGGTGTGTGTTGAAGAGCCCATCGAGCAGCGCCCGATCGCGGACGTCGCCGTGGACGAAGGTGTGCCGCGGATCGTCGAGGACAGGCGCCAGGGACGGCTTATGACCGGCGTAGGTCAGCGTGTCGAGGGTGACGACAGAGACCTCTGCGCGCGCGAGCGCGTGGAGGACAAAATTGCTGCCGATGAAGCCGGCGCCGCCGGTGACCAGAAGCCGCACGTGTCTACTCGAATCGGATGTCGTCAATGTAGAAGGTGGTCTCTTTGCGAGCGGTCATTGGCGCCACCCACCAGAACCCGGTGATCAGCTGGCTGCGGTCGCCGCGCAGCTTGATCCGGATCGTTTGCCACGTTTCACTGAGATCGACCGTTTTTTCGCGCTTGAGGGAGTCGGAGTGCGGCTCGCCCTCGATGAGGCCTGCGCCGAACTTCATTCCGGGGATGGGCTGGTCGGCGCGGACCCTGAAGACCAGAAACCGGGCGTTGGACAGGTCGAAGCCGCCGGGCTGCTCGCCCCAGTTGTTGGCGGGGTGTTGCCACGCGACCCCGGCCCAGTCCGGAGAGCGGACGGTGACCTTGATGCAGGTCGGTGGGCTGGCGCAGCCTTCGGTCCAATCGTCCTGCCGCGCGATGGCGTCGACGGCGC
>JBCBLB010000308.1:0-10921 GCA_038520555.1 Myxococcota bacterium | reverse complement strand
TTGCGGCATCGTCTGTTCTGTGACTCTCGCGAGCACCATCGCCTGCTCTTCAGAGATCCTGATCTCCGATTCAGACCAGTTCATCGATGCAGTACGTGAGGCTGTGGATGGAGACATCCTGACCCTTAAGGGGGGGGCCTACCCCGCGCCTGATAGGATCACCGCCGATCTCACCATCCAGAGCAATGACGGGGATGGAGTTCTGATCGAGATTTCTGATACAATTAAGATTCAGAACAGCACGGTCAATCTCTCTGGGCTCACCTTTATCGGTGGTGATGGTAAATCATCAGCAATTACCATTGAAAATAGTGAGGTTTTATTCGATGTTTTGAGTTTTAGAGACTTTTCTGGGGGTGGTGTTTCTGCACGGCGGAGTGAGCTGACGGTGCGCAACAGCGGGTTCCGGGTCGACGGAGCCTCTGTTGAGCTGGTTGACTCGGATGTGCTGATCGATGGGACCGTCATCGAAGGTGTGGTCGGTGGGTCTGCCCCGGCGTTTGAGGTCTGGGCGTCGGGTGGGCAGCTGCACTTCAACCATAGCCTCATCACCGGTGCCCACCGGAGCTGTATCAAGGGCTTCAATGGCGCCGATGTCCAGATCGATGGGAGCATCGTGATCAACTGTGGGCTGCTGTTCGGGGATGCCCCCGGAGAGAGCATGTCACACTACGCGGTGGTGATGAGTGAGGCCCAGGCAGCCGTGAACCATTCGATCATCAACGCCTCTCCGACCCGGCCCCACGACACAGCGCTTGCTGGAGACGTCCTGCTTGGTGAAGGCGTGCTTCAAAAGGTCTATCCCGGTCTATCGGGGTGGGCTGGCCGGGATGGCATCCTGGTCCTGTCGGTGGACGATCGGACCAACCTTGACAACGCCCTGGCCCTGTCGGAGCTGATGGATGGATACGGCTGGAAGATGACCTACTTCCTCAATATGCGGACCTCATGGGGGTTCGACGAGGAGCAGTGGGCGTCGCTCCGAGACCTCGTCGCCCGTGGCCACGACGTCGGCGGACACGCCGCGACCAACGCCCGCCTCCCAGAGACGATCCCGCTGGTTGTCGCCTGGGATGGGGATGGAAACAGCACCGTTCTGATCTCTGATGCGGGCACCCGGTTGGATGTGTTCGTTGACGATGCGCCTGTCCTCGAGCTGGATCTGACCGCGCCGGAGACCGATGTCATGCAGGAGGTCTGCGAGAAGATCTCGGCGCTGCCGAATCACCGGTGCTGGTACGGCGATCTCTATTCCAGCGCACAGTCCGTCTATGTCGACGCCACCGCGCTCGCAGACGGTGTGCGCTCGCTGAACGGGGAGGGGATCGGGCTCGCGTATGACAACCGGTTGCCCAGCGAGGGCGGGCGCCGGTTCGGCTCGGAGCTTGTCCACTCTCGTGACATCATCGAGTCCCAGATAGGCGATCTGTATCAGGTGGTCTCGTTCGCCTACCCAGGCCAGGAGCATGATCCGGTTGTTCGCGACGCGGTCGCGGATGCGGGCTACCATATCGCCCGCGGGGCCAACAATTATCAGCGGGCGGACCACCTGCTGACCCGGCCGATCGACCGGTTCCAGAGTCCGATGAGCCTGTCCAATGTCGCCATCCGCGGCGCGGACTATGCGTCGCTTGCGCCAGCAGAGCAGCGCGCCCGTATCGATGGCTTCGTCCAGACCTGGGCGGCGATGGCGATGGAGTATGGCGGCCTGGGGGCGGTGACCCTCCATGGCGCGGAGTCATTCTCTCCTGAAGAGATGGGATGGCTCCTCGACGCGATCGCCCGTACGGATCTGACGGTGATGTCCATGCGCGATCTCTCTGCCTGGTTCGATCAGGAGGTGGGGGACATGCGCGCTCTGGAGATGACGGTGGACCCGAACCGTGACCACCGCCTCAGCGAAGGGTCCGCGGCCATCGATGCTGGTGCGCCTGGTAGCCGTGACGTGGACGCCGCCGGGCGACCCATCTACGGCGCCCCGGACCTGGGGCCGTTCGAATTCCAGCCGACCCGAACGCTCTCTGAGCAGGTGCTGACGGTCGGCCAGTCTCTGCGGCTGTACGCGGATCGTCGCATACGTGTCCTCGAAGCGGGCACGGATTCGCCGGCGGGGCTCTCTGTGGTGCTTCAACAAGCAGTGGATCTTGGCCCACAGGAGCCCCGACCGGCGCTCTTTGATCTTAAGGTGCGGTCGTGGGATGACGTTGGCCGGGAATGGCGTATCCAAAACGATGGCGCCATCCAAAAGCTCTGCGTCATGTTGACCGGCCTTGAACCCAACGCGCGAATGGTGATGGCCCGCGACGGGGTCGGCTTCGGGGGCTTCCGCGTGGACGAAGCGGGCACCGCGAGGGTCCTCCAACCGGTCGGGCGGGGCGATCAGATCTTCGCCGTGCGTGAGGCGACGCTTTTGGATGTTCAAGCGCCTCTGGCGTCGTGCTCGGGCGAGGCCGCGGTCCCTGTTGAGGAGCCGCCCGAACAGGGGCAGGTCTTCGCCGTGCGCGTCGCGGGGGATGCGGCGCGTGCACGAGCGCCAGCCGGGTGCGCCACCAATCCAATGTCTCCCCCTCGGAGCGCAGGTTGGTTGTGGGCGATCATCCTGATTCCCCTTTGTTTTTCTCGTCGTGATTGAAAAACAATCATTGAACCGGTATAAAGAATGACTCCCTCCCAGACGATGGGAGCGTCATGCGCTGGCCTCTGGTTCTCCTCCCCACATTCTTCGGCTGCGACAATTCATGTGAGCAGGTCGCGGTGTATGTCGACGCGGATCGTGACGGCTTCGGGGACGTCGACCGCGTCGGTTATGGCTGCGAAGATCGCATCACAGAGGTGGATCCCGGGTTCTCCTTTGTCGCCGGTGACTGTGATGACCGGGATCCGGCGATCCACCCTGGCGCGGACGAGATCTGCGACGACATCGACAACGACTGCGATGGGAGCGTTGATGTCGAACCCCTCGATCCGAAGATCCTGTACGCGGACGCCGACGGGGACGGCTTCGGTGACCCGAGCACACGAACGGAGTCCTCCTGCGGGTTGCGCGCGGGCTATGTCTCCAACGCCGATGACTGCGACGACCGCGCCGACCTCATCTATCCGGGTGCAGCGGAACACTGTGATGGTGTCGACAATGACTGCGACCTGGCGCTGACCCCTTGTGAGTCCTGGATCGTCGAGGGGATCCGGATCGACGGCGTGGCCGAAGGGGACTATCTGGGCAACGCCATCGCATCCGGTGATGTCGACGGCGATGGCCGCGCGGATCTGCTGCTGGGGGGAGAGCTGTCGGGCGCGGCCTATCTGCTGTACGGCCCGATCAGTGTGGGCGGCGTGGTTGATGGCATCTCCGATGAGGTGGCCATATTTCGCGAGGTGATGGCAGATGATATGGCGGGCGCCAGCGTCGCGCTGGGCGACCTGGACGGCGACGACGTCGACGATGTCGTGGTGGGTCTGCCCTGGTATGACACCAACGAAGGTGGGGATCGGAAGCTCGGCGCGGTCGCGATCGTGCGGGGTGGGCGGCGGCTGACCTCTGCGTCACTGGCGGATGCCGATCAGTTCATCCGCGGCACGCAGTGGCGGGGGCGGGTGGGCTGGACGGTCTCTGTCATTGACGACGTCACCGGCGACGGCAAGCCCGAAGTCGCCGCGGGCGCGCAGCGGTACCGCCCTCCCTGGAAAAACGAGGAGCGCGGCGGTGTCATCCTGTTGTCTGGTGGGGGGGCGACCGATGGGATGAGTGCGATCTCGGGGCTCCAGATGGTCGGTGAGGGCCTCGGGGGCCTGGGCGAGCGCGATGCGGTGAGCGCGGACGTGAACGGTGACGGGATGAACGATCTGCTGGCGACCGCATACCTCGCAAGTATCGAGGGCGCCGATGGGGGACGGTCCGGGCGGGTCTATCTGGTCGCCGGTCCGATCACCGCCGATCAGGACTTCGTCGAGGATCGACCGCCCAACCTCGTGGGCTCGCACCCGGAGGCGCGGCTCGGGTACGGGAGTGTGGCCGCGGATGTCGATAAAGACGGCTATGCAGACGTCTTTATCGGCGCACACTCTCAGAACACGCCGAGCACCGCCGCGGGCGCGGTATGGCTCATCCCCGGCGCGATGACCCTCGACGCGTGGGATGGGGGCGCGGTCGATGCGGCCGCCTCCGCGGAGATCCAATCTGCAGAGGCCAACGCTGGCTTTGGAAGCGCTTTGGATCTCAACGACGTCGACGGCGACGCGCAGCTCGATCTTGCGGTCGGTGCGATGTACCTGGGCACCGAAGAAGGTGGCGGCGCGTTCTTCTTCTATGGTCCGGTGGAGGGGAACCTGGATGCAGAAGACGCCGATCTCATCCTGACCCGGGATGGCCCGGACGGCTATGTCGATCGCGCTCATATGGGGAAGCTCATCGAAATCGGCGGCGATCTGTTGGGTAGCGGGAACACGACGCTGATGATCAGCTCGCCGTATGACCCCATCGTACCAAACGAATCAGGGGCAGTGTATCTTCAGGAGCTGATTCGCTGAAAAAAAATCGATCCGTTTGAGGGCCTGAAGACATCGCGCCATGAAACAAACGGACAGCGATGAGACCACAAGCCCCCGACCCGGAGATCTTCGCCGCCGCGTTACGCGGTGAAGACGCGGCGTGGACGGTGCTCCACAACCAGTGGGCGCCGGTCGTCCTCGGCTGGTGCAGCTACCTCGGCGCAGGCCGCATCGACGCCGATGAAGCCGCCCGGGATGTCTTCTTCCGATTGTGGCAGAAGGCTGACCGGATTCATGGTCCGGCGGTGTTTCGGTCGTTTTTGTATAGCATCACCCGGCGGGTCATCTCGGAGCATCGCCGCAAGGCATGGTTCCGGCGTTGGGCTGGAGAGCCGCTGCCCAATCATGCAGACGCCGGGATGGGCCCGGATCAGCAGACCGCCAGCCGGCAGATCGCCCTCAAGGTTCAGCAGGTCCTTCAGGATCTGAAAGATCGGGACCGCGAGATCATCGTCCTCTGCGACATCCAGGGGTATTCGTCAAATGAAGCAGCAGAGCTTCTGGGCATCGCTCCCAATACAGCCAAGAGTCGCCTCGCTCGCGCTCGTGACCGCTTCGCTTCGATCGCCAGGCGGCGCAACCTCTCCACACCGGAGGCGTATCATGCGTGATGAACTGGACACCTACACCCGTGAGTTTGCGCCGACCGACGCGCAGGTCAACGCCCTGGTCCAGGATCTGAACCGTGCGCGCCGCGCTCGCCGGAAAGAACGGTCCATGCGCGCGTGGGTGTGGCCTGCGCTCTCTGTCGTCGCCGTTGCAGCGGCAGCGTTGCTGTTTATCCTCCCTGGCGCCGACTCCTCCTCTGTGCGTCTCCGCGACCTGGGCGGTTCGGCCACCGCCCCAGAACAACTCGGCGCCGTCGATCTGCGCATCGTCGTCGATCGCAGCGGCGTCATCCAGCGCCTGGAGCCCGGCCAGCCCGCTCGCCTTGGGGATCGCATCTTCTTCCGGGTCAGCGCCAGCGGTGAGCGTCCGGTGACGGTCCTGGTCGACGGCCCAGAGGGCCGGCAGACGCTCTCGACCTTCCAGATGGATGGTGCGTCCTTCCGGGATGTTCCGCTGGGCGACGACCTCCTGGTCTGGCGTTTTGATCGACGGGGTCAGTATCGGTTCACCGCGTCTATCGACGATGCAGGGCGCTGCGCGCCGGGCCGTTGTGACCAGCAGGTGATCGATGTGCGCTGATGCGATCTCAGGTTGTCGAGGATCTGCCGATATCATGGCACAATAACCAGGAGAGGTGCGGATGCTGACCGCTGCGATGTGGATGAGCGCGGCGCTGATGGGTGCGACGGCCATCGCGGGTCCTCGGGGTGCAGAGTCTGCCCCGGCGCCTGCCGGGCTCGATCGGGCGTATGCCCGCCGGATCGCGCTTGTCGTGGGCGTCGATCGGTATCCCTCTGATCCCGACATCGAAGACCTTCGCTACGCCAGCAAAGACGCCCAGGACATCGCCCGGGTGCTCGCCGATCCGCGATGGGGCGACTTCGACGAGACCGTCGAGCTGAGCGATGGCCTCGTCTCTCGCGACGAATTCTGGGACGTCTTCGGTGATGTCACCGAAGATATCGGCCCGGAAGACACCTTCGTGTTCTACTTCGCCGGGCACGGCACCCTCGACCTGACCCGCGACGGCACCCAGCTCTACCTCATCCCCAGCGACGGCCAGAAGGCGGACCCTTCCGCCACCAGCATCTCGTTGGACCGGCTGGAGGACGCCGTCGCGGCCCTGCCTGCCCGGCAGCGGGTCGTGATGATCGATGCCTGTCACTCGATGACCAAAGACGCCCGCTCGATGGTCTCGGACGAGACGCGCGCCCGCCTGATCGGGCTCCGCGGTGGGGCGCCCAGCCCGGCGCCCCGGGACGTCAGCGCCTCGGAATTCTTCATGTATGCCTCGGCCTTCAACCAGCCCGCGCAGGAAGATGATGCCTTCGAGAACGGCGTCTACACCCACTTCCTGCTTCGTGCCCTGAAGGGGGAAGCCGACCAGAACAGCGACGGTTTGATCGAGGTGATGGAGCTGCACCACTGGGTCAGCGCCCAGACCGAAGAGCACTCCGGCGGGCTGCAGGTGCCGCAGTACCAGGCCCGGACGGTCGGCCGTGAGGCCATCTTCCTGAGCGGTGACGCGAGCCGCCGGGCCGAAGCCGAAGCGAACTACCGTCGTCGGCTCGCGCAGATGGCCTCCGTCGACGTCGGCGCCAACCGTGGGCTGGACACCACCACGACCCCCGCCGGGCGTGATGGCTGGGATGGGCTGACCATCGGCGCCCAGATCGGCTATGCCCGCCGGCTGTATACCGCCCAGGTTCAGGCGCAGAGGGAAGCCCTCGGTGAGACCGTCATGACGCAGGACCTGGACTTCAGCGTGGTCTCCCGACAGCGCCTCGGCGCTGCTGCGATTCGGCCGTTTCTGGCCCAGGAGCTGTCCATTATCGGACTGGACCGGGGCGCGCTGACGCCAAGGGTCGGCGCCCTCGGTGGGATCAGCCTCGCGCCCTGGCTGTCCGGCGGCGTCGGGGCGCGCTGGAGCCCCGACATCGGCGGACGATGGATGGCCGCTGCGGGCGTCTCTCCGACGGTGGGGCCGATCCGCGTGCCCATCTGGGTCACCGCCGACGGCGGATCGGAAGAATGGATGAGCTTCGGCATCACCGTGGGAATGAGCCGGAGCGTGCGCTGAGCGGGCGCCAGTATGTTTCACTGATGATCGGCTCGGGGGTCCATCCCCTGAGACCGTTCCTGGAGTGAGACCCGATGCACTGGTTCGTCGCCTGTTGGTTGTCCGCCGCCGCTGCCCAACAACTTCCGCGGAAGTTGCAGCCGCCTGAGCCGCGACATCAGCAGGATTTCACCGCCTACACCGTCAACAAGGGGCAATTTCGGCTGGGCGTCGGACGGCTCGACTATGGGGTCCTCGACAACTTCTCGCTCGGGACCAACACCGTCCAGTGGGTGCTCGGTCCCAATTTTTATGCCAAGGTCACTGCCATCCAGACCCGCCGCTTCGATGTCAGCCTGCAGCTCAGCGCCGGCGGCGTCTACGATCAGTGGCTCATGCTGGTCTTCGGGGAAGACACCGCGTTCGAGATGAACGTCATTCCCACCACGATCCGGAGCAGCCTGATCATCACTCCGAAGTGGAGCGCGCATCTCGGCGTCACCTCGCTCAGCATGAACGCTGTGGGTGAACTGAGCGCCGGCCAGATCATCGAGATTTATGAGCAGATCACCGCCTCAGATGCGCTCACGCAAGAGCTTGAGGATCTCCTCGCCGATACCGTCTTCGCCAACGCCCAGGCCCGCCTCACGCTCCAGCAGACCCACTTCGCCGTCGAATACCGCCGCAACCGGCGCGACTCCATCATCTTCGAGGCGAACAGCTATGTCTCCGCCTCCGGCCTGATCTCCGGCGGTGTGTCCACGGTCAGTGATGAGGGCAGCGAAGCCAACACCAGCATCGGCGCCGATTTTCGATTGCCGCTGGACACCCTTCCGAGCGCGGTCTCGTTGTCGTATCAGTGGTCCTGGGAGCGGTTTCATCTCCGGGTCGGCATCCCGTTGACACCCGCCAATCCGCTCAGTACCGTTCAAGCGCTGGAGCTGTACTGGTTGCTCGGGCCGTCGGCGCCGAGCCCTGATCCCACCCGTTGAGGAACGCCGAGGAACGCCATGGAAGACTCGTTGGTGGATGAACTGCGCCGAATCGGCCTGGACGAAGGATCGTATCGGGTGCTCGCCCTGCTGCCGCTGGTCCATGTCGCCTGGGCAGATGGCAAAATCCAGAAGGAAGAAGCCGCACAGATCGAAGCGGCGGCTGCCCGGCAAGGCATCATCGCTGGCGATCTGGCCCGAGAGGTGCTGGATCGATGGCTCGCCCAGCCGCCGTCCGAACCAGAGCGGGCCGCG
This sequence comes from Myxococcota bacterium, assembly GCA_038520555.1. Classification (GTDB taxonomy): domain Bacteria; phylum Myxococcota_A; class UBA796; order UBA796; family UBA796; genus JBCBLB01. The sequence goes on along the minus strand of JBCBLB010000308.1, from coordinate 2,458 downwards.
GGGATGCGGCTCCTCGTCGAGCTGGCCCGGCGGCGCGGCGCCGTCGGCGGAGACGTGGACGCCATGACCCTGCGAGAGCTCATCGACCTGTGCCATGACGTCGCCGCTGCGGCGGGGGACCTGTTCGGACTGGCCGATCCGGTCTCTCGGGAGGAGCGCGCCGCCCTCGCAGAGATCGCCCGGCTGTTGTCCATCGACACCGGGCAGAGCTGGGTGGAGCTGTACAAAGACCTGCATCGTGACCCCTGATCGCTTCCAGTCGGACCTGCTGGCCGCTGCCCAGACCGGGCGGCAGCTCGCCCGGTTCGCCCAGACGATGCTCGCCCTGGAAGATCAGCTGTTCCAGGCGGGCCGCCGCCGCGATCCACCCCCCGCGGTGCGAACGCTGCGTCTCTCGGTGGAGAACCTGATCAACCACCCCTCAATGCTGATCGGGTACTTCGACGGGTACCTCGCCCGGACAACGGCCCGTGAGGCCCTCCAGGCCCGCCGGCCCGGCGGTGCGGTGTCTTTTTTTACCCTCGTGGCCGCCGTGGCAGAGGCGTTCGCCGATGAGATGGGCGCCCTCGCGGCGCGAACCTCTTACGACCTCGACCCCAACGGGCCACGCGTGCCCGGGCCCGAACGGACCGCTATCATCGCCCGCGCCCACGTTGAGAGCCTGCTCCATCAGATCCCAAAGATGCTCATCGACCTCACACCGGATCCCGCGGATCGACTGATTATCCGCAACCTCACCAGAGCACCGATCGGGGACGCCTGACCGTCAGTTGAATTGGACGCCCAGGCCAAGGTCGACCATCCGCGAAGAGTCAGTGACCAGGCCGGATTCAAGGCCGTTGTCGTCGTATAACAGCGCCTGACGCGAGATCTGGTTGCCCCGCAGGTACAAAAAGAGGGCCCGGCGCTTCGGCGGCGTGTACCCGATCGTGGTCGCGATGTCTGTGCGGTAGAACGTCGTCCCCTGCGCGAAGCCGACGTCCAGCTCCGCGAGGACAAACAGGCCGAACCATAGATCGGCCTTCACCTCGATCCCAGGTTGGAACGAGAACGTGTTCAAGCTCTCGTAGCCGAGCCGAAGAGACTCGCCATCGACGATCTGGCGGTACACCAGAAAGTCATCCAGCCCGATGCCCAGCTGGAGGCCCACAGAGACGGCGGCCGGGCGGCTGCGGAACGTATGCCGTGCCACGGCGCCGATGCTGAAGTCGTGGATCCAGTCCACCACAGGGTCGTCCAGCTCGACGAAGGTGAGCTGATACGTCGTCGTGCTGTACTCAGCGTCGACGCCAAACGCATCGCGGGAAGGAAAGAAGAACCGAGCCCGGGCGTGTATCCCCGGCGTGAACGCCCCGACCTGTCCGTTCAAGCCGAAGGAGATGGAGCGGGCATACAAGACGCTGGAGCCCTGGGCCGGCTCCTGGGAGTAGCCATACAGGCCAAGTCGTGAGCCGCCGTAAATCGATAACCACGTCGGAGCGATCGGCTTTCGAGGGAACACGGAGGTCCACTCTTCCGGGGAACGGATCTGGACCTGACATTGACCCACCACGTCATCATTGGGCGCTGCAGCGACGATCCAGATCGAACCCGTCGCAGTCTCATCAATGCGAACCCGGGCCTGATACAAGCCCCGTCCCGCGTCGGTCAGGGACTCCAGAGTGCCCGAGGTCGTCGTGACATCCAATGAGAGGCCCGCCCGACCGTTGCCTTCCATGTCCTCTGCATAGAGCCGAACTTCGACCAGATCCCCGCCGAACACCGCCTCCGGAGACGGCGTCAGGCGAAGCTGTGAGAGCGGCACCACCGGCTGTGAACGGGTGTCCTCAACAGGCTTGCCCTCCAGAAAGACGGGAACCTCAAGATGTTTCCCCTCAACCCAGCGAAACTCGGTGCGACCCTCTGCCCATGCGTGCGATGCAGTCGCCAAAAACACGCTCACGCTCAAGAGCATCTTCGGGGATTTCATGGGTTGGCCTCATTGATGAACACCATCAAATCCAGGTTTGGGATAGAATTTGAACTAAAGTTGATCGCCCTTTTGAGGCCATTTCATGAAAGTTTCCAGGATCTGGAATGTATTTCTTATAACTATCTCCGAAACCGGATCGGATTCATCTCATTTTGAAACTCCACACCCACTGAAAGAGATCAAATTCCATGCAGAATTCATCAAAATTATAACTTTTATATTGGTTAATTCTTGAAATAGAAGACATATGACCACCAATCAATCGGACTGAAAGAGAGGATCGGATCGGCGTTGGGTAGCCCAATTCCGTAATCTCCTGTAATGAACTGTATTTCAGCGACATCATATTCCATCTTTGCAGTAAAATACGCTTTTAAGCTGGATAAATTCGATTACAATTTTCTGAGGCTGAGATCTCTTGAATTTATGAAAAACATATTACAAATATACTTATTGGATCATTTCCTGCTCTCTCTCTCGATGGAC
>JBCBLB010000868.1:0-3458 GCA_038520555.1 Myxococcota bacterium | reverse complement strand
GCCAGGACGGCGCGTCGTTCAGCCCATCATCCAGGTACATCCGGAACGTGCCTTCCAGCCGCTCCGAATCGGTGAGGGCGCTCAAGATCGCGGCTTCGGCGACTGGGTCGACGAAGCCGCGATCTTGAGCGCCCTCACCGATTCGGAGCGGCTGGAAGGCACGTTCCGGATGTACCTGGATGATGGGCTGAACGACGCGCCGTCCTGGCTGATGGGCGATCTCATCGATGTGTTGGGTACGGGCGCGTCCGCAGCGGCGGTTGAGCGAGCGCGCCGGGCAGAGGACTTCCCGGGCATGGAGCCGTACTATGATGCGATCGAGGCGGAGATCGCGCTTCGCCGCTGGCGGCCCGCAGAGGCGATCGCGTTGGCCGAAGGGGCCCTCGCCGCCGTGCCCTCTGCAGAGGTGCTGCTTCAGGCCCGGTTGTATGCCGTCCTGGCGAAGGCGTATCAGCAGCAGGGGCGGGATCGAAACGCGTTGGAGGCGATGCAACGGGTCATGCAGCTGGACCCGGGCACCATTCGTCGGATGTCGATGGCGTTGCCGGCGCGGGTGATCGTGACGGCGTCGGGGAGCGAAGCGAAGCGGGTCGCGCGGATGCTGGGACGCTCCCCGAGACTGTCGAGAGATTCCGGTGGGTTTGAGGTCCTGGTCGAGGGCGCTGCGGGGGCATTGCGGGTGTGTCTGCGGTCGCCGTTGGGCGATGCGCTGTCGTGCGCAGATGCGCCGCGACCAGAGCCAGAAGGCGATGACGCGCCGATGGGAACGATGGCGTATGCGCAGTTTGTCGCCCAGCGGTTCCACGATCGGGCGTTCGCGACGCCGCTGGGGGTGTCGGCGGTGGACTTGAATTCATTGGACGGGACGACCACGGTGCGTGCAGAGGAAGAGCGCGCCCGACTCGAGCAGCTCTTGCGTGAAGTGGATTAGGGGCGCAGGAGATCCGTGGATTGTTGGGTTGAGGGTGAACAGAGATCGGGTATACTGAACGTGTATCCAGAGCGTGCGGACGGAGTGCATGCGCCGAACCCCTGAATTTTTGATCCTGGACGGCACCGCCATGCTGTTTCGGGCGTACTTCTCTGGGCATCGGCTGCAGTCGCCGGATGGGATTGAAGTCGGCGGGGTCGCGTTGGTGGCCCGGCGGATTCAGCGCATCCTGACCCGTGAGCGACCCGATCGGGTCGCGGTGGTCTTTGACGCGGGCCATCGCACCTTCCGCCATGAGATGGACACCACCTATAAGGGGCATCGGGACGCGCCACCGAAAGATCTGTATCCACAGTTCAACCTGGTGCGGTCGGTTGCGGTGCAGATGGGGCTGGCCTGCTTCACCGTTCGCGGATTTGAAGCAGATGATTTGATGGCGACGTTGGTGCGTCACGGACGCCGGATGGGCTTCCGTTGTCAGATGTGGAGCGCCGACAAGGACCTGTTTCAGCTGATCACGGACGATGATCCCGCGGTCGTCCAGTTCGCGCCCCGGGCCCGTCGATGGATCACAGCCGTGGGGGTCCGCGATCAGTTCGGCGTCTCTCCGGCACAGGTGGTGGACTACTTGTCGTTGGTGGGGGACAGCGCGGACAACATCCGCGGGGTCCGGGGGGTGGGGCCGGTGACCGCGGCGGGGTTGCTCAACCACTTTGGTTCAATGGATGCCATCTATGAGAACCTGGAGCAGGTCAAGTCCGTGCCGGTCCGGGGGGCGCGCACCCTGGCAGAAAAGCTGGCAGCGGGGCGGGAAGGCGCGCTGCTGGCCCGTCGGATGATTCGCCTGCGGGATGACGTGGATCTGGGCCTGCCAGTCGATGAGATCCCGCGGGTGACCAACTGGAAGGGGCCGCGGGGACGGACGGCGGACTATCTGTTTGCGCGTCTGGGGTTTGACGGCCCGCTGCGGAACCTGCGCCGGGTCGCCCACCGCCAACACCGCCACCGCTGATCAACGGCGTCTTGATGACACAACAACGAAGAAGGCCGCCCATCCGGTGAAGGATGAGCGGCCGTTGGTCATCCGCTCAATGACGGATGACGGGGCGCCGCATTATTCGACGGGGTCGGAATCCGTGGTGCAGCTTGGGTTCGCTGCGCCGGGCGTACCGAAGATGGAATCCCCAGAGGTGTCCGTGAAGTAGCTGTCGACCGCCTCACACCAGGACGTGTCCAGGCTGTTGTCGTCGGTCAAGGCGTTCAGCGAGGCGGCGATGTCTACATCCCATGGCCAGGAACTGGTATAGGCGACATCGTCGAACTCGGTCGTGGTGCTGTCGCTGTCGGTGTAGGACAGGACGATCTCATCGGTGCCATTGCCCAGAGAGATACCGCTGAAGGTGTAGTCGATCTGAGGTAAGCCGTTGGCGGAGGTGTCGTCGGACCTGGCGAAGACGAGGTAGCTGTCTGCCGAAGCGATCACCGCTGCGGAAGAAGCGATGGTGTCCGAGTCCGAATCATCATCCGAGATCTCCAGGCCGGTTAGATCCACCTGTTCGCCGGTGTTGTTGTAGACCTCAAACCACTCGGCGTCTTCATCGGCGAAGATGCCGGGGTTGGGCATGAATTCGGTGATGATGAAGGGATCCTCAAGCGGATCGGTGGATGCAGACATGGCGGCGACGACGTCGTCGAGGTCCCAGCCGACCGAGCCGTCGCAGTCGAAGTCGACCTCATCCGTGGCGGTGCCGAAGGTCTCGTCCGCGCCGGGGTAGGTGTCCGCAGCGTCGGTGTCGGTGGCGTCGTCGTTGCAGTCCCCGGCGGCGTCCGCGTAGCCAGAGGGCTCGTCGCACTGTGCGAGGTTGGTCAGTGAGTCATCAACGCCGAAGCCGTCACCATCATCGTCGATGTAGTAGGTGATGTAGGTCTCAGCGTCGACGCTGTCGTCAGCGTCGTCAGCGTCGCCGTCACAGTCTTCGTCGGCGTTGTCGGCGTCACAGACTTCGGTGCCCTCGGGGTTGATGTCGTCACGGGCGTCATCGCAGTCGTTGTTGTCGGTGACGAAGCCGGTGGCCGGGTCACAGAACAACTCCGAGGTGTCCGGGTCACCGAAGGTGTCCATGTCGGAATCTGCATAGTACGTGGTCTTGGATTCGTCGGTGGTGTCATCATCGGCATCATCGGCGTTGCCGTCGCAGTCTTCGTCGGTGTCGGCGTCGTCGCAGATCTCGTCTGCGTCGGGGTTGATGGCGCTGTCACCGTCGTTACAGTCACCTGCGACGGCGACGTAGCCGTCGGATGCATCACAGACGGTCTCAGACGTTTCATCGTCGCCGAAGGTGTCCATGTCCGAGTCCAGGTAGAACGTCGTCTTGGATTCTTCGGTAGTGTCATCATCGGCATCATCAGCGACGCCGTCGCAGTCTTCGTCGGTGTCGGCGTCGTCGCAGATCTCGTCTGCGTCGGGGTTGATGGCGCTGTCACCGTCGTTACAGTCACCTGCGACGGCGACGTAGCCGTCGGATGC
>JBCBLB010000911.1:0-3041 GCA_038520555.1 Myxococcota bacterium | reverse complement strand
TAGGTGACCGTGGCGCCGTTGTAGAGCACACCCGCAGAGAACAGAAAGGCGAAGCGGACCGGGAAGTCATCGCCGCCGCCGCCGACCAGCGACAGGGTGGCGCTGTTGCGGTCATAGCGCCAGATGTAGACGCGGTTGGGGTTGCCGTTCTCCGGGACGGCGATGTAGATCTCGGCTTTCTGGTGCATCTTGGCGTAGATGGCCAGATAATTAAGGATGTCACCGTCGACGTCGGGCGTGCACTCGTTCTTGTAGAGGAACAGCTGCTCGATGAAGTCGACGCCCATCCGCTTCCGGGCGACGTCCCGGACGAAGTAGATCTTGTCGTCGAGCTTGGTGACTTCGAGGCGCTCGCTGAGGCCATGCCCGGAGTCCTGCCGCTTGAGGTAGATGTCGGTCCGCCCCAGGAAGACGTCGACCTGGTGGTTGTCATCCAGCTCGATGGGCAGGCCGTTCATCAGGATCTCATAGGTGTCGGCGAAGTCCTCTTCGAAGTTGTTCTCCTGCTCGAAGTCGACCTTGATGGTGGGGAAGGAGCCGTTCTGGAGCTGCTGGAGGTAGTAGGTGATGTTGCCCTGCAGCTCCTGATCGGTGATCTTGCTCATCAGGGCGGGCTCCTGGTAGGCGAGCGTGGCGGCCAGATACCAGTAGTAGTTTACGTTGAAGCCGCCGATGCTGTCGAAGAAGGGCGGCGCCGGGGAGTTGTAGTTGTAGGCGGCGCGGCCGATCTGGGCGTACAGCAAAAACAGGGGCTCGCGCAGCTCGACGCGGTCGACGAACCAGATGAGCTCGGTCAGTTCACGCAGCTCCTGGGCCTTGAGGCCCCACTGGTCAGGCCGCAGCGCGTTCCAGGAGATGCTGGAGACCTCATCGACGGCGCGGAGGACCTGCGGGATGGCCGTCTCCGAGACCTGGGCGGGCTGGTTGGCGGGGATGACGGTGCGGTCTTTGACCTTGCGGCCGTTCTGGTACAGATCGACCTCAGGGAAGAACATGGCATCGGGGCGAGCGATGCGGCTGCGGACGTTCCGCTGGACGGTCTCGTTCTTGAAGTCGGTCGAAGTGTTCGGCCACTTCAGGACGATGACCCGGGAAAGCTTCTCGCGGCGTTTTCGCTCAGCCTCTGCGGCGGCGGCGTCAATTTCCGCGTCCTGATCGGCCTGAAAGACACCATCACCGACGGTGGGGGTGTTGGGGGTGGACGCAGACGCCGTCCCGCATAGAAGCCAGGACAACAACAACAGCATCAGATTCAGCATGAGATCGCTCCGGTTCAGTCGCTTGCTGCGACTTAATTACAGGAGACGACCGACCCGCTGATTCGACAGCTGAGCGAGCGCCCCCCGTTGACGGGGCCATATTTACCACTGAACGCCGGTCCTTTGAAGAACAGGGTGCAGTTACCACCCGAGACATTGACCGTCGCGCTGCCGCCCCCGATCGGGGCTCGGGCACGAGCGCCGCTGGGGCAGACGGCCTCAACACTGGTGACCATCTTGCCCGGATCCGTAAGCCTGACGCTCACCTTGCCAGAGCTGACCTGGGGCGTGGTGGGCGCCGGGTTGCGAACCGGGTTGCGGACCGGGTTGCGAACCGGGTTGCGAACCTCCGGCTTGGGCGGCGGCTCGGGCGGCGCGGTGTCCTTCGCCACCCGCGGCTCGCTGGGCTTGCTGGGCGGCACTTCTGCAACGGTCTCGCGCGGCTCCAGGACCGGATCGTCGTCACCGGTGTTGGTGATGATGATGGCCACCGCGATCACGCTGGCCCCACACACCAGGGCGAAGACGACGAACAGGATGGCGAAGACCTGATAGGACCGGGTCCGTCCCAGGCTGTGGTTGGAGGTTGTGTCGGGCTGAGGCCCCTGCACCTGGAACGGCGTGCCGCCACCGCCCTGACGCACCGTCGGCCCCTGGGCGATGCCCCCGCCGGCGTTCCCGGCGCTGATGCCCTGGCCGTAGCTGGGCCGGGCGGTGGGCGGCATGCTGGGGGGCGGCGGCGCGCCGCCGCCCCCCAGCGGCGAGGGAGCACCGGCGCGAATCAGACCACCGCCGCCACCAGCGTTGGGCGCCGAAGGCGGCGGTGCAGGTGAGGGGCTGGGCGAGGGCCGGCTGGCCTTGGGCGCTGGGATGGCGAAGAACGCTGTCGCAGAGGGATCTTCCGCGGCCTGGCCGCTGTCCATGTCTGTGTTCAGGGGGACCATCTGGAGCATCCCGGTCTCATCAGGGCTCCGCTCGCCGATGCTCTTGGTCCGGCGCTCTGGCGTGGACGGCGGCGCGAAGGGCTGTGCCCGGGAGGCCCCACCGCCGACAGGCGGTTTGGGGCGTCGGCCGCCCTGATCGTCATCGCGCGAAGGCATCGGCGCTCTCCTGTTGGGGCTGGGCGGCCGAGGCCGCGAGGCAGGCGCAGCAGTCACAGCGCTGGCCCGGTTGTCCCGTGCCATCGACTCCCGCAGTCGCTCTTCGATCGACTTCCGTCCCCCGCTGGTTCGGCGGCGCGGCGCACTGGCGAACGACTCTAACGACGGCGGCTCGCCGATGTCATAGATCGTTCCAAAGAAGAAGTCACAGAACTCTTGCAGGTACGATCCCCGATCCCGGTACAGCTGCCGCCGCAAGTCGACAAGGAAGTCCTGACCGTGCCGGTACCGATCATCGGGCCGCGGCTGGAGCGCCCGGGTGAGCACCGGGCCGAGCGCCGGAAGCCGGCTCTCCAGCTGACGGCACTGCTCAGAGAGGTTGCCGCTCTCGATCGCCCGGAAGATCGCCCGGACCGGATCACGGACGTTCTCCGGCACCCGATAGGCCGCCTCGTTCATCAGCAGCTCATACAAGATGAGCCCCAGGGCGAACAGGTCCGAGCGATGGTCGACGATCTCTCCGCGGGCCTGCTCAGGGGCCATATAAATCGGGGTCCCCCGGATCCGATCGGGGTTGTCGCGGGCAAACTCGGCGTTGTCGACCCGGGCGAGCCCAAAGTCGAGGATCTTGACCTCACCGGTGGGGGTCAGCATCACGTTGGCGGGCTTGAGATCGCGGTGG
>JBCBLB010000025.1:0-30477 GCA_038520555.1 Myxococcota bacterium | reverse complement strand
CCTCAACGTATTCTATGGCACCTATTTTAGGCGCTGCGGGTCTGAAATCAGCTTATTCCGGCATAAACGGGATGATGATTTCGCTGTCGGAGTCCTGAAGCCACGATGGGTCGCGTTCGATGCGCGGGGTGGGGCGGAGGGGGACGTTCCGGATCACCGTGGGGGCTTCTTCCTGGGCGCGGGACTTGAGGTCGGCGAAGACGCGGCTCTCCAGCCCGGACAGCCCACGCACCGAGTAGCCCAGCCGGTGGGCGAGCAGGCTGATCGCGCGGGCTTCTTCGACCGAGTATTCGCCATCGGCGACGGCGACGGTGATGCAGGTGGTCAAAAACAGCTCAGCGTGGGGCCAGAGGGCCTCGAACGGGGCGGCGGTGTCTGTTGGAGACCAGAACCGATCGACGAGCCGCTCGATCAGTTCACGCTTGACGTCGCCCATCTCTCCGTCCGCGGCGGCGAGGGTCCGCAGGGCTGCAGAGAACGCTCGGGCGACCGGTCCGCTCAGCGCTGCGTCTTCGATGCGTCGGGCCAAGGTCCGCGTCAACTCAGAACCCCATCTCTTCTGGACGTCGATATCCCCATATCCGCTGGAGAAGCTTTAGCTCGACGGGCCGGTGGTAGACGCCTGCGTGGATCCGCGGTGCGCTCATCCAGCGTAGCACCCGGCGCTGCCATCGGGTCAGGTTCCGATCAGAGACCGACGGCCAGCGGGCGTGAAGGACGCTCTCGAAGTCGTAGATTCGGCGCACCATCGCTTGTGTCAGCCACGGGGTGACCGGCTCCCGTCGAGACTCATAGCGATCCCACTGCGGGCTGAGCCATGCGTCGAGCGTCTCTGGAAACACAAACCCCTGGGCCTGCGCTTCGTCGAACATCCCCGGCAGCGGCACCGGGGTGTACACATAGAGGATGATCTCACAGTCCGCGTTGTCCGCCTTCAGCCGCCGTGTGAGCTTCAGGGTGGCGTCGATGTCTTTGTCGGGGTCGCCGGGGTTCCCGAGCACGAACGAGAACTCGGGGATGACCCCATAGTGCTTCGCCCGGCGGTTGAGCTCCAGGGTCTGCCGGACCTCCAGGCCGCCTTTGTCCATCTGTGCGAGGGCGTCCGGGTCGCCGCTTTCGGCGCCATAGAAGACCATCTTCAGCCCGGAGCGGGCCATCGCCGACCAGGTGCGGTGGGACCAGCCGAGCATGGTGTCGATGCGGCCCTCGCCCCACCATCGGATCCCGAGCCGGGCGATGCCACCGGCGATCTCGGCGCACCGCTTCTCAGCGGCGAAGAAGTTGTTGTCGTGGAACTCGATGGCGTCCGCGCCATATTCGCTGTGGAGGCGGGTGACGGTGCGGATCACGTCGTCGGGCCGGTCGGCGATCCACCGGCCGTTGGCCACGCTGGTCACCGCGCAGAAGTTGCAGACGTAGGGACAGCCCACCGAGGAGTGGTGGTTATAGGTCCGGTCTCCGAGGAAGGTCTTCGCCGCGTAGACGTCCATCGGCAGGCGCTCATAGGGGGGGTCAGGGTATCGGCTGGACATCTTCCACGGCCGGCCGGGCGCCCGGCGCAGGGCGCCGTCTCGCCACACCGCCACCCCGGGGACATCGAGCGGGTCGGTGCCGTTGCGGAGGGCGTCGACCAGCTCCGCCGCGGTCTCTTCGCCCTGGTTGAGAACGACGATGTCCACGCCGGCGTCCCGGGCGACCGCGTCGGGGTAGACCGACGGGAAGTAGCCGCCCCAGACGATGGTGAGCGCCGGCCACCGCCGCTTGAGATTGCGGCACCAGCCGGTCGCCCACCGCAGCTGCGGGCCGGGCATGACGGTGACCATCAACACCGTCTGCGCCGGGTCGCGGGCGATGTGCGCCTCGGCCTGGAGCCGGGCGGCGGGCATCACGTTGGCGTCAATGATCGTCCAGTCCACCCAGTCCGGCAGGCTGCGGGCGACGAACAGCACCGACAACGGGAGGCGGCGGTGCGCGCGTTGCGCGCGCGGGTTGACCAGGACCACCTGCATCTCTGTCGACCTATCCCATCTCGTGTCAGACTACGACCCGGTTACGAAGGAGACAGCATGGCGCACCCTCCTCTTCGACTGGATGACTTCAGGCTCGAACACCACCTTGGAACCGGTGGCATGGGGGTCGTCTGGGCTGCGGTTCACCAGCCCAGCGCCCTCCCGGTCGCCATCAAGGTCCTCAAAGAACAGAGCAGCGCCGACCGCCAGGCCCGATTCCGCGATGAGATCCGCCTCATCGCGCGTCTTGATCATCCCAACGTCCTCAGCGTCTACGATCGGGGGTTCGTCTCCGACGCCGACGCCGCCCGCTCTGACGGGGTGCTCGTCGCCGACCAGCCGTATCTGGTCATGCCCATCGCTGCGGACACGATGCCGGCGGGGCTGCTCGACCCGGCGCGCGCGAAGGCGGCGCTCCTCGACGCCCTCTCCGGACTCGCCCACGCCCATGCGCGGGGCATCGACCACCTCGACGTCAAGCCCAGCAACCTGCTGGTCGACACCGCGGGGCAGGTGACGCTGGCGGACTTCGGGATCGCCCGCCTCCGCGGGACCGGGGGCATCGACAGCACCGTCCGCGGCAGCCCGGTCTATATGGCACCAGAACAGATCCTCGGTCGCTGGCGTGAGGTGGGGCCGTGGACCGACCTGTATGCGTTGGGGTGTGTGGCCTTCCTGTGGTTCTGCGGTCAGCCCGCGTACAGCGGCTCCCTCGCTGTCCTCCGGAACATCAAGCAGTCGCCGCCGCCGCGGCTGCCGGTCGACCACCTCGCGCTGGCCGTGTGGGTGCAGCGGATGATGGCGCCCGATCCGTTCAGCCGGTTCGCCAGCGCCGCCGACGCCGCCGCTGCCCTCGCGGCGATCGACGTCAAGGATCGCGTCCAGGGCGAGCAGGCGCCGCCAGACACGTCGACCCTCACAGACTTCGACCTCTCTTCTGCGTCGACCATCCTGCCCATGACAAGCGGGGAGACGTTGCCGACGCCTCCGCGCCCACCTGTGGCCGACACGTTGCCGGTCACCCGGGCAGAGCCGCCCGCGGACTGGCGGCTGCCAGCAGATGCCCGCCAGCATGCTCCGCCGCTCTGGTTGGGGCTGGGGATCGTTCGCCTTCGAACCCCGGCGCTGGTGGGGCGGGTGGTCGAACGGGACCGGCTGTGGGGGCTGCTCAAGCAGGTCCAGGCCAGCGGGTGTGCTCAGGTGGCGTTGCTGCAGGGGCCGGCGGGGTATGGCAAGAGCCGGCTGGCCCAGTGGTTCTGTGAGCGGGCCCATGAGACCGGGGCGGCACAGATCCTCTCGGTGCGCTATGCGGGGCAGACCGGCGGGCTATGGGAACGCATCGCCCACCATTACGGCGTCGGTGGGCTCCCCGCTGCGCGCAGGGGGCCGCTGCTGGTCCGACGGCTTGGCCCGGAGCTGGGCCATGGCGTCAACGCCGCCCTCGATCTGGCACCTGAGAGCCGGGATCGCCTCATCTGGTTGCGGCGGCTGGTCGCCCAGGCACCCCGCCCCACGATCCTGTGGCTCGACGACGCCCACCTCAGCGAAGAAGCCCTCACCGTCGCTCATGCGATGCTCCAGCAGGATCGCTGCCCGGCGCTGGTGGTGTTGACCCTTCAGGCCGAGGCGCTCGCCCAGGCGCCCGCCACCGCGGCTCAGGTTGCGTTGCTCCGTGACACGGCCCATGTCATCGATGTTGGGCCGCTGGAGCCGCTCGCCGAGCGCCAGCTCATCAGAGAGCTGCTCCAGCTGCCCGACGGCCTCGCCGAGCGGCTCGCTCACCGCGCCAACGGCAACCCCCAGTTCGCGGTCCAGATGGTCGGCGACTGGGTCGATCGGGCGGTCCTGCAGCCCACCGTCCAGGGGACGTTCCGCCTCAACGGACAGGCACCGCTGCCCGACGACCTGCACGCCGTCTGGCGGCAGCGGATCGCGCAGCTGATCGGCGCGGACCATACGATGCGTGATGCGCTCGAACGCGCCGCGGTTCTGGGGATGCGCGTCGACACGGCGGAGTGGGTGGCGCTCTGCCCCGGCGCCGATCGGGCAGCGATCCTGGAGCGGCTGCTCGCGGCCGCCCTGGCTGTACGCGAGCCCGGCGGATGGCGGTTCGTCCACACCATGCTTCGTGAGAGCCTGCTGCGACAGGCCGAAGACGGTGGTCGGGCGGCCCGCCATCACCGTGATGCGGCGTCGGCGCTGGATGCGCTCGGCGTCGCGGATCCGGCGCGCCGGGGCCGGCATCGGATCGCATTTGGCGATCGGCTCGCGGGGGCGTGGTTGTTGCTTGAGGCCCTCCATGACCACATCAGCAATGGCGCGGCGCTCGCCTCGGCGATGCTCATCGATGAACTCGACGTCGTCCTCACCGAAGAGGACGTCGAGGAGACGCGGACGCTCACGGTGGGCCGGGGGCGGCTGGCGCTCAACCGGGGCGACTTCGATGATGGATACGCCCTGTTGGAGCCGATCCTCCCCGACCTCCAGGGGAAGATGCGCGCGACGGCGTTGCAGACCATCGCTGCATGTGCCCAGCGGCAGGGCAACTACGACAAAGCCATGGGCCACTTCCAAGCCTCTGTGGCGGTCTGGCGGGCCCTCGGGCTGTCCCTGCCCCAGGCCAACGCGCTGTTGGGGCTGGCGGAGGTGGTCAGGCTCTCTCAGGGCCCGGAAGCGTCGCGGTCGTTTATCGAGGCCGCCGCCCGGGTGATGCCCGAAGACGCCCCTGCCCGCGATCGGGCGCAGCTGCTGTATGCGCAGGGCTGGCTCAATGACGATCAGCCTCACAAGCAGATCGTGATGTTCCAGCAGGCCCTCCTCCTGCTGCGGGGGACGTCGATGTTTCTGGAGGGGGCGTTCTACAACGACCTGGGGCGGAGCTACCGACTCATCGGTGCCTACGATGAGGCCGATGGCGCGCTCGCCAGGGCGGAGCGGCTGATGACGCTGCAGGGCAACGCCAGCGTCCGGGTCGTCCGCTTGAACCGGGCAGCGGTTGCCCTGCAACGAGAGCGCCCCCATGAGGCCCGCCAGCTGCTCGCCCGGCTCATTGTAGAGCTCGATGAGAAGGGGTGGGCGCCGATGCTCGCCGGTGCACAGATCCTGATGGCGCAGGCGCTGATGGTGCTCGGAGAGCCCGCGTCGGCCGGGCGCTGGCTGGCGCTGGGGCTCTCTCTGCTCGAAGAGACCGGCTTCGTTGAGCTATCATTGATCGAGCCGCTGGAGCGCCTTGGGGAAGGGCTGGGCGGCGCGCGCGGGCTGGCCGCGCTGGAAGCGGCCCTCCGAATGCACCGCGCCTACGATCACACCGCAGAAGCCGATGCCCTGCGCACCCACCTTGAGGATCTTCGCCAGACGTGAACCCAGACTCCTACACCCTGACCAGCAGTGAGATCTCTCGGCAATCCAGCGATGGACCGCAGGTCGATGTGTTGTGGCTGGTGCTCGTCTGGTGCCGCGAAGAGCCCCATCGGATCGGTGAGCGGATGGCGGTCCCGGCGGATACGACCGGCATCTTCGGCCGCGGCGCCGGAGCGGTGCGCGAAGGCCGCCGGCTGTTTCTGCAACAGCTGCGGCCGGGCGCGCCCCAACCGACCGCCCCCCTCCATGTGCGCCGGATCTCGCGGCAGCAGTGGACGCTGCGCACCAACGGGCAGACCGTGCAGATCGACAACGTCGGCCGCTGTCGGCTGCGCCACAACGGCCAGCCGGTCGAACATGCGACGGTCTCTCCGGGTGATCTGGTCGAGATTGTGGGGGAGATGCTGTTTCTGTGTGAGGTGGGGCCGGTGCTGCTGCCGTCGCTTCCCAGCGACATCCCCATGCAGCCGTTTGGTGAGCCTGACCCCCTCGGCCTGGTCGGGGAGAGCGCCGTGATGTGGATGCTGCGTCGGGAGTTGTACTTCCTCGGCCCCCGCGAAGCGCACGTCCTCATCCGTGGGGAGAGCGGCACGGGCAAGGAGCTGGTCGCCCAGGGCCTTCACCAGCTGTCCGCCCGCGCGGCGCGGCCGATGATCAGCCGCAACGCTGCCACGCTGCCGGAGGGGATCATCGACGCCGAGCTGTTCGGCAACCTGCGCAACTACCCCAACCCTGGAACCCCTGAGCGCCCGGGGCTCATCGGCGCGGCCAGCGGAAGCACGCTGTTCCTTGATGAGTTCGCTGAGATGCCCGAGCGGCTGCAGTCCCACCTGTTGCGGGTTCTCGACGCGGGGGAGTATCAGCGCCTTGGCGAGAGCCGGGTCCGAACCGCCGATCTTCGTTTGATCGCAGCGACCAACCGGCCGCTGTCCCGGTTCAAGCATGACGTGCTCGCCCGGCTGACGCTCCGCCTGGAGATACCGGGGCTGGATCGACGGCGCAGCGATGTTCCCCTTCTTGCCCGGTTTTTGATGTCGAACATCGCTGCGACCGACGCAGCCATCCGGTCTCAGTTCTGTGAGGGGGGCGCCGCCCGGTTCTCGGTCCGGTTCATCGAGCAGCTGGTCACCTACCCCTACAAGACCCACGTCCGCGAGCTGACCGCCTTGCTGTGGCGGTCGCTGATGGCGAGCAGCGGCGCGACGCTGGACGCGGTCAGGTGAGCCGCGCCCAGCAGACGCACCGCGCGCAGGTGGGGTGTGCCTCGACCTGAAGCGTCGTCAGGATCGGGGCCAGCTGCGCCAGCCCGCTGGCCAGTCCGCGCCGAACGTCGCCTCGCGCCGGCAGGAAGAAGCAGGGCCGCAGGCTCAGGTCGGCTCCCACCACCGTCGAGGTCCACGGCGCATCGCACCGTGGCGGTCGATGTTCTTGAAGCCCCTGATCGGCTGCGAGCTTCTGCCAGATCCGATCGAGGGCGGCGGGGCTGTCCTGCACGAACCCGTCAGGCAGCGCCTTGACCAGGGCGCTCAGCTCCTGGCGGAGCGCCGGCGTGTTGAGGGGCGGCGTGGCGCGGCCTGTCGCGGCGTTCGTTCGTCCGAACGCATCCTGGCTGTCGATGTCTGCGGCGAGGTAGCTGACGCCGTCCATGCCCATCCCCTGGGCGGCCTGGGCGATGTCCAGCAGGTGGCCGGCGTTGTGGCCGGAGACGGTCACCCGGGCGGTGACGGCGAGGTCCGGGGTGTGTGCCTTGAGGGCGGCGACGCCGCGGGCGACGGCGCCGAATCCGTCGACGCCACGGATCTGCGCATAGGTGGACTGGTCGTATCCATCGAGAGAGACGACGACCCGATGGCAGGCGTTCGCGACGAGGGCGGCGTGCCGGGCGAGGGCGAGGCCGTTGGTCAGCAGGCAGATCGGCAGCCCGGCCGCCCGGACGGCGTCGAAGATGTCCCCGATGTCGGCGCGGAGCAGGGGCTCTCCGCCGGTGAGGATGATCTCTTCACAGCCGCGCTGCTGGGCCGCTTCGGCGAGCGCGCCGCATCGCTGAGGGGTGAGCGCCTCACCACCGGCGGGGCCGCGGAAGTCACAGCTCACGCATCGGCTCTGGCAGCCCTGGGTGACCTCCAACACCAGCGCGCGAAGTCGTCGGATCTGACCGGTCTGTTTCGCGTGACGCGTCTGTAACCGTCGGCGGATGGGCCCGGCGCCGGCCGGTGGAGGCTTCGGGAGCGTGCGTCGAAACACCATCAACAGATGGTCGCCCATCCGTCGGAGCCCGGGCAGTCCGCGAACGCGGGCTTCGAGGGCTTCAAGCCGCGCCAGGGATATCGGGTCTGGGTTCGTCCGGGGCGGGGGCAGCAGCAGCCCGAGGCTCTGTTGTTCGACGGGTTGAAACCAGGGGGAGAGCCCCCGGCGGACGTCCGACGACGAGAGGTACCGGGTCCGAACGGGCTGCCCATCGACGTCCACCTCGAGGATCTTCCGCATCCTTCGGATGGCTTCGCGGGGGTGCCCGCTCTGCAGCCGGTCCAACATCCACCGGGGGTTGAGGCGTGGCATGGGCACGACGACGAGGGGCGCGCCGTGGGGCAGAAGCGCAGCGAGGGCGGCAGCGGCGCGGGGAAGGTCGACGCAGTTGATGACCCCGAAATTGAGGAGGGCGGCGTCGAACAGGCCGTTGAGCGCTGCGGCGTCTTCGATGGGGAGAGGATGAATCGGCAGGTCTGGGTGTCGGCGCCTGGCCTGGGCGACCATCCCTTCGGAGGCGTCGATGCCGACGACGTCGTGACCTGCTGCGCGGAGCCAGTCGATATCGAGGCCGATGCCACAGCCGGCGTCGAGGACCCGTCCAGGTGTAGAGAGGTGGGCGAGGGTGCGGGTTCGAACCACATCCCGCATCCGCTGTGCGACCGGGTCATCGGCCCACAGTGTGGCGTATCGCTCGGCGTGGTGGTCAAAAGCGGAGGGGAAGCGGGTCACAGTTCGTGCACTTTTCCAGGATGCGGTGTGGCGGGAAGGTTTGGTTGTACGCACGTTTCCTTTGGTGGTTGACAAACCCTTTACCGCCCACTGTAGCGATTGGGAGGAGGCTTGCCTATCCTCTACACTCCGGAAGACTGTGTATCGACCCGAGGGGAGACCGGATGTTTCAATCTACCGCTGTGCCGCGCTGGGTGACGCTCTGCGCGCTGCTCGGGGCGCCGCTGTTGATTCAGGCGGTCGCTGCGCGGCCGGCCATGGCGCAGGGGGCGGGCGTCTTCGCCGCGCCGACGGTGGCGCTGCTGCCGGGGACGCCCGCCGTCGGGGACGGTGCGACGCCCATCACCCTGCACCTGCTCGCCCTCGATGAAGCCGGCGCGCCGCTGGATGGGGTGACCGGTCGGCTCCGCGCGGCCCGTGGCGAAGCCGGACGGGTCGAACAGCTCGCCCCGGGCCTGCTCGCCGTGACCTGGACGCCGCCAGCGATCCAGGCTCCCACCGACCTCACCCTGACGTTTCAGGGGCGCACCGTCGATCGGCAGTCCCTGGAGCTGGAGATTCCGGTCTCGTTGACGCCTCCGATCGCACAGCGGATCGCGGTGACGGCCAGCCCGCCGCAGGTTGTCCTTGGGCAGGATGCCTCGGTCAACCTGTCGATAACCATTCCCCGCGTCGCGGGGCGGGCCATCCAGGAACGAGATCTGGTGGTGCGGGCTTCGGCGGGCGCGGTCTCCAATGTGACCGCCCTCGGCGACGGCGCGTTCTCGGCGATGTATACCCCGCCGAACAAGCCGTTCCCGCACCTTGCGGTCATCACCGTCGTCGATCGGCGGGCGCCGGACCTCGTCTTCGGCACCTTCGCCCTTCCGCTGGTCGGCAAGGCGGAATTTCCCGTCACCGCGGCGCCCAACAGCCGGGTCATCCTCACCATCGGCGACCGGGACTTCGGGCCCATCCAGGCCGATGAGACCGGTCGGGCCCGGGTGCCCATCGTCGTCCCGCCGGGCGTCTTCCAGGGGACGCTCGTCTCTATCACCAACGCCCAGAAGACCGAAGAGGTCATCGATCTTAAGCTGCCGGATACCCGTCGCGTCGAGCTGCTGCCGACCTTCAACGATGTCCCCGCCGATCCGACCCTGACCGTGCCGATCCGGGTGTTCGTCGCTCAAGAAGATGGTCAGCCGGATACGACCGCCACAGTCAGCTTCTCGGCGACAGCGGGTCGGGTCTCGGGCGTGACCAATGAGGGGGGGGGGATTTATCGGGCGGACTTCGCACCACCCTATGGAAACGCCCGCAGCCAGGCTACGGTCCAGGCCTCTGTGGATGATACCCGAGGGGACGAGACGGCGTCGATCAACGTCTCCCTGGTGCCGTCCCGTCCTCAGTCGGTCTCGATTCAGGCCGAGCCGCCCGAGCTGTTGCCACAGGCGAAGGCCCTGTCTGCCTTCGTGAAGGTCACGGGTCCCGATGAGACAGGGGTGTCTGGCCGGCAGATCCGGATCTTTGCCAATGGCGCCCGCCGCAGCGGGGACATCGCCGATCTGGGCGACGGCGACTATCAGGTCCGGCTGGCGACGACCGGCGACGGTGGGGCGGAAGTCACCGCCATGGCCCTCGATGAGGCAGGCGACAACCCGTTGTCGACCATCCTCCTCATCCCCAGCCGCGACCGACTGCGCAACGATGGCGTGGCCAGCACAGCGCTCACCGTCTTGACCCTCGATCGGTTGGGGTATCCGGTCGCCGATGTCACCGTCTCGCTGAAGGCGTTGCGGGGGGGCGGGAGCTTGCCGTCATCGATCACCACGGACAGCCGGGGGATCGCGCAGGTCAACTATACGTCGGGCCGGGTCGCCGGGGTCGCACAGATCCAGGCTTCTGTGGACGACCGGGTGGGCGTCATCGGCGTCCTCCAGCTGCCCGCCGGGGCAGACGGCGTCGAGACCCTGCCGCCCTCAGAGCGCGCGGATGTCGCCGCGCTGCGCAGCGCATGGCGGGCCGCCATCGCCACGGTTCGGGTGGACCGACAGGGCGCCGGCGGCGTGATCAGCGCCTCGGATGTCAGCGGGCAGCCTGGCCCGCTCGCACGGCTGACCCTTGATGCAGAGCCCACCGTCATCGCGCCCGGCGGCACCATCACCTTGACGATCCGGGCGGAAGACGATGAAGGCCGCGGAAAGTCCGGGATCTCGCTCGGCCTCACCGCCTCTGTGGGGCAGATCGGTGCGGTCACCGACCTCGGCGGTGGAAGCTATGAAGCGGCCCTGGTCATGGCCCCGGATGCTGCGGGGACGGCCTCTGTGACGGCCACGGGCCCCAACGCGGTCCGCACGGCGCTTGAGGTTCCCATCAGCGCACCGACCGCTGCGAGCTGGGGGCAGGCCCAGGCCGATGCCCCACCAGATGCGCCGGTCGTGCCGCCGAAGGCGCCGCGGGAGCCAGGGGACTGGCCCTGGATGCGGGTCGAGGCGGGCGGGCTGTATGCGCGCTACAGCTACAATCAAGAGCCCGACGTGGCCACAGGGCCGCTGTACAACCAGTCGATCACGTTCGGCGGGGGGACCTCCGATCCGGCGAACGCGGCTGGGTTGAACCTGCGCGCCCGTGCGTTTCTGCCCGCCCTCCCATACCTTGGCGGAGACATCGCGTATCGGGGAAGCCAGTATGCCGTCGAGATCCCCGGCTTCGAGGACGCCATCGTCGATTGGCTGCACGATTTTCATCTGATGGCCATCGGCCGGGCGCCCTTCGTGTTCGGTCAGAACCGGGTGTCGATCGGCGGGCGCGCCGGGCTGCAGCTCGACGACTTCATCGTTTATCGCCAGGAAGTGCAGGATGATCAACGCTTTCTGGCCTTCGAGCCGCTGTTTGTCGGTGCGCTCCAGCTCGGTGCGGACATCGAAGCCGAGATCGGTGAGCGGTTTTTTGCGGTGGGCACAGTCGACCTGGGACTGGCCAATTCCTGGATCTTCTATCGTACCGATCTGGCGATGACTCTTGGGGTGGCCGTCACCAAAGACTGGTACCTTCATGGTGGCGTCTCTTCTGCTGCACGCAATACGACGCTATACAACGACGACGATCAACAGATCGGTGAGCTCGCGGACGGAGCGACCCAATTCTCGGTCGGGCTCGGTTACCAGCGGCGGTGAGGGGGTGGCGATGGCCCAGGATGGCATCAGCGAGGCGCGGAAACGTGTCCTCGACGTGGCCGGCCAATTGTTCAGTGAGCGGGGATATGCTGCGGTGACCTTGAAGGACGTCGCGCGGGCGCTCGGGGTCAAGCAGGCGGCGCTGTACTACCACGCCCCTGGTGGAAAGGAAGAGCTGTTCATCGCAGTGACGGAACATACCCTCAACCGGCACCGGGTGGGGTTGACCGCGGCGTTGACCGACGCAGAGCCCCGGCTGACGCACCAGCTCCGGGCGGCGGCGGCCTGGATGCTCTCCCAGCCGCCGCTCGACCTGTCCCGGTTCTTGCGCGCGGACCTCCCGGCGCTCTCGGGCGACAACGCGCAGCGGCTCCATGATCTCGCCCATGAGTCCCTCAACGCCCCGCTGGAGGATGCCCTCCAGCAAGCCTACCAGCGCGGCGAGACGCGGCGCTTCGACCCCCGCACCCTCACGGTGATGCTCCTGGCCGCCCTCAACGCCGTCCATGAGATGAAGACGCCAGATGGGCTCCCGCTTGAGGTCGTGGCCAACGACATCATCGACATCCTCCTCGACGGCGTCCGCCGCTAACGCCCCCCTCGACACGAAACCCCCTCGACACGAAACCCCTCGACACGAAACCCCCTCGACACAAAACCCCCTCGACAGGTGAGCCGAGGGGGCGTGAGATGCGGGCGTGGGCTTGTGGGCGAGGATTACTTCTGGAAGCTCACATAGATGGCGCCAGAGTACAGCTCGTTGCCGAAGTCGGCGGAGAAGAAGGGGTCTCCGGCGACGAAGTCGGCCTTTCCGTCGTCGTTGAAGTCGCCGGGCAGGGGGCTGATCGCGGCGCCGTAGGATTCCTGGTAGGCCGCGTCGTCGCCGGAGACCGAGGCGAGGGAGTCGAGGCCCGCGCTGTAGTCACCGTCGACGGCGTCGCTGCCGAAGAACCAGACGCGGCCGTAGGCGACACCGGCGCGGTCCAGGCCGAAGGCGACGTCGTCGAGTTCGTCACCGTCCCAGTCGCCAGCGAGGCCGAAGGTGATGGCGCCGACGTCCGTTGAAGAGGTCTCATACTTGCGGTTGTAGATCTCGTCGACTTCCTGGTAGCTGTTCCGGAGGTCCGCGGAGCCATTGATCATGTAGATGCCGGTGCGCGGGCCGCCAGCGTCGATGGACTGGACCCACAGCTCAGACAGGCCGTCGTCGTTGTAGTCAGGGCCGATGCCACAGATCTTGCCCATCTGCTCGAACCGTTCGCCTTCGAACAGCAGGGTGCCGACGGTGGTCAGGCTCTCTTCGGCGGAGGTGTAGCGGGTGGCGCTGCCCCACAGCACCCAGACCTGACCGCGGCTGTTGGCATCCGGCGAGCAGAAGACCGTGTCTTCATAGCCGTCGCCGTCCAGGTCCCCCGAGGGGCCCATCGCCCGCGCGCCGACCCCGTTGGAGCCGTTGGCGAGGAAGCGAGCGTCGACGTCGGGGAGGGCATAGCTGCCCCGGACGCCGCCGTACAGCAGGTAGAGGGCGTGGGTGCCGAACCGGTAGTAGTGGCCGAAGTGGTCGTCAATACCGTCGCCGTTGAGTTCGATATTCGAGCCCATGCCGTAGCCGACCTGCTGACCCGAAGTATCGCCGAAAATCTCTGCGAAGGCGTCGCTCAGGTCGCCGTTGTAGTACGCCTGGTTGTCCATGACGTAGACGATGCCGCGGTTGCCGTTGTACGTCGCGGCGCCGATGGCCAGGTCGGGGTTGCCGTTGCCGAACGCGTCGTCATAAAACGCGAGCCCGGTGCCGATGCCCGTGCTGGTGAAGCCCTCAATGGTGTTCTGTTCTTCGTTGAAGGTCAGCGAACCTGATGCCGCGTCACCGACGCGCTCACCGTCGAAGACGATGACCTGACCCACCAGCTGATCTTCGATGTTGGTGGTGCCCGGCGCGCCGGTGATGATCTCATCGAAGCCGTCTTCGTTGAGGTCACCGACGACCAGCGAGAAGCCAAGCCGGAAGTCCGCGTTCAGGTATTCGTAGTAGTTGTCGCTGTTCCAGCCCGGTACGTCCTGGTCGACGAAGCCGTCGCAGTTGTCGTCTTCACCGTTGAGCATCTCGAAGGCGTCAACGTTGACCAGCGGGTCGGTGTCGTTGCAGTCCGAGCCCCGGCCCTGAGCCAGCGAGGAGAACCCGTCGCCGTCCTGGTCGTAGTCGTTGGCCTCGTCACAGTTCGAGTCGGTGCCGTCGTACCAGACTTCGTTGGGGTTCTGGACGAACAGGGGGTCGCCGTTGACATCCACCAGGTTGTAGTTGATGTGGTCAGGCCAGATCAGCGGGTTGTTGTCCTGGCAGTCGCCGCCGCCTTCGGCCGTGCCCGCGTAGATGCTCGAGTCGGGGTTGAACGGAGCGGCCACGAACCCATCACCATCCTGATCGAAGTCGTTCGCCCCGTCACAGTTCTGATCGATACCGTCGTACCAGACGTCTTCGGCGCCAGGGTTGATGGTCGGGTCTGTGTCGTCACAGTCGTCGCCGCCGGGGATGGTGTCATCGGCGAAGCCGTCGCCGTCTGCATCGACCTGAAGGTCACAGACGATGTTCGCCGTCAACGGATCTTCGTCGGGGTCGTTCGAGCTGATGACCAGCTGGCCCCGGTACTGCACCGGCTCCAGGCCAGGGACGCACTTGAACGTCACGTTGACCGGGAGGCCCGGGATGACCTGAAACGAGCTGGCGCTGAGCGCCTGAACCGTCCAGCCCGCCGGCGGTGGCGGCTGGATCTCAAGCCGCTCGACCAGCAGGTCGCCGTCGCCACGGTTCTGGAACTCAAGCGTGAACAGCTTCTCTTCGCCGAACTTGACCTCTCCAAAGGTCAACGTGTTCGTGCTGAGCGCAATGTCCGGGATCGCAACGACTTCTTCGCCGTCGGTGTCTTCGACTTCCTCACCGTTATCGCAAGCGAGGGTCATCAGCGGGATCATTGACAGAAGAATCAGTGATGAGCGCAAGGTCGGCCTCCTGAATCCGAATCAGACCAAGCATACCGTAACTCGTGGCGACTTGCAGACATCCTCTTGACCATTCGTGCACAATTTGCTCATCATCGCACGTAAAGCACATTCTGCCCGCGCCCGTTCGCCCTGCCTGGACCGCGAAGCGCTCCCCCAACATCACCCATCGCTCTCCACCGTCAACAGCGGAAGAACAGTAAAGTTAACGTCGGAGGGCGCTTTTGATTGGGGCGCTTCCATGCGCCGCGGCGATCAGAGCTTCGTCAGCAGCCTGCGCCGCGTCTCATCGTATTCGTCTTTGTCGATGAGGCCGTCCTCATACAGTGACTTCAGCTTCCGCAACCGGTCCGTGATGTCGATCTCTTCCGCGTCCTCTTGTGGTGCCGGTGGGGTGTTGGCCTCATCGGTGGCCTTCTGGGCCATGTCCTTCATGTCTTTCGAACGCATCTTCGATGGGTCGAAGCGGTTTTTGGCATCCTTGACCGCTTGCTTGTAGACGGCCTTCATCTCCTGAGAGGACATCTCCCCCTCCCGCGCCATCCAGGTGCGGGCCACGGCGCCGATGGCCAGGGTCGTCGCGAAGATGATCGGTGCGCCCAGCAGCCCCCCCACACCCGGCAGGATGATCTTGGCGAACGTCGTCGCTGCGCGACTGGTCACCAGCGACGCGCCCACCGTCGCTCCGATACGCACCACCAGCTCGCCCGCCGTCTCTCGGGACATGTCGATCCCGTACAGCTGCGACAACCCGACGACCATCCCCACATGGATGGGCATCACCGCCACGATCTCGCTGCCAGGCAGCGGAAGCAGCGTCGCCGCCGCCGCCGCATAGCCGCAGGTTTCGATCACCCGGCTCGCGGCGTCTTCACGCTCTTCGGGTCCACTCGGCCGTCCGATCAGCTCATCGAGCATCTGCTGGATCATCTCATCCTCCCAAACCACAGACGTATGGAGTCTATCAACCCAACACCTCCCGGATCCCACCCATCACCGCGCCGACGACCGATACGATCTGATCGGGGGTCATAATCAGCGGCGGCATCAGCACCACCACGTCCCCGAGCGGGCGAACGATGACACCATGCTGTCGGGCCGCCAGGCACACCCGGTGACCGACCCGGGCCGCCGCTGGCCGATCATGTTTCAACACGATGCCGACCATCAAGCCCTTCTGACGAACCTCTGCGACGTGCTTCTCCGGCAACATCCGCGCGAGCGCTTCCCGCATCGCCTCCTCGCGCGCTGCCACGCCGTCGAGCACCCGCTCTGATTCGAAGATGTCCAGGTTGGCCAGCGCCGCTGCACAGGCCAACGCGTTGCCGGTATACGTGTGACCATGAAAGAACGTCCGGTGCTGCGGATACGGCCCCCGGAACGCGTCGAAGATCGTCTCGGTCGCCATCGTCACCGCCAGCGGCAGATACCCACCAGACAACCCCTTCGCCAGACACAGCAGATCGGGGCGGGCCGTGATCTGCTCGCAGGCGAACATCGTCCCCGTCCGCCCAAAGCCCGTCGCGACCTCATCGGCGATCAGCACCGCCCCGGCGTCTCGGGCCATCGTCATCAGCCGCTCCAGGAACGCCGGCGAGTGCATCCGCATCCCTGCCGCCCCCTGGACCAGCGGCTCGAAGACCACCGCGGCGAGCCCGTCCCCTTCTTCGGCGAACAGGTTGGCCGCGCGCGCCAGACAGACCCGCTCCTGCTCCGGATCGGGCCGATCAGGCACGTCGAGTCGGGCAGTCTCGAAAATCAGCGGCCGGTAGATGCTGTGGAACAGGTCAATGCCGCCGACGCTCACCGAGCCCAGGGTGTCGCCGTGGTACGACCCGCTGAACGCCGCGAAGCGGGTCCGTTTGGTCTGACCGGTCTGCTGTTGATACTGAAACGCGATCTTCAGGGCGACCTCGACCGAGGTCGAGCCGGAGTCCGAGTAAAACACCCGCGACAGTCCGCTGCCCGGAAGGTGACGTTCCACCAAAGACGACAGCCGACGCGCCAACGTGACGCTCGGCGTCGAGGCGAGCCCCAGCAGCGTCGAGTGGGCGAGGGTGTCGATTTGTTGATGGAGCGCTTCGTTGAGGCGAGGGTGGTTGTGGCCGTGGACGTTGGTCCACAGCGACGCGACGCCGTCCAGGTATCGACGACCATGGACGTCGATCAGATAGACGCCATCAGCCCGATCGATGATCAGCGGCGGGCCGTCTGCGTCCCACTCGTCATGCTGGGTGAACGGGTGCCAGACATGGGCGAGGTCCCATGCTTCCAGGATTTCCGGCGCCCACTTCTCTGGCTCCCGCTGCTCGGGGGGTGTCTCTGTCTTGCTCATGGCCAGGGGTGTAACGCCTCGTCAACCAGAAGCGTACCATGTGGTTGACCAACCCGCGGTCTGCCGCCCGAAAAGTGGCTGGATGTTGGCATGGGGGCGCCCGATGGGCCATAGAAACGTCCACCCTATTGTCTGGAGATACCCGATGGCTTTAGTTCCCGTGCACGGTGGCCTCGACGCCCTTGTCGATCAGGTCCTGCCCCTCACGCAGCGTAACCAGCTCACGAAAGACGCCGCTTCGATGCCCAAGATCCAGGTCACCGATGCAGACCTCTCTGCGGTGTATCGCTACGCGGATGGTACCTTATCCCCTCTCAACGGCCCGATGGATGAGGCGGACTGGAACCATGTCCTCGACCACCGCACCATCGTCCGTAACGGCACCGCCTATGCCTGGACCATCCCCCAGGCCCTGCCCATCACCGACGATGAAGCCAGCCGACTCACCGTCGGGCAGCCCGCCGCGATTTATAACACCGCCGGCGAGCTGGTCGGGGTGTTGAACGTCTCCAGCGTCTACGACTGGGACAAGCAGAAGTACATTGAGCGGGTCTACCGCACCTCGCGCGCTGATCACCCCGGCGGCGATATCGTTACCCGGGATGAACGCACCAGACTCGTCGGCGGCGAGATCCAGACCTTCCCCCAGCCGGTCAATCCCGCCTTCGGCGACTATGTGCTCTCCCCGCGGATGACCCGGTCGATCATTGCCGACCGCAAGTATGAAGCCGCCCTTGCCTTTCAGACCCGCAACCCGCTCCACCGTGCCCATGAGTATGCGCTGGTGTTTGGGGCAGAGACCCTCACCCGAAGCGGCAAGTACACCGGCGTCTTCCTCAACCCCCTCGTGGGCCAGCTTAAGGGCGACGACGTGGACGCCGCCACTCGGATGCGCACCTATATCAACCTCAAGAACCGTCGGCTGCTGGGGAAGGGCGACTCCGATGCCGCGCTCTGGAGCTCCGTCGGCTACGACCTCAACGATGTCTTTCATCTCCTCGGTCTGGACATCAAGATGTTCTACGGCGGCCCCAGCGAGGCCGTGATGCATGCCATCTACCGCCAGAACCACGGGTTTTCGAACATCGTCATCGGCCGCAAGCACGCCGACGCGCCGTTCCACGACAAGACCCCCATCTGGGGAGACTTCGACGCTCATGAGATCTTCGACTCGCTGGCCGGTGAGCTGGCGATCCAGCCCGTCAAGGTCGGCTTCGCCGCCTACTATCACTCGATCGGTCGGGTCGACCTGATGAAGAACCACCCCGACGAGAAGGCGATGTTCATCAGCGGCTCCAAGGTCCGGGGCATGCTCCAGGAAGGCAGCCGCCCCCCCAGCGAAATCATGCGCTCCGAGACCGCAGACATCCTCATTGAAGCCTACGCCAACAAGGGCTAGCCGCCTTCAGCCCCAGATGGAAACGCCCCCTGCTGATTCCGGTGACACAGCAGGGGCGTTGTTTTTCCGGGTTTTCCGGGTTTCCGGGTTTCTGTTTTTTTTTGGGGGGGGGCGCTATCGAGCGGTTCGCTGCGTGTCTGGAACCAGGGATCGTTCGAGCTGAGCGATCCGGTAGCGGGTGATGAGCAGCGGGATGCCCACAAGCGAGACCCAGTCAGGGAAGATGTCCGGCCAGATTTGAACGAGCGCGAGTGGGAAGACCGCCAAGGTGATGTCCCACAGCGCTGCCAAAGCCTGGTGGATAAGGTCCGCCATGCCTGCCTCCTTGCAGTGTTAAAACACGGGATGTCCCGACATCATCCCTGGGGGGAAAGAATGATGTGTTCTCTTGGGTTGTATGAATAATGATAATCTGAACGACCCATTTTGGGAAGACGTTATATCGATGCCCTCTCTGAGAGAGAGTGAAAGTCTGCCTGGAGAATCATGTTTACGAGATCGGCATCGCTAATCTTTCTCAATAGTGTAATCTTTGGTGCTGTCGCCTGGGCCGCTCGCAGTCCTGCCCCGCCTCCCCTTGAGGTGGTCGCCGCGGACCTGATCGGCGCTGCGTTGACATCGAACGACGCCTACAATGAGCTGGTCGAACTCTGCGACACCATCGGCCATCGGATCACCGGAAGCCCTGCCCTGGAGGCAGCGATCGACTGGGCCCTGGCGGAGATGGCGTCGGACGGGCTTTTGGTTCGGGGGCAGCCGGTGGATGTGAACATCTGGGAGCGCGGCGCAGAGTCTTTCGCGATGATTTCACCGCTGCCCCGCGACTTACATGTCCTCGGTCTTGGGGGCACCGTCGCCACACCGCCCGGTGGCGTCGCGGGAGAGGTCGTCGTCGCCGACAGCTTCGAGCACCTCGCTTCCCTTGACGGCGATGCCGTCCGCGACAAGATCGTCTTGTTTGATGTGCCGTTCACCTCCTACGGGGAGACCGTCCAGTACCGCTTGAAGGGGCCATCGGCGGCGGCTGAGCGGGGGGCGAAGGCGATGCTGCTCCGCTCGGTGACGCCGGAGAGCTTGACCTCGCCACACACCGGCACGCTCCGCTACGCTGACGATGCACCGAAGATCCCCGCTGCTGCGGTGACGATCGAGGACGCCGCCTGGATGCGCCGCCTACAAGAGCGCGGCACGCCAGCGACAGTGCGGCTGTCCCTGAGCGGGAAATTCGTCGACGACGGCCAGAGTCGGAACGCCATCGGTGAGATTCGTGGCCGTGAGCTGCCCAATGAGATCGTGGTCCTTGGGTGTCATATCGACTCCTGGGACGTCGGCCAGGGCGCACAGGATGACGGGGGCGGCTGCGTCGCGGCGATGGACGCCGGTCGGCTGATCGCGTCTCTGCCGACGCCGCCGCGTCGGACGGTGCGGGTGGTGCTGTATACGAACGAAGAGATGGGCCTGGCGGGTGCGACCACCTATGCGGAAGCCGCCACTCAATCCGATGAGGTGCATGTCGCTGCGATCGAGTCGGACACCGGGATGGGGCACCCGGCGGGCTTCCGGGTCGACGTGCGGAACGCCGATGACCCCGCCGCTGCCGCGGCAGAGAAGATCCTGCAGCTCGCCCCGATCGCCGCGTTGCTGAGTTCGTTGGAGGCGGACGGCCTCCGGCCCGCGTTCAGTGGCGCGGATATCGGGCCGCTGGTCCGGGACGGGGCGCTCGGCCTGGGCGTCGACCACGACACGTCTGGTTACTGGCTCATCCACCACACCGAAGCCGACACCATCGAGAAGATCGACCCCGACAACGTGCGCAAGACCGTCGCCGCGATGGCCGTCATGGCCTATGGCCTCGCCGAGACGCTGTAAGGGCTTTCATCGACGCTTCGCACTATAACGACACCGCCCCTACCGCTTCCTCTGGAGGACGCTGATGTACCTTCCTCGACTGATCACCTTGATCGCGCTCATCGGCTTCGTGGCCCCTGCTGTCAGCCACGCTGGCGATGGCCCCGACCACGCCGCGCATGCTCAGGACCCTCTCCAGGTCTACGCCAACAGCCGGTACGACTACTGTGACGCCAAGATGCTCTCTATCGTCTGGAAGAACTCGGTCTATGAGGCCAAGGTCACCATCGGTCAGAAGATCATCAACGGCCTCACCGGCCTGGCGGACCAGGACATCGCCACGGGCCGCCAGCAGGCCCTCAACGCCTTCGAGTCGAACCCGCAGATGCGCTGCAACTACATGGAGCTGGGCTACAGCTACGAAGACGCTGCGAAGCTTGCCAATGTCTGGGGCCTGCCCGGCGCATGGGAGGCCAAGCAGGTCATCGAGCGCAAGTATCTGTTTGGCGACAACGACTACACCCGCCGGCTCCTCAGCCAGGCCAACAACAGCAGCAATACGCCCACCCAGGCCCAGCTGTTCCAGGCCTACGCCGCCAGCTACGACTACTGCGACGCCAAGATGATCGCCCTCGTCTGGAAGAGCTCGATCAACGACGCCAAGCTCACCCTTGGCCGGAAGGTGATGGGCGGGATGCAGGGGTTGGCCGCACAGGATATCGCCAACGGCCGTCAGCAGGCGCTCGCTGCCTTCGAGACGAACCGGGGGGTCCGCTGCCACTACCATGAAGCCGGCTATGACTACAACGACGCCGAGCTGCTGGCGACCTACTGGGGGCTTCCGAACACCTGGGAGGCCAAGATGACCATCGAGCGCAAGCTCCTGTTCGGCAACAAAGACCTCATCAAGCAGGCCCTGGAGAACGCGAAGCGGGGGTGATGGCCCTGCGTTTTTGTCGAGAACGGATAGCGGGTGTGCATGTCTATGCATCCGCTGTCCAGGCTCCTGGACCACATCCAACATCACCGCCCGCAGGTCTGGCGGGCGTCCGTCTGTTCGGTCCTCAACAAGCTGTTCGATCTGGCGCCGCCGGTGCTGATCGGCGCTGCCCTGGACGTCGTCGTCCAGCAGGAGGACTCGATCCTGGCGGCGATGGGGATCGTCAACGTTGAGAACCAGCTCATCGTCCTGGCCGTGCTCACTGTGATCGTCTGGGGTCTGGAGTCGGTCTTCGAGTATCTGTTCCAGACCATGTGGCGAAACCTCGCCCAGACCGTCCAGCACGAATTCCGGAACGAAGCCTATGCCCATATCCAGGATCTGGACATGGCCTGGTACGCTGAGAATTCCCGCGGTGGGCTGATGAGCATCCTCAACGACGATGTCAACCAGCTGGAGCGGTTCCTCGACGGGGGCGCCAATGATTTGATCCAGGTGACCACCACCGCGCTGGTCGTCTCGATCGCCTTCTTCAGCGTGGACGCCGGTGTGGCGGTCTGGGCGATCCTTCCGGTGCCGATCATTATCTGGGGCTCGTTCCAGTTCCAGTCTCTGATCGCGCCCCGCTATGCGACGGTTCGGGAGAAGGTCAGCGCCCTCAACGGCGTGCTGGCCAACAACCTCTCGGGCATCGCGACCATCAAGGCGTTCACTTCGGAAGCGCGGGAAGCGGAGCGGGTTCGCAAGGCCTCTGATGATTACCGGATCGCCAACCGCGACGCCATCCGCCTCAGCTCTGCGTTCTCTCCCGTCATCCGGATGGCCATCGTCATCGGCTTCACCGCGACGTTGTTGGTCGGCGGTAAGCTTACGATTGAAGGGGAGATCGCAGCGAGCGCCTATACGGTGTTGGTCTTCTTGACCCAGCGGCTGCTCTGGCCCCTCACCCGGCTCGGTCAGACCTTTGACCTGTACCAGCGGGCCATGGCGTCGACCACACGGGTCCTCGACCTGTTGGGGACCGCGGTGACCATCGAAGACGGCGAGACCCCGATGCCGCCGGCGTCAGTCGTGGGCGCCATCCGGTTCGAGGACGTCTCGTTCGCCTACCCCGATCGTGATCCGCTTCTCACATCGTTCAACCTGGAGATCCCCGCAGGGCAGACCCTGGCCATCGTGGGCTCGACCGGCTCTGGCAAGAGCACCCTTCTGCGGCTGCTGCTCCGGTTTTTTGATGTGGCGGAGGGGAAGGTGAGCATCGATGGCCAGGACGTCCGGGATCTGAAGTTGTCGGATCTGCGCGGCGCCGTTGGCCTGGTCAGCCAGCACACCTACCTGTTTCCGGGCACGGTGCGGGACAACATCGCCTATGGCCGCCCGGATGCGACCCTGGCGGCGGTGATGGAGGCCGCGCGGCTGGCTGAGGCGCATGGGTTCATCGCTGCGCTGCCGAACGGCTACGACACCCTCATCGGCGAGCAGGGCCAGAAGCTGTCCGGTGGGCAGCGGCAGCGGCTGTCTATCGCCCGGGTCGTCCTCCGCGGCGCCCCGATCCTCGCCCTCGATGAAGCGACGAGCGCCGTCGACAATGAGACCGAGGCCGCGATTCAGCGTTCAATGCGCCGAATCGCAGAGGGCAGGACCACCATCGTCATCGCCCACCGCCTGTCGACCATCCGGCACGCCGATGAGATCGTGGTGATGGAGCATGGGAAGATCGTCGAGCGCGGTCGCCATGAGGCCCTGCTCCGTCAGGAGGGGCGCTATGCGCTGCTGTGGGCGGTTCAGACCGGTGAAGAGCTGCCCGCGACGCTCATCAACGTGTCTTGACGAGGGCCTGGACCGCGGGATGCTTGGAGCGTCGGGCCAGCCGCTTCGCGGTCGGGGCGTCCGGCCCGGTGAAGGCGCGGCGCATCACCGCGACTGCGACGTCTTCAGGGAGCGCGTCGGACCGATAGAGGATCACCCGCGTCAGATAAAAGGCGTCCGGGTCGGTCACCCACTGCTCCAGCCTGGGTTGTACGCGCCTGGGATACGTGAGCATCAAGCACTCAACGGCGCGCAGCGGCATCCAGGGCGGGTCGTCGCGGGTCTCGACGATCGTGATGAGATCGTCGAACAACGCAGCGGAGTGTGCAGAGAGGGCCTCACACTCCGCCGGTTGCTTGGCCGCAGCGGCCAGGATCGGGGCCACTGCCTCGACGCCGCGGGCGCCCTCTGGGATGATGGGCTCCCCCCCGGTCGTCAGGGGCGGCTGTGGCTTCGGAGGCGTCGCGCTTTCCGAGCAGCCGCCCGCCAAGAGCGCGGTTGTAAGCGCCAGGGTCTGCCATGTCCGCATCCCGCCTCCAGTCATCGGACGA
The DNA here is from genome assembly GCA_038520555.1 of Myxococcota bacterium. Taxonomy (GTDB): domain Bacteria; phylum Myxococcota_A; class UBA796; order UBA796; family UBA796; genus JBCBLB01. The sequence continues at coordinate 7,095 of JBCBLB010000025.1, read as the reverse complement.
GGTTGAAATTATTCGTCACTCGATTGAATAAACCTGAACGTCGCTCGTCTCAAGGGCTGCGTAAAGATGGAGGGCACCAATGAGACCTGGGAAGATCTGGGCGGTTGCGGCGGTGGGGACAGTTGGGATGGTGGCATGTGATGTCTCGACGCTGCTTCAGTTGGCCGATTTGCTTCTGTTGGGCGTGACCCCGGACGCCAGCTTCAGCGACCCCAGCGCGCCGGGCTTCGGGCAGGCGCGGTTGTCGGTCGCCGGCGCCAGCGACAGCGGCAGCTTCCTCGCGCCTGCGCTCAGCTCCCTTGACGTCGTCACCGACGATGGCGATGAGGTGGTGATTGAAGACAGCCAGGAGATGCCCGGCTTCTCTCAAGGGTCGTTCGCCCTGCTCGTCGATGGTTCGGGCTCGATGGAGTATGTCGGCAACGATTGCCCCTACTGCCCCTCCGATCCGATGCGGTTCCGGGTCGATGCAGCGCAGACCCTCGCCCAGGAGCTGCACAGCTGCGGCCCCGACTGGCGGATCGGGCTGATGGAATTCACCAGCAACGCCTTCGGTGATCTCGACGGCACCAACGTCCTCACCCAGTTCACCACCGAGACCGAGCTGGTCACCTCGGTCGCCGAACAGCTCGGCAGCGACGGGGGCACGCCGCTGTGGGATGCGACCCTGGCCACTCTTGACGCCCTCGCCCTCGACGCAGACGATGGGCTGCAGGACCTCGATCAGGGTGAAGACAGCGGCATCTTCGGGGAAGACGATGAGTCCGGCTACGGCCGCGGCCTCGTGGTCCTCTCTGATGGAGAAGACACAGACAGCAGCTCGGCTTCGTTGGAGTCGGTCATCAGCCGGGCCAACGCGCTGGGCATCCCGGTGCACGTCATCGGCCTGGGGGTCGCCTCGGATCTGGACGTGGCGTCGAGCAGCAGCGGCACCGCCGTGACCCAGCTGCGCCGCCTCGCAGAGGGGACCGGCGGATATTATGGGGCGGTCTCGTCTGCAGACGCCCTGCCTCAGCTGGCCGCCAACATCGCCAAGGGCCACTGCGGCGGCTACAGCGACCTGACTTTGCGCTTCGATGAGCCCGCTGCCACCGGTGAGACCGTCAACGCCCGGGTCGTGCTGAAGGGCACCGACATCGGCGTGCCCTTCTCGTTCCGGGCACCCTGAGCCACAGTTCACCGGATCGTAAACTGTGGTGGGGGCGCGTGGGATACCCGGAGATGCTCCCTGCTGCGCTCAGGATCTGTCATGTTGCTGCTCTCATTGATGATCGCCTGCCAAACCGATGAACCCGAAGCGTCCGGACGGACGCCCGGCGAGCGGGCGCCGCTGTCGGCGGAATGTGATGATGCCGACTCGATTCGCTGCCTGCTTCCCTGGCCGTCCAACGTCTACACCGTCGAAGACGAGACGACTCCCACCGGGCTGCGGCTGTCGGTCGCCGCTGTGGATGTCCTCGAAGACGAAGACCTGAGTTTTCTCAACACCGCGGACGGGTTCTCTCGGCTGTCGCCGGTCATCACGGGGTTCGCGCTGTCACTCGACCCGAACACCCTCGACGGCGCCATCCAGGTATTCAACGCACAGCCCGATCATCCCGACTATGGCCAGCCCGTTGGTCTGCTGGTCGAGATGGTCGAAGAGCCGGCCAAGACGCTCCTTCAGGGCTTCCCGCAGGTTGCGATGGCAGAAAATGCCGATCATGTCGCCGTTGTGATGAACACGTTGACCGACGATGGCGGCGCGCCGGTGGCCGCGGACCGGCACACCCGCGTCGCTCTGGGCCTCGATGAGCCCGGCTCCACAGCAGAACAAGCCCTCGCTGACTACCACGCGCCCACCCGAGCGCTGCTCGACGACGCTGGCGTCGACCTGTACGCAGTGGCTCGGGTCTGGGACTTCACCACGCGCTCTGACGACGCCATGATGGCGCGGCTGAAGAAGATGACCACGCTCGCCCAGGACGCCGCTGATGGGCTGTCTGTGGTCATCGACTCTTCGACGCCTTCTGCGGATCCAAACATCGCGGCGGTGGTGATGGGGCGGCTCCAGGGGGTGCCGCAGTTCTTCGACGGTGAGCGGATCACGTTTGGTGAGGATGGCCTCCCGGTCCCGGTCGGCGAGCGAGAGGTGGTGTTCCGCGCCGTCCTGCCCGCTGACCCGCCGCTGCCGGCGCTGCCGGTGCTGTATGGCCACGGCATGGGCGGCGACGTGACGGACAGCGCCCTCGACGATGACCTTGCCGCGGAGGGGGTGGTCAAGATCAACCTCGCCTTTGAGGGCTGGGGGGGGGTGGAGGTCGTGACCTCATTCGCAGAGATCGCCCAGGGCGTGGGGGGGACCTCGACGGTGGTGTACCGGCAGATGCAGTCGCTGACCAACGCCGCCGCGATCCGGACCGCCCTGGACGGCCCGCTGGCCCTCGCCCTCGAAGACGCGGGCGGGTTCACCATGGCCACCGATGATCCGATCTACCTGGGCGGCTCGCTGGGCGGGATCTCGGGGGCGGTTCTGGTGCCGGTCCTCGATGATCTTCGCTACGCCGTCCTCAACGTGCCGGGCGGTTGTTGGTCGCAGATGATGCTGGGTTCGGACTACTATAAGGACTACCTTCGGCCTCTGCTGGTCGGGAACTTCGGCGATATGTTCGACGTCCACCGGATCATCGCGATGGAGCAGTCTGTCCTCGACGACATGGATGGGGCGGCGTGGGGGGGGGCGCTGAGCGATGACTTGATGTTGCTGCAAGAGAGCATCGGCGATCCCATCGTGCCCAACATCGCGACAGAGATCCTCGCCCGCTCGATCGGGGCGTCTTCGATCGGCCCGACGATCACGGAAGATGTCAACCTGCCAGTGGTGGAACGGATCGAAGGGGTGGGGGTGGGGCTGACCCAGTTCCGCATTGACTCGGACAGCGCGTTCACGGTTCACGGCTTCGCCGACACCGACACCGACGGCGGCGCTGCGGCGCGGGCGCAGATCTATGCGATGGGCGACTCGATCCGCGACGGCCAGCCGGAGATCAACCTTCCGGTTGACTGTGACCCGAACTGCGACTTCGGACGCTAAGCCGTAGCGTTTTCCGAAAGATTTACCGGGCACATCGGACGCCCGCGGCGGGGCTGCGCTCCTCGATGAGGAACGCATGCCGCTCGCCGCCGGGGTTGGGGCGGAGGTCGAACAGAAACGAGCCGCCGCGGACCGCCACATACAGTCCGGGTCCCGGCGCGTGGGCGCCGGCGATGGGGTTGGGTCCACGGTGTGGGGGGGTCCCCGCGTCGTTGATGTAGTCGTCCCAGCGGTCGGTCCGGAAGTCCGCCGTGAACTCCCAGACGTTGCCGAAGACGTCGTCGAGTCCGTATGGGCTGCGGCCCCCCGGGAAGCTTCCGACCGGCGCGGTCTCTGCGAAGCCGTCGCTGTCGTCGGTGTTCGGTGGCTCCGTCTGGCCATGGTTGAGCCGCCTGCCATCGTAGTCGATGCCCCAGGGGTAGACCCGGCCGTCGTCGAGCGCGCCCAGGGCCGCCAGCTGCCACTCCGCTTCGGTCGGCAGCCGCTTCCCCCGCCACCGGCAGTACTCGACGGCGTCGGCCCAGCGGATCATCACCACAGGATGATTCAACCGTGTCGTCGACGGTTTTCCATCGGCCCAGTGCGGCGGGGCGGGATAGCCGGTCGTCTCGATAAAGGCCTGATAGTCTGCGTTGGTGGTTTCTCTTCGGTCGATGGAGAAGGCGGAGACGGTCACCGGCCGCGGCCGTAGGCGGTCGCCGAACCGGCGCGCTCCCTCGGTGCCGTCAAGCCGCTGTGGTGGGGCGCCGGTCGCGTCTGGTGGCGGCTTTGGCGGTGCCGTTGGTGCATCTGGAGGCACAAAGCCAGGGACCGGCGGATAGTGTCGCGGTCCCAGGATCACGGTACCTTCTGGGATCCGGACCATTTCGGTCTCTGAGAACCCCCCCGAGCAGCCGGCGACGATCAACCAGAGGTGCATCGAAACCCCACGTTCGCAGGAGCGGTCTCAGGGCGAGCGGGCGCCGTCGCGGCGCACTGGCAGTCGCCGGTGTTGCTGAGGAACGAGCCGCCGACGAGGACTTTCCAGGGGCCACCGGAGACCTGTTCGTCTGTGGTCCACTCCCAGACGCTGCCCCGCATCGCGGTCGGCGCTTCGGTCGACTGGGTGCGCGGCCGTTCAGGACGGGCCTGTCCAGGGGCTGCGCACAGGGCAGGGGAGGGGTCTGCGGCGCAGGCGTGTTGCCAGGCGGACGCTGATGGGAGGCGCTTGCCTTCCCATCGGCAGTACGCTTCGGCTTCATAGTAGCTCACCGCGACGACCGGGTGGTCCAGGGCGCGGCCGGCGCGCCGGTCGTCGCGGTCTGGGCGGCGAGCGGACTGATGCCACCGCCAGCCCGCTTCGCTCCAGAGGGATGGATCATCATAGGCGGCCCGTACGAAACGCTCGAAGGCACCGATGCTCACCTCGTGGGCGTCCAGCTCAGCCGCGCGGGCGCCGCAGAGCCAGGGGAGGATCAGGGCAACCATGCGATCACCGCGTCGGCCAGCGGGGCGGTCATCCGCTGGACCCGCTCCCTGGCTGGGATCATCTCCTGGAAGGGGGTGAAGGGGGTGACCAGGAGATCGCGCCGAAACTCGATGCACAGGCTGTTGTTGGGGTGCGCCATCGCCCGATGGGCCGCGGTCGAGGCTGGATGCAGCGGGTAGGTCTGGCTCAGCGTGGCCTGCACATCGATCGCCGAGAAGCGGTCGACGAGGTCTTCAATCAGCTTCAGGGGGGCGTACATCTCCCCCTCGGGCGCCTTACAGATGATGTCGACCGCAGGCCTCTGAGGCCATGTAGAGAAGACATCGGGCGCATAGGCAGCGTGCAGCGAGGTGACGATGTCATCATCGACCTGGACGCCGACGCTCCTGGGAGCGAAGGTGTGGAGCATGACGGCCAGACCATCGTTTGCATAAGTGGCCGCGAAGGCCTTCGCGGCGAGGCGCTGATAGGCGGCGTAGCGGTCGAGCAGCAGCGCCTCATCCTGCGGGTTGCGGATATAGGGAGGCAGCCCCGGGGTGATGTCGGTCGGGGACGTCTGTGGCGGCGCGTCTTTGATCACGCGGTTGCAGTCGATGAAGGTCCGCGGGATCTGGCAACAGAGGGTGAGGACGACCGCGTCGGGGCGGGCGGCGACGACCGCCTCAGCGAGGGCGGCGCCGCACTCGGGGGAGCCGACGTCTGTGTTGACGAAGAAGAAGTGTTCGAGGTTCTCAGGAAACGGCCCGTGGAGCTGGGCGCGCAGGTCATGGTAGTGGTGGGCCCGGGTCGCGCCATGAGGGAGTTCGATGAACACGGTCGGTGGCGCATCTGCATCGGCATCAGGGCCGCGGTGGACGCGCACATCTACCACATCGGGGATTGAGTCAAACATACACCGGCCTCCTGGAAGATAGGAGACTGGTTCTATCCCTGAACAGCGACCTGTGAGGGGCGAGCGATGCGCTTGACCAGACCGATCAGCTCTTCGAACGTGAAGGGTTTGTCGACGATGGGCTGTGTGGTGTTCGCCGTGAAGGAGATCATCCGGGCGTCATAGGCGCCGCCGCTGAGGAAGATGATCCGCTCGCTGAGGTTCGGGCGGTGAGCGCGCAGCCACCCATAGATGTCGATCCCGTCAATCTCTGGCATGTTCAGATCGCAGAGGACGACGTCGAAGTCGCCCCGGCTTCCAAGGATCTCGAGTGCAGCGGCGCCGTCGTTGGCCGTGACGATCTCTTCCTGGCCGAAGAAACGAGACAGGATCACCGTTATATAAGGTTCATCATCGATGATAAGCATACTCAACGGTGTGTTGGTCTGAGCGTCTGACACGGGCATCTCGGTTCACTTCATCCGTCGTGGTCTTAGTGTAGCCTCAATATCGAGCGCACAGAAAGGTTCTTGAGCCTTGCGCACGAATCGGGGAAGAAGATGCGCCTGCCTCATGAGACGAACGCACGATCGGAGAGCGCCGTGGTCTGGGAGCAGTTCCTCACGCAACGAGAAGCACGCCGCGTCCGCGCGCTGTCTCATGCGGCCATGCTCCGTGATGGCGACGAGGGGCTCTCACCCGCGCAGCTGTTTCCATCCTGGCGGTTTTCCGCCATCCCTCCGCTCGCTTCTGCGGCGCAATCTGCGTTGGCCGATGCGGCGGCGGTCTCTCCGAGCCCCGCCCAGTTGTGGGTGGCGTTGATTCCCTCGGATGTGTTGCCCGATCCGGCGGCGGCGATGCGTCAGCCTCCCTGGATTTTCCGCCAGTCGCTGCTTGAGCGGGCCGTCGATGGGGTCGAAGACACCCCTCACCACCGGCTGGCCTGGGCGCTCGCGGAGCTGGACTTCTACGGGTGGGAGACAGAGCGTCGAGAGCGGTTGGCCTGGCAAGAGACGCCTTATTGTCCGTCCCCAGAGCAGGACGCCGAAGCGGCGACGCTGTGGGCGAGCTGGTTCTCCGGCAACCCCTGGGGGCTGCGGGAGCGATGGGAGGCGCTGTTTTTATCCCCGACCATCCGGACCTTCCGTGGAGTATGTGAAGCGCGTCGGCTGCCCCGATCGGTCATCGATCGGGTCACCGATGATCTGGAAGAGGGGTTCTTCTACCGCCTTATCGGCGGCGAAGGGACACCTGGCTGGGCAGAGCTGGCGGCCCGGACGCTGGAGACCGCTGGCCCGGTCGTCGCCCTCGCCGCGGCGCTCCCGCCGCAGGCCTGGGACCGACTGGCGCGCTGCGCCGCCACCCGTGGCAGTTGGCAGGACAGCTGTGCTGCGGTGTATACGGAGCTGCATGAGCCGGCCAGTCGCGCGCGCGCGCTCCTCAAGGCATGTCAGCAGCATCCCGATCAGCTCGACGCATGGATGGACCTGCACGTGGTCCGCCGCCTGCTCCGGGCCTGGCAGCTCGCGCCGGAGACCGACGCCTGGACGATCATCTCGCAGAACCGGGGCCGGGCCCGGGGGAGGCTGCGGGCCCTCATCGCCGGCAGCCAGCCCGATGCCCTGCTCGACAAGATGATGGGCCAGGCTCCGATCGAACAACGCATCCAGGCCCATCATCTTG
>JBCBLB010000690.1:0-5039 GCA_038520555.1 Myxococcota bacterium | reverse complement strand
GGGGGACCTGGTCTTCACAGCGCCGGGGGAAGATGCTGTGCTTCGAGATGAGGGTGCGATCTACATTGGGTTCAGCGGCCACTGAACCGACAAAAGCCTTTCATCCGATCGGACATTTTGTGTCCGCTTCCGTGGTTGTGCAACCTGAGCGGTTGGCGTACATTAAACCTCGACAGACATCCTGGCACCGTAACTCTTCACACGGCACGTCGGGCGTTATCGGGGAGAGAGAACCATGACCGTGAACAAGGTCATCCTGATTGGGAACCTGGGCAAAGACCCAGAACTTCGTCGCACCAGCAGCGATACGGCGGTGGTCAACCTCCGCATCGCCACCAATGAGCGTCGTCGGCAGCAGAACGGCGAATGGGGCGACCACACAGAGTGGCATAGCGTCGTCGTTTTCGGCAAGCAGGCGGAAAACGTGGCCCGTTTTATGTCCCGTGGTCGTCAAATCTACATTGAAGGCCGTCTGCAGACCCGCGAATGGACCGATCGCGAGCAGCAGAAGCGGTACACCACTGAAGTCGTCGCGGACAACGTCCGCTTCCTGAGCAACCGTGACGGCAACAGCAGCGGCGGTGGCGGTGGCGGCAGCTATGGCGGTGGCGGTGGCGGCGGCAACTACGGCGGCGGTGGCAGCGGCGGTGGTGGCAACTACGGCGGCGGTGGCAGCGGCGGTGGCGGCAGCTACGGCGGTGGTGGCGGCAGCTACGGCGGCGGTGGTGGTGGTAACAGCGGTGGCGGTGGCAGCTACGGTGGCGGTGGCAGCGGCGGTGGTGGCAACTATGGCGGTGGTGGTGAGGACGACATCCCGTTCTAGGGTTTCCCCGTTGCGTTGTTCTTACCGGGGCTGCAACACAGAGAAACAAAAGGCCCGCAGCGGTTTCGCTGCGGGTTCTTTTGTTTTCCCATTGTTTTGTTTTAAAAGGTTGATTTCAGCTCACGATACAGGTTGAGGTATTCGTCTGCGGGGCCTCGCCATGAGAAGTCGCGGCTCATGGCTTCCATCATCATATAATGCCAATGTTGGCTTCGATATCGTTCGATCGCGCGTTCGAGGGCCCACCATAGCCCAGCGGCGTCGTCGATTTCGAAGAGAAAGCCGGTCACGTCGTGTTCGACGGTATCTCGGAGGCCGCCGGTGGCGTGGACAACGGGGATGGTTCCATAGGCCATGCCATACATCTGGTTGAGTCCACAGGGTTCGAACCGGCTGGGCATGAGGATCATGTCTGCGCCAGCGGTGATGCGATGGGCGAGGGGGACGTTGAAGTCGACCTGAACGGCGAGCCGTTGATGTCGGCTGTCCAGCCACCGAAGGCGATCTTCGAGGGCGGCGTCTCCGGTGCCCAGGATGATCAGGTGTGCGCCGAGCTGCTCCAACCTGGGGGCGATGTCTGCGAGCAGGTCGATGCCTTTCTGGTGGGTGAACCGTGAGATGGATGCGAGGACCGGCTCTCCGGGGTTGACCTGGAGACCGAACTCTTGCTGCAGGCTCGCGCGGCAGTCGGCCTTCCCGTCGAGGTGACTGGACGAGTACCGAGAGGCGATGTGCGGATCGACGCGGGGTGACCAGTCGTCTTCATCCACGCCGTTGATGATCCCACGGAGCCGTCGGGCATGGTTCCGGATGAAGTGGTGGAGGCCGTGCCCGAACCGCTCGGTGGTGATCTCGACGGCGTAGTTCGGGCTGACGGTGGTGACGGCGTCAGCTGTGGCGATGCCGCCCTTGAGCATCCCGAACCGGTCGTAGTGTTCGGCCTGTGCGGCGTTGAAGATGGACCAGTCGAGCCCGATGGCGGGCAGCAGGCCTTTGTGAAAGACCCCCTGATACGCCAGGTTGTGGATGGTCAAGACCGTCGGCACTGGCGCATGCCGTAGATACATGGGGATGAGGGCCGCCTGCCAGTCGTGCGCATGGAAGACGTCGGGGACGCCGCCCATCAACCGCCGGGCCGCTTGAAGGACGGCCTGACAGAAGACGGCGTAGCGAAACCCGTTGTCTTCGTAGTCGCGGCCGTTCTCATCGACATACAGCCCATGTCGATCGAAGAACCGGGGGGCGTCGAACAGATAGGTGGTGGATCCGTCGGGCCAGGAATGCTCCAGGAAGGTCCCGGTGAAGTCGGCGCCGCCCATGTGGACGCGGACGCCGACCCCGGTGGGGCGCAGCTGAAGGCCGTGTCGCTCTGCTGCATGGCGCGCTTCGCGATGAAACGGAGCGAACACGCCGACCTGCGCGCCTTCGCGGGCCTGTGCTTTGGGCAGCGCGCCTGCGACGTCGCCCAGTCCACCGGTTTTGCTCCAGGGGACCACCTCAGCGGTGACGTGCGCGATTTTCACTCGGGCACCGCACCAGCGGGACCGAAGCGCTCATATCGGGGGCCTGCGGACTCATAGCTGTGTCGGTCGCGTTGAGAGGCGACGTAGCGGCCTTCGAACCGGGCCATCTGCTCTTTGGTGTGTGGATCATTCTTCATCAGCTCTGCCATGTCATAGGCGAACTCGATGGGGCCTTCGACCGGGACGTGGGTGCCCTTGGGCAGCACGATGATGCCCGAGGGGGTGATGAACGGGAACCGCTCCGCGTCGGCTTCTGCGTCGAGGCCGAGCCGTGCCTCTGGCGCGACCGAACAGTTCTTGTCCATCAGGACCCGCCGGAGCCGTGCGCCCGCGCCGATGTCGCAGCCGGCCATGGTGATGGACTCTTCCAGCCGCGCGCCTGCGTGGACGAAGCTGTCATAGCCGACCACGGTCTGGTGCAGCTCGGCGCTGGAGATGATCGCGCCCTCACAGACCAGGCTGTCGATGATGTCCGACGCCCGGTATCCGCTGTGCTGGACGAAGCGGGCTGGGGGATAATCGCGGTTCGCCGTTCGGATCCGCCACTGCCGGTTATAGAGGTTGATGGCCGGTAGCGGGCTCCGAAGCTCCATGTTGGCCTGGAAGTAGGACTCTACCGTGCCCACGTCCCGCCAGTACGGCCGTCCGTCCGGCGGGTCTCCGGGGATGCGGTTCTTGTCGAAGTCGTAGATGCGGACGTCCGCGCCTTCGTTGACCAGCCGTGGGATGATGTTGTGCCCGAAGTCGTGGCGGGTGCCCTCGCGGCTCGCCTCAGAAATTAGAGCATCTTCCAGAATTTTCCGTCTGAACAGGTAGTTGCCCATGCTGACCAGGCAGCGGGTCGGATCGTTGGGCATCGTATACGGGTTGGTCTTCGGCTTCTCCTGGAAGCCGACGATCTGACCCTTATCATTGACCTGCAGGACGCCGAAGGCGTACGCCTCCTCCACAGGGACAGGGTAGGCGGCGACGGTCAGGTCCGCGCCGCTGTCCTCATGCTCTTCCTGCATCTGATTGATGGCGAACTTATAAATGTGGTCGCCGCCGAAGATGGCAACGTGCTCAGGACGGACATCACGAATCAGGTTGAGGTTCTGATAAACGCTGTCAGCGGTGCCGCGGTACCAATGCGCACCCATCCGCATCTGGGCGGGGACCACCTCAATGAAGTCACCAAACCCATACAGGTTCCAGTTCCGGTTGATATGCGAGATCAAGCTGCTCGCCATGAACTGCGTCAGCACATAGACCTTGCGGTACCCGGAGTTGATAAAGTTCGACAGCACGAAATCGATGATTCGATATCGTCCACCAAAGGGCACCGCGGGCTTCGCGCGGTGACAGGTCAACGGCGTCAGACGAGAGCCCTTCCCGCCGGCCATCACCATTACCAGGATTCGATTCGTCATTTCATCCTCACAAGTCGAAAACTCGCTTGGAGTCTATCCGAACAATCCGCGAACCCACCCCAGATCAATGGAGAACCGTCGCAGTCTGGGGGGCCACGGTACGGGGGCCAGACCATGCAGATCGGCGCACAGCAGGCTATCGGGTCCCCGATGCCCAAGAAGACCTTCTTCAACCTCCCAGACGACAAGCGGGAACGGATCACACAGCTCGCCATCAACGAGTTCTCCGCGCACCCCTACCGCTCCGCCTCGCTCTCCAACATCGTCGCCCAGGCAGGCATCGCCAAAGGAAGCATCTACCAGTACTTTCAAAACAAATTCGATCTGTACCGGTGGCTGGTCCTCGAAGAGATCCCACGGCGGAAGAGGGCCTGGATGGCCAACCACCCACCGCCGACCGGGTTGGGGTTCTATGAACAACTCGAACATCGTCTGCTGATGGGCTTCCGGTTCGGGATGAGCCTGCCTCATGCCAACCGCCTCGCGCAGGCCCTTCTGGAGCCCACCTCTGATCCGCAGCTGCTGGCGTTGCATCAGTCCGCTCAGGCGCTCACCCATCAGGGAATGCGTGCCCTCGTCGAGCAGGCGCGCGCAGACGGCGCCCTACGCGAAGACATCGACACCGACGTCGCCGCGGCCTTTATCGCGGCGGTGATGCGATCGGGGTTGTCTCAACTCGCCCGCCTGCGCACTGGCCATGACCTCTACACCCTGCTCTCCAAGGCACACCAGGGCGAAGTGGACTTCCCAGAATCCCTCCAGCGACAGCTGGTTCATGAAATCGTGCGCATGATGCAGCGCGGGCTGGCAGGAAGAGAGCCCCCCGCGCGGTAATGTTCCCATCCCCGTGTCTGGTAAAGCCAGACACGAAGACAGCCTTACCGAACATTCAGCCGCCGCCGACCGCGCGGATCACATCAACGCGGTCGCCACTTTCGAGGACGTGTTGTCCATGGTTGCTGCGCGGGACGACCTGCAGGTTGACCGCGACCGCCACCCCATCCGGGGCGACCCCCAGATCCTGGATCAAGGCGGCGATGGTGGTCAGTGGTTCAAGCGTGTATGGTTCGCCGTTGAGCGTGATTTCCGTCATCGCCCGAGATGTAACGTGTTCGGCTCAGGAACCGAGGTTGATCACGAGCTTCATCTCGTCGAGGTTCTTGAGCTGTCCGAAGAGTGCGGAGTACGGCTGCCATCCGAACTGCGATGCGCGAATGGAGAGTTGTCCTTTTGCGGAGAAGCTGCTTCCGTCTTCCGAGATGTTCATGGGCACGGTGACGCGAT
>JBCBLB010000021.1:0-32010 GCA_038520555.1 Myxococcota bacterium | reverse complement strand
GAGCAGCTCGTCCGCGTCTGGGTAGACGAGCGCGTCCGTATCATCACAGTCACCGGCGGCGGCGGTCAGCAGGGCTTCACCAGGACGGGAGCAGTCCAGATCGGGGGAGGAGACGGTCGCGTCGGTGCGGAAGGTGTCTTCGTCCCCATCCACAAAACACAGCTCTGCGCCGTCGCAGTTCTGGTCGACCCGATCGCCGGCCAGCTCGTCGGCACCGGGGTTGATGGCGACGTCCGCGTCGTTACAGTCGGTATCGTCCAGGACAAAACCCGATGGCTGCAGACACGAACGCGTGGAGATGGTGACATCGCCGAAACCATCATCATCTGCGTCCTGGAACCAATCGACCGGATCGGCGTCGGGATCATCGGCGTCGAACAGATCGTCACAGTCCGAATCCACCCCATCACCACAGAGCTCTTCTGCGCCGGGATAGACCGCCTCCGGGGAAAAGTCCCCATAGCCGGGTTCGTCCAGATCAAAACAGTCGTCCCCGACCTGGCCGTCCCGATCCGCATAGCCTGCGGCGTTGAAGCCGTCGCCGTCGAGATCGAAGTCGTTGAAGGTCTCGGCACAGCCCTGGTTGATGCCGTCGTAGGGGGCGTTGCTGGCACCCGGAAACACCGCCGCGGCCGTTGGCTGCGGCAATCCGTTCAGGGCGACGAAGTCAGGAGGGATGTCGTCCGGGGTATCCCAGCAATCATCCCCGTTTTCCACACCATTATCGGGGCGGGTGCACGCGTCGACGATGTTGTTGGGATCGCCGAAGCTGTCCCCGTCGAGATCCAGAAACCAGGGGGTGGGCATGCCCACGTTCGCATCCTGATTGTCGCAGTCGGTCCCCCACAAGACGCCGTCGCCATCAGGATCCAGGCGCTCTTGTTCCGTGGAATCCGAGATATAGGCGCAGCCTGTCAGTGAGATGATCAGGCCAACAGAAAACAAGCGCATGACTCCCCCCTTCGCCCTGAGCTTATCGTAGTGATGGCCGTACGTGTACCCAAGATCGCGCCTGTTGCGAGGATGTCATGACACTGAAACGCAACCCCCCGATGAGATGCCGATCGGACCCGACCGTCGGGTCATTGGCTCGGTATCGATGGTGCAAGGAGCAGGAAGGAACCGGCGATAAAATAGTAGAGCGGGACCCCGAAGATCGTGACGTGGATATCGAGGGTCGCCGATGCGCGATAGCCGAATCCGAACAGCATCAAGGCCAGAAGGAGCGCGCCAGCGAAACCCATCGCGCCCAGCCCGACCGCCCTGCGCAGCGGACCGGCGACGAGCGTGTTCGATGAGTGCGCCATCAGCGCCCCAAGCAGGGGGAGCAGCGCGCCCAGCGCAGAGGCCGCCATCCACCCCCCATGATCCGCGCCGGTGATCATCTCGAAGAGATTCATCTCATATCGATGGAGGTGATAGTTACGGCGGAACGGGACACACAATGCGATGAAGGTCAGGACGATGGCCAGATAGGGGTGGAAGTATTGCATGGCTCCTCCGATCCAACATTTCCATTATATTATCCCTGACCCGTCCTACATTCCAACGACCCAGGGGATGATCTCATCGGCGACAGAACCCGTACCGTGATGTCACCCCTCCCAGCACGCTGACGTATCCTCTAAGTGACCCGATATAGGCGGAGAATCGTCGAGACTGTCCCGGTTGATCGTCGGATGTGCCCCAACCAACTGATTGTTGATGCCCAACCCGCCGGGTTGGAGCAGGTTCAGTCGGTGGCGATTCGAAACATTGGCGAGGGTGTACTGACAATCAGCGATGTTCGCGCCGATGAGAGCCAGGCCCGGCCCGCAGCGTCGTTCTCGTTGCGTGGCGTCCCGAACGTTCCGCTGACCCTGGCCCCTGGCGGCCTCGTTGAACCGGGATCGATCCGCTCTTCTCGTCGTCCTCTCTGACTGCAGGTCGGAGAAGAAGGACCGCGGTGACACCACATGCCTCTCGTGGGGAGCCCCCAGGTAGATACGTCCTTAGAATACAACGAGCCAGGTGGCATCATATGCGATGAGCGCGGCGTTGGCCGGAGCGTGCCCAGAACAATCGGTTATCATGGTCAGAGACGATGGCTTCACCAGATTCGAAGACAAACAAACAATCTTCCGCTGAATCGAGATAAATTCCGTCATCTTCAAGCTCCTTCAGTCTCTGTGATGCGGTGCGGGTATGGCAGATAAGATGCGTTGGGTCCCAGAACCCAGAGAAGACAAACACCATCCGTCCCGATGGTAAAAAAGAAGTGTGTTCAAGGAAGATCTTGAATAGGTCTACATTTGAGCTGTTTTCAGACCAGATCTTACTGGCCAGTGTGCCGCGAAATCCAGGTGGAATGCCAAACGCTTCACAGGAATAATCACGCGCGATGTTCACAAAGAACATCGCATTAATCATTGCGCCTACGCAAAGCTCATCACGCTGTGTCATCGTGGCTCGGGTCTCTGGGAAGAATTTCCGAATCAGACGGAATGACTCCACGTCCATATCTGCGCTGGTTGATGGGGATTGGTGTCGTGCCATTCTGTGAGGCCCGTTTGCAGGTTCCGGTAAAGGAAGACGATGGCCGAGGTGGGTAGCCGATTCTGCGATGTTCCCATGTAACCCATCGACTGGGGGTTCGCATCGGCTCCACTCTGGTGACCGATGGCCTGCAACCGCATCGTCTGAACATCAGCGCGCGGTGGAGTCCTCGGGATCTTCTTCGTTGAACGAAGGCTCCTCGAACGCGCAGGCCGACGCTTCGCCGTTCTCGACCAGATGGTAGTTGTCGATATAGTAATCGACCAGGAAGTCGTCTCCCCAGCACTCGGTGGCGGTGTAGGTCAGCGCGCCCAGCTCGCCACCGGTCAGGTATGCGTCTGCCCGGCCCTCGCCCGCAGCCGACCACCGAGAGCGCACGATGTGCATCTCGTCCTCACCGTTGCCTGTCGCATCGGAGAGGAAGACCACGTCCATCAGGCCGTCCGCGCCGATGGCCTGCTCATAGTGGTACAACGCGTCGACCGGCTCGTCCGCGCCGTCGGCGAAGTCCTCGAAGCCTGCTGAGGCCACGACCGCGTCACCGTCGACCGCGTAGCTGCTGATGAACCTGCCCCGGGTGGTCTCTGAGGGGTTCTTCAGGACGATGCTGTCGAAGTCGATGGCGAACCAGCCCGTGTAGGCGTCATCGGTGGCTCCATCCTCGGTCTGACCTGCAACGACGGTGACGAAGGCGTCCTCGCCTTCATCGACGCCCTTGAGGTTCAGTCCCCAGCGATAGATGCCCTCCTCGACGTCGTGGCGAACCCACAGGGCGTAGTGCAGGCCGTCATCTTCCCACGGCCCCCACAGCGCCGTCTGCGCGTCGTCGGTCCAGGTCGGCTCGAAGTCGGTGACCGTGTCCACTGTGGTGAGCACGACGTCGATAAGCCCGTTGACGTCGGTGGTGACGTCGTAAGTAAATCCCGCAAACGCTGAGACGTCCCCCTCTGCAGACCGCGCCGCGCCGGCGGGGGCAGGCATGTCGATCCGCACCCGGGCATCGGGCAGCTTCTGGGCATAACTATCCGTATCTGCAGCTTCGCTCAGATCGCAGGCCATAAGCGTGATCATACCGATCAGCAGTGCACTTCGGGTCATCGTCTTCCCTCCATCCGGGTTGCATCAGATAGACCCGCGACGGTGGAGAGGGGAAAAAGAAGAGCCTGCATTCCTCACAATGACACCAGCCAGAACACGGTCCGCCCCGCCACAATCGATCCCTCAGGTGAGACGCGCGTCCAGCTGTGGAGGCAGCGATGGCGGCTCATCGCGCCGTCCTGGTTGACGAACGTGCCGCTACATGACGCGTTATCGTTGACCCAGACGCCCTCCTCACCGCGGTGTTCGAGCTGAAAGTGCTCACGTGACAGGTAGCTGTCTCGGTTGATAGAGAGGGTGGCATGGTGTCCACGCCCGACAGTAAAGCGGGACTCATTGAGGACGCGCATGGGTGCCTGGGGCTGGCGCGGTGCATCACCCCAGGCAATACAAACGGTGGGCAGGATGTCTGCCTGCATCTTCGCGCCGGGCAGCGGGACCGGACAGCGCGCCCCGATCAGACAAGCGCCCTCTGCTGCGGCCAATTCCACCCGGGCCCCATCGAGATCGGTACACAGCAGGTGGGCGCCGCGGAGGTCCGCATATCGCAGATCCGCGCCGCGGAGATCTGCGCCCTGGAGGTTCGCGTTGCGCAGGTCGGCGCCGAACAGGCAAGCATCGCGAAGATCCATGTATGCGAGGTCTGCGCCCGGGAGCCACAGCCAGACGTCCTCCGGCTGGAGCGCTCGGAGCAGCTCGACCGCCTGCTGGCGGATCGCCTGCTCCGGGTGGCGGAGCATCAGGGAAAGGTGCTTGTCAAAATACATAGATGCTCCTCTCTGCGACAACCCTCATCACATGAACCGCCGACAAGGGAGTGTAACCCCGACCTGCGCCGTTCCGGTGGGATCGATGTCTTGGACCGACGTTGACCCTTTGCCATTGGATCTGATGTGGGGTGACACATCGCAGGTGCTGCGGTGTCTGTCCGACGTCTGCGAAGCGCAGATGTTCCCCGTGACCAGCCCCATGGAGACCCGTGTATATGCTCCCTTCACAACTTCGAAAGTTGAAAGCCGGCATCGTGGCAGTGTACATGTCTGGCGTCGCCCAGTCGATGGCCTGCATCCCGGTCCCTACATTTACCGAGGAAAGCTGTGTGTCGGGGCCTCCGCCCGCAGAACGGGCGCTTGAGGCCACCTGTGAGGCCCGGTTGGTGGATGCCTTCGAGGACTCGTCGTTCGACTCCGTCGTGATCATGGACGGGGAGACGGTCATCTTCCGTGCAGGGGACAGCCTGGCCCCCTCCAACATCGCCTCGGTCCGCAAGTCGGTGGTCTCGGTTCTGTTTGGGATGGCGGCCGATCGGGGACAGATCGGGCTGGACGATACGCTGGATGAACTGGGCATCGATGATGCGACGAACCCGCTAACCGACGCCGAGAAGAAGGCCACGGTCCGCCAGATCATGCAAGCCCGCTCGGGGGTGAACCTGCCCGCGCTCGGGCAGGACTGGCCAAACGCCGAGCGCGGTGCCCACGCTCCGGGCGAGACGTTCTGGTACAAGAATTGGGACTTCAACGTGCTCAGCACGATTTTTGAGCAGGAAGTCGGCCGTGCGCTGGAGGAGGCGACGATGGACTGGCTCGCCGCTCCGTTGGGGATGCAGACGTTCTGCGCGGATCATCTGCGGTACGAGCAGCGCGACACCGTCTCAGAACATCGGATGTATCGATACTACATGAACGCGGAAGACCTCGCGCTCATCGGCGCGTTGGTGAGCAACGGCGGTCAGTGGGGGGGCGAGCAGCTCCTCTCGACAGAATGGATCGAAGAGAGCCTCTCCCCGATCTCTGATCTGGCAGACCTGCACAATCAGTTTCCTCCCTCAAATTCAGACGAACCATCGTTTTATGATGGGTACGGGTACATGTGGTGGACCCAGACCGAGACCGGCTATATCTTCGCAGACGGTGCCGAAGGACAGCGGGTTCTGGTCGATCGCGCGTCTGGGTTCACATCCGTCGGCCGCAACAATTCGGGGAACTCGTTCGCCGGGGAGGCCTGGTATTGGATCGGTCAGTACCAGGCGTTGTCCGATGAGTCCCATGTCTCCCCAGAGCTTCGCGACCTCCATGAGATCGCGTTGGAGTGTGCACAATGAGTATGGTGTCTCTTCTGCTGCTCTGCAGCGCAGCCTGGGCCCAGCCTGATTCAACCGCGAACGCGGTGTATCTGGAGCTGGGTGGGAACGCGATCGTCTACAGCCTCAACGCGGAGCGTCGACTCCATCCGAACCTTGCGATCAGCACAGGGTTCGGCAGCGCCGGGTTCTACGAGCCGACCACGGAAGGACGCTTCGGGTGGGCGCTCAACCCCTGGCGTGTCCATGGGCTGCTGGGCCGCGGCGCCCACCACCTCGAGGCCACCCTGGGGGTGACCTGGGGGCTGGCGAGAGGAGACATGAACCAGCCCGGCACGCCGACGAACTTCTGGGTACTCAACGCGACCTCAGGGGTGGGGTATCGCTATCAACCCAATGACGGCGGGCTCGTGGTGCGAGCGATGTTCACCCCGCACTATGGCGGGGAGCGGTTCTCGCCTCTCGGTGCCGCGCTGCAGCCCTGGGCCGGTGTCAGCGTCGGGTGGGCATGGTGAGCCCTGGTAAGCATCGCGCCATTTCGTGATCGCGCCGGATGCTTCAGGCAGCCGTTCGCCCGACGCATCGTCAACATGGACCCCCGACGATCCGCCGTAGACCCCCAGGGACCAACGATTCCGCTCTGGAGAAGTTCTTCGCAGATCCGATCCACGATGGTCAGGGTGCCCATGGCATCACCAAAGCCGACCGTGCCGTTCTTCGGCGTGTGTTGACCAATCTCAGCAATAACGCGCTTAACGGATACTCTGTGCGTAAACGATGCGAGGCGATACGGTCGGGTGTGAAATCGTGTGAAACGGGTCCGATTTGCTGGGGCCCTATCTTTTCTCCTGTCCCCCAGGCAGGAGAACGAGATGCTTTCCATAATCCTCTGGCCGGTGCTGGTCAGTTGTACGCTGCCGACACCTCATGCCACCCTGAAACGGACCACAGGTGACGACGTTACGCGACGGGGAGGTGAAGCGGCGGTTCTGTTTGACCATGACCCCATCGTGCTGCGCGATCCCAACCCGGAGACCGGTGACGCCAGCGGGGATCCGTTCGGTCTCCAGGTCGCTGGCCTGGGCGACATCGACGGAGACGGCTACGACGATGTCGCCGTCACAGATGCCATCGGCGATCTCCGTCAGGGCTATGTGTATGTCTTCTATGGCAGCCGCACCGGGTCAGATCCCGATCGCTGGGAGCAGCGGCTGGTCAGCGGAGAAGAGTCGTTCGGCAGCCGCGTGGATGGCGGCGATCTCAACGGGGACGGCTTCAGCGATGTGTTGGTGAGCGCGCCGGAAGCGCAGAACGCCTATGTCTTCTATGGCACGTCCTCTGGGCTCCCGTCTGCCCCGGGGCTCACCCTTGACGGATCGGACCTCTTCGCGGTGGAACTCGCAGTGGTCGGAGATGTAGATGATGACGGTTTCGAGGATGTGCTCATCAATGGACCGGGCATCGAGGAGATCTCGGTGTATATGGGCAGCAGCAGCGGGCTGCCCTCTACATCGAGCCAGACCATCCGCCTCTCCGACCCCGACTCACAGTTCTTCGCACCGTTTGGGAGAACGATCCGCGGTGTGGGGGATCTGAACGATGATGGATACGATGACGTCGCTGTACTTGCCGAACAGCTCGACGGGTTAACGGAGTCGACTCGGATCTCGGTCATGGTCTTTTATGGCTCCAGCGATGGGCTGAGCGAAGCGGATCCGACGGTGCTTGAGGCGGGCGAGGAGGACTGGGAGTTCGGGGAAAGCTTCGCTGGGGCAGACATCGATGGAGACGGCTTCAGCGATCTGCTCATCGGGAACGCTCCCCGGGAAGAGGTGACGGTGTATCGGGGCAGGTCGGAGGGCGTGCGCGATGAGATCGCGGTCACCCTCACCCACGACGACGGGGGCGCCTACTCACGGGGTGCGCTCGCCCGGTTGGGCGATGTCGACGGGGACGGCGACGACGATGTGATCATCGGCGCCCCAGACGGGGGATACGCCCAGGCTGTGACCGGCGATCCGATGATAGACACCATCACGGGCAGCGACGGCGAGAACCTCCGCGATGAGGCGCCCGAGGACTTTGGCCACAGCGTTGATGGTGCCGGGGACGTCAACGGGGACGGCTGCCCGGATGCCATCGTTGGCGGTCGCTTTGGGCCGGTGCTCGTCTATATCGCTTCGATCGACCGGGACGGTGATGGCGCATATGGCTGCGGCCTGGTCCCCGATGACTGCGACGATGACGATCCCGATGTCTTCCCTGAGGCCGATGAGGTCGTCGGGGATGGCATCGACAACAACTGTGATGGCCTCGAAGACTGCCTGGAGGATCGCGACGGAGACGGCTACCACGCCGGTCAGGTCATCTCTTCTGCGGATCTGGACTGTGATGACGATGGGGAAGGTGATCCGGAAGATCCGGGCGGTGACTGCAACGACGACGATCCGGATATCTTCCCTGATGCCGATGAGACCGTCGGGGATGGCATCGACAGCGACTGCGATGGCTTCGAGGACTGCCTGGAGGATCGGGATGGGGACGGTCATCATGCCGATGAGATCATCTCTTCTGCGGATCTGGACTGCGATGACCCCGGAGAGGCTGATCGGAACGATCCGGGCGGTGACTGCAACGATGACGATCCCGATGTCTCCCCTGAGGCGGATGAGATCGTCGCGGATGGCATCGACAGCGACTGCGACGGTGTTGAAGACTGCCTGGAGGATCGGGACGGGGACGGCTACCGCACCGATGAGATCATCCCCTCTGTGGATCTGGACTGTGATGACCCGGAAGAGGCGGAGCCGGAAGACCCGGGGATAGACTGTGATGATGACGATCCGGCGGTCTACCCGGGCGCAGCTGAGCCAGAAGGGAGCACGCTGGACTTGAACTGTGATGGGCTGCAGGCGGAGCCGGATCTCGTCGGGGGACGGTTTATCGGTCGGAGCTGCAGCAGCGCGGGGGGCATCAGCGGTTCGGTGCTCCTGTCGATTCTATCGATGGCGACGGTGCTTTATCGGCGTCGCCGCGATGACTGGACCCCATCTCTCGTGGAGGAAGGGCGATGAACATCGGAGCATGGATGTTGTTGATGCTTGGAATGGCGCATGCGCAGGAAGCGCCGCCGGTTCCGCAGCTGGACGCGGAGTTGTACCGGTTCCCGGTGGACGCTCAGGCGACCCTGTGGGCAGATGATGCCGGCAGCGTCGATGGCCTGGCTTTCTATGGCCTTCTCGGGGCGAGCCACCTCCGGGACGCCTACAACTACCAGTGGGATGACGGGGAGACCCAGAGCGCGCTGGCTTCGGGGACACAGCTAAGCGCCGTGGCCGGCGTCGCCTGGAACCGGATCCGGCTGGGCCTCGATCTTCCGGTCACTGCCGCGCCGGGCGCCGATCTGGGCGCTGTGTCCGGCGGATTGGGAGACATCGCGCTGGACTTCAAGGGCACCCTGCTCCGTAGAGAAGACCATCCCGTAGGCCTCGCGGTGGGGGTGCGCGGCGCGGCACCGACGGGAACCGCAGATGCTCCCGTGATCAGCGAGGGGGCAACCGCGGACTTGACGATGATCCTGGATCGTCGCTTTGGACCGGTTCTTCTCGCAGCCAACGGAGGCGTCACCCTTCGCCCGGAGCAGGACCTGGGTGATGCGGTCTGGGGGCCCGCAGCGATCGGACGCCTCGGTGTCGGGTATACGGTGCGCCCGCGGCTGATCCTGTCGACGGATCTGGCCAGCCAGATCGGCTTGCAGGGCGCGACCCGTCCCGGCGCCTCGCCCGTTGAGGCCCTGGTGGGCGCCACCACCGTCGGTGATCGGTTCCGGGCCCGCCTGGGGGTAGGGACCGGCTTGAACCAGGGCGTGGGCGCGCCTGCGCTTCGGGTGATCGCCAGCGTCGGCTATCACCCGGTCTCGAAGCCATCACCACCACCGCCTGAGTTGGTCGTCGAAGCGCCGCCGCCGCCACCACCCGGTCAGCTGCAGATCCGAATCGTCGATTCAGGGGGTCAGCCGCTCAACGCCAACGTGGACATCGTCTACACCGATCCAACCATTTCATCGGCGCCGCCGAAGGCAGACCTCGATGCGGGCGAAGCAGAGGTCACGCTCACCCGACCCGATACGGTTCGGGTGACGGCCTCTGCGGACGGCTACACACCCGCGTCGGGCGAGGCATCGGTCGAGGCCGGTGAGGAAGTGGTTTTGACCCTGACCCTGGTGGCACTGCCGGCGGTACGCCCGGATCTGGCGGAGCGGATCCAGTTCCACTACGACACGGCGACGCTTACCGTGGATGCCCGGAATGCGCTCGATGAGGTCGCAGGCTTCCTCGGGGAACAGCCTGGCTTGAAGCGAGTCCGCGTGGATGGCTATGCGAGCGCAGAGGGAGCCGCAGACTACAACCTCAACCTCTCTCAACAGCGGGCCCAGGCGGTCGTGGATTACCTCGTCGCCCGAGGCGTTGAGGCCGGGCGGCTGTCTTTTATGGGCCATGGAGAGGTGGGTCAGGAAGGAGGAGAGGCGGTGCTGGCGCCAAACCGCCGGGTGGAGCTGTCTGCGTTGGAGTGGGATGATGCAGCAGCACCAGCACCAGCACCAGAAGCGACCCCTTGACAACCAGGACACGGATGTCGGGCTCTGGCGCGGTGTCTGTGTGTCTCTTGTCGATGATGTCGTGTTATTCGGGGTGGAATGAGTCATGCTATGGAAGGTGATGTCCCTGCTTCTCGGAGCCTTGATGTTCTCGCTCATCCTCTTGACCGCGTTCGTTCCCACCGCAGATGCGTTGTCCTGTCTGGCCGGTCCTGGCGATGTTCTGCCGCGAGACGGCGCACGTGACGTGCCTGTCGACGCCATCCCGCGCATCGCGATGCACTATGGTCAGCAGGAGCACGTGACCATCCAGCTGGTAGAGGCGGGCTCTGATGCCGTGATCTCAACGACGCAGGAGCTGGTCGACAACCCCGGCTCGACCGAGCTGCTGTATCTGATCCCGGACGCGTCGCTGTCCCCAGAGACGGACTATCGGATTGAGAGCCTGTGGGAGGGGGAGACAGCGCCCTGGGTGCATGCGACCTTCACCACCGGAGACGCTGAGATGACCGCCACCGTTGAGGCGCCGATCGTGCTGGATGTCTCTCGGGATCAGGGCCGATCGGAGTGGGGATCGTGGCGAACCATCAACGTTGATGTGGACGTGGATGGCGCCCCGCCAGCGTCGTATCTCGTGCAGGTCTCTGAGAGCGAAGACTTCTCAGAAGTCCAGGAGATCGAGATGCTAGGCGGTATCCACGATGAGGGCGAGCGACGTCTGGGGGTGGGGTCCGGGGAGTGTGGGGGGACCATTTCTCTTGAGAGCGGCCGCTACCATGTTCGAGTGGCTTCGGTGAACTATCAGGGGGAACGCTCTGACTTCGTCGATGCGGGCAGCTCGCTGGGGTGCAGCGCAGCGGCGGGTGGCGCGACGCTGTGGGGCGCGCTGCTCGGCTTCATCGGGGTCTGCGGTCTACGTCGGCGTCGACGTCGTTGATTGAGCGCCTCGCGTTGTCTTTGTTATGGCCCATCTGATGGGCCTTTTTTATGTCTTAAGACGAATAATGCACAACAGAACTGCATTATTTCCGAGCGCGGGATTAATTCTTATTTTTTTGTCTGATGGATGTGACTCGGCATGGACACGCTCTTTGTAGGGGTGCGTCACTCGATGACGTGTACCCTCACCCAGGAATGCTCACATGCATCTGGAGCGACAATTTCATGGCCCCCCACACCCACGATCCGATCATGACCGAAGTAAAAGGCGTATCGGATATGCGTTGCGCTCCGGGAGCGATCTTGTGATCCGACCGGAAGGTGTCGAGTCGGGGTGTGGATTCGTAGGGTTACGCTGAGCGGCGCTGTACTTGAACAAAGCGATCCTGAAACAGGGGGAGTGATGTCACTCGTTCTCGCCCGATGTGCGTCTCGCAACGGGTTGCCGCCGATGGAGGCGGTGTTGGTCACGTCGGTCAACGATCATATCGATCTCTGGCAGATCCGGCGTCAGATCTATGTAGATGAGATGGGACTGGTTTCGCCAGACCATCCCTATGTGACCTCGAACGGACTGCGCGATCCTTTCGATGAATACTCGGCGAACATCCTGCTTCGGCTGGGGGGTGTGCCTGCTGGGTCGGTTCGGGTCACGGTGGCTGGGGACGGCCCGCTGGAGATCGACCAGTATACGGAGGCGAGCGCCCGGAGCCCAGATCCGGCCCGCACCGCAGAGGTCACCCGGCTGATGGTTCGCCAGGATCTCCGGGGGAGCCACGCCAGCGCGCTGCTGCTGCATGCCATGTGGCGGGTGTTTCGGACCCGTTGCCGGTACCTTCTCGCGGCTGCGAAGCCCGGTGGTCTGGGTCAGTACTATAAAAACGCCTGCACTGTTGGGCTGACCGTCTTCCCGGAGCGGTTCTTCTATGCGCTGACCGGCGCTCAGTATGAGCTGATCCTCGCAGACAGCGGCGCGCCGATCAGCGCAAGACGCGCAGCATGGCGGCTGTGGATCGGTGCCCTCGCAGCCTGCTCCTTTCACATCCCCGCGGACGGGATGGCCTTTGTTCGCACGGGGAAACTTCCCCGGATGCGTCTCGCCCGCTTCTCATCCCCTCAGGAGATCGCATGAAGTTATTGCTGATCAACCCCCGTTTCCCCGAAAGCCTCTGGAGCATGAAGTGGATCACCGATGAGGTTCGTCCGAATGTTCAGGCGATGAACCCGCCGTTGGGCCTCGCGACGCTTGCGGCGCTCTGTCCACCGGACTGGACGGTTGAAATCATTGATGAAAACGTGGAGCCCATCCCGCTTATGACCGACGCAGATATCGTCGGTGTCGGCGGAATGGCGGTTCAACATGACCGCCAGATGGAGCTTGTGCGGCACTTCCAGGCCCAGGGATGTCTCACCGTGGTCGGGGGCAGCTACGCCAGCCTGTGCCCGGAAGCCTTCACCGATCAGGTCGACGTGGTGATCAGCGGGGAGGCCGAGTATATCTGGCCGCAGTTCTGCCGGGATCTTGCGGTCGGTCAACACAAGTCGTACTACCGGGAAGATGGCACCGTCGAACTTAAGGATTCGCCGACGCCGCGGTTCGAGCTGCTCAAGCTGGATCGATACCGGATGGCCTCGCTCCAGTTCAGCCGGGGCTGCCCGTTCCGCTGTGAGTTCTGTGACATCATCGTCATGTTCGGCCGCACCCCCCGCACCAAGTCCCCAGAGCAGATCGGCGCGGAGCTGGACGCGCTGCGCAGCGCAGGCGTCACCGACGTCTTCTTTGTCGACGACAATTTCATCGGCCACAAGCCCAAAGCGCAGGAGCTTCTGGGGTTCCTGGAGGGGTACCAGCAGACCCATGACCACCCGTTTCGGTTCGGGACGGAAGCCTCGACGGACCTGGCGAGACACAGGGATCTGATGTCCGGGATGCGGGAGTCTGGCTTCGAGTGGGTGTTTCTGGGTATCGAGACGCCGGATCCCAAGAGCCTTGCAGAGACGAAGAAGTACCAGAACACCCAGACCGATCTGCTCGACTCGGTCAACACCATCTATCACCACGGCATCGACATCCTCGCGGGCTTCATCGTCGGCTTCGACAACGACACCGAGGCGTCTTTCCAGTTGCAGAAGGACTTCCTCCAGGCCACCGGCATCCAGATGGCCAACGTCTCGATGCTCCAGGCCATGCCGAAGACGCCGCTCTATGAGCGCCTGGAGGCAGAGGGCCGCCTCCGCGAGAGCGGGGGCGAAGGCAAGATCGACGTGAAGCTGTCCACCAACATTCAGCCCAGGGGGATGAGCTACGAGGCCCTGGTCTCCGGGTACCGGCAGCTCTACCTCGACCTGTACACCGACGAAGCCATCGCCGAACGGATCCGGAACAAGGCCCCCCACCTGAAGCGGACCACCACGGGGCGGGGGGCCCGGGATCTGTCCTGGCTCGGCCCGGCGGCCCGCATCATCAGCAAGGGCATCGTCGCTGGGGGCCCCCGACGGCTCGCCGCCGCCGCCCGCGCAGTCGATCTGTCGGATCCGACGACGGCCCTGCAGTCGCTGATTGACTGGGGGTTTGCCCTCAGCGTGCGAAGCTATCTGGACCGGCATTTCCAGCTGGACGATGAGCACGCGGCCAGGGCCCAGACGGAGCTGCTCCGCAGCCTGAGCCGTGCCCTCCGCCGTGGGGATATGATCGTTTCCGAGCGGCATCCGGACGGGGACGCCCGGACGGTCCGGCTGACCATCCGAAGCCCGCGCGGGCTGTCCGCGCTGGCCTGGCGCGTGGATAAGCTGGTTCACATGATGGCCAACAGCCCCATCACCCTGGAGCTGGACCTTCGGGGGCTGCCCGTCGGCAGCGTGATGGATCGGCTCCTCCATCGGCTGCTCCCGTATACCAGTCGGGTCACCCTGCTCGCGGATGCTGCGCTGATTCAGGACGCGGATCGGGAGGCCTGGCAGTTCAACTGCGTTCTGCCAGAGCCTGTCTCTGCGCCCCGAAGGCTGCCTCCCCCTCAGCCGCCGGTGGCGGCGCAGCCCGAAGCAGGGGGGATGAGATGAGCGTGCCCGATCTGAGAGACGATGCGACGTTTTACCGGCTGGCCGCCATGGACCATCTGTTCTGGCGGGGGCGGCCCAGCCAGTCTCCGCGATTTGCCCAGAAAGCGGCCCTCGCCAACGCCGCCCGACGACGAGACGGCTTTGATGTGCCGCGACCCGCCATATCGCTCCCGTCACTGCCCGCCGATGCGACCCGAGATGACCTGTTGGAGGCCACCGACGGACTGCATCGGCCGGTGGTTGTGCGCGGGTTCGCCCAGTCGATGCCCGCGGTGCAACGGTGGACCGAAGCGCGGCTGCGGCAGGAGCTGGGAGATGTGCCCTGTATGGTGTTCATCCAGAACGCCTCCAGTCGCCAGGAGAGCTGGGATCGGGGGACGCAGATGGAGCAGGTCCGATTCTCAGAGTATCTGGATCGACGGCGAAACGAACCGTTATACCTGAACAACAGCACGGAACTGTTCCTGGCCCGGCCCGACATCCTCGAAGAATTACAACTGAAGCAGATTCGGGAGCGGTTCCACACACCGGGCTCCCGATGGGATGAGCTGGTGACGGCCAACCTGTTCCTCGGCGGGCGGGCCGTGTTTAGCGCCATTCACTGCGCCCTGGCCGGGAACTGCTTCTTGGAGGTGGCCGGGAGGAAGCGGTGGGTGTTCATCGACCCCGCCTATGGCCCGCACCTGCACGCGATTCCCGGACGACCGTTTCAGTATCTGAAGTCGGCATATGGCGGCAGTCGCGCCGCAGAAGAGCGCGGCGAGCAGAGCGTCATCTCCTGTCTGCCCCGATATGAGGTCGTCCTGGAACCAGGGGATCTGCTGTACAACCCGCCGTGGTGGTGGCATGAGGTCGATAACCTCGATGAATTCACCATCGGCGTCGCCTTGCGGCACCTGCCACCCCCACCATATGGGTCTCCATCCTGGGACAACCATAAAGTCTGGTCATTGTTAAGTTCCTGGCCGTCGGCTCGGGTGATGATCTGGGCGCACTGGCTGGTGTCCCAGATGTCCAACACAGTGCCGTCGGTTCGCGACTTCCTCGGCGAACGACAGGCCCGACAGGTCCGAAAGGGCCTGAGCCGTTGATGCAGTCACCCGTCATCGACGGTGAAGACCGTGACATACCCCTTCTGTGTCTGGGCGATGATCAAGATCTCATCTCCATACGATGAGGCTTCGGCTTCCAACCAGACCACATCCCACAGCCACTGTAATGTGTCCGGTAGAACGAGCCCAGAGATAAGCTGATCACATATATCCTTTGGATTCATGATACGGTTATCGACGGCTATCGACTCAGGCATCTGCTGTACTGGAATAAACCACGGCAGGATATGAGCAGGATCCGAAGGACCATGGCGGTATAAGGCCTGCTGGGCTGACGATGTATACCAACAGAAGACCTTGAAGTCGCAGAAATCCTCAAATGAATCTGATGAGTACATCGCTCCATAAACGGTGAACACCCCCGCAGCATGCGCACCCCATCCATAGGATCTGGGCAGCGGAGCCAACGGGGCATCTGATTCAACCCAACGTTCCCATCGCGTTGACCATTCAGACCTGCTCATGAAGATGCCCTGAGAAGATGAAGCATATTCGTTCATAATGAAGAGAGACATGGGCTGCGCCTGCTGCGATGCAAAATTAATTGCTGCACCTGCGCACTTGTCTCTATTCACAATGATCCACCCCATCGAGACCGTAAAGGATCCAGATCAGTATTAAGGAGTCGTAAACTTCCGAAGCGTGGGAGACTACATTAATCTCCTGATGCAGACTGAATCCCTCGGAGATGACGACTATGATTCGCGTGAGCACCTTGTTTTGCCTGTGCGCCGTCATGGCGTGTGACACAGATTCGAAAGACCAGGACACCGGTGATGTCGGGGAAGAAGAATCCGACACCGACACTGACACCGACACCGACACCGACGCGGATACCGACACGGACACGGACACGGACACGGACACGGACACGGACACGGACACGGATACGGATACGGACACCGATGCGGATCCGGTTTCGACGCTGTCTGTTGGTGATATTGTCATCACCGAGTTCATGTCCAACCCCGATCAGGTCAACGATGATCTTGGGGAGTGGTTTGAGGTGTTGAACACCACGTCTTCAGAGGTCAACCTTCGCGGGTTGGAAGTTCGCGACATGAGCTCGGCAGACATTGACTTTACGGTGGAGACGGACTTGTTGGTTGCTGCGGGGGATTACGTCGTGTTTGGGGTGAGCGATGACACAGCTGTCAACGGCGGTGTCACCGTGGATTACCCGTATCGTGGGATGGGTCTCAATAATAGCGGCTCGGACGGTGTATTTCTCCAGTATGGAGATCGCACCCTGGACGCGGTCGAGTATAACGACACGGACTGGGATGTCGCGGCGGGGCGTTCGAACAGTTTCAATCCATCTGTGACAGTGACACCGACCAGCAACGATTCGGCTGAGAACTGGTGTTTGTCCTCCACGACATATGGTTCGGGCGACTTCGGCTCCCCTGGTGCGGCCAATGGTGTCTGTATCGAGTTGGACTGTGGGGATGAAGTGGACAATGACGGTGACGGACTGTTTGATTGCGAAGATGAAGACTGTCTGGATGCTTGTACAGAAGACTGCACCGACACCATCGACAACGATGGTGACACCTTCACAGACTGTGACGACGATGAGTGTTACGGGGTGGATGGATGCGCAGGGCCATATACGATTGAGTATGAGGTCCGTTTCGACGAGATCAAGTTTGGCTCTGGAAATTATTACTATTATGACTACACGACATCGATGGGTGGGACCATTGTTTCAAAATATCTCTATGGAGACGGTGACTCGGCGTCTTATGGCGGCATCTCTCTGACAGGAACACCAGATGGCTGGACGGGCGACTCCTTCAGCTGTGATGGGTCATTCTCCGTTGATATCCCGAGCAGTACCCTGCTTACGAGTCTGGATTTTGGGATCTATGCGTTCGACTTCGAACCCAACACCACAGATGGTTCGCTGAGCTGGTCTTCGAGCTGCCCAGTCAGCGAGCTGCCTTCGGCTCGACTGCGTCATGAATTCGGAGAAGATACGCTTGAGCGGGAAGACAGCTCAGGATCATACTATACGCAGTATGAGTCGAGCGACGCCTACTTTAATAGTGACTACATCATCGGCAACACCAGCAGCCGATACTACGTCAATGAGTATCGATACCGCATCCTGTATGAGGTCTACCCCTCATCTTCGATCACCTTTGACGGCGATTACTACGTTCCCTGAGCAATCTGGGACCGGGTTGTGCCGGCCATGTGGTCACTCTGGTCGAAAATCCTGAAGCGGATCGCTGATCTCGATCACCCCCATGATCCCCGCCGCCCCTCAACCGACGAAACCCATGGTTTAAAGGAGGGCAGCGACGCTCTCGTTGGGTGATCCGTTACGGGGTGCAGCGCGTCCCAGCGGCGTCTTCACAGGCAAAGCTTGAGACGCCATCGACGGTCACCGTCAACCCGGCGTCATCCAGCTCGATGTCGAACGGCGTGTTGTCCGTGTCTCCTTCGCCCCAATCGGTCATCACAGAGGTGAGCGTTCCTCCGTTGACCGACACGCCGCCGCCATTCGAAGCGAAGTCCGCGTCATTGGTGGTGAGGACACAGTCGGTGAGGGTCGCGTTGACGTCTGAGGAGAGGAACACGCCGCCGCCATTGAAGCCCGCGAGGTTGCCGGACAAGGTGACCGTATCCAGCTCGACATCGCCGATCGCATGGATCCCGCCACCGTTCAACGTGCTCTGGTTCGCAGAGATCGTGGCGTCCGAGATGATCGCCTCCTGAGCGTACACCCCACCGCCGCTGGCGGCTTCATTCCCCGTGACGGTGACGCCTGTGATCTCAATCGGTGTGCCTTCCAGGGTCAGCGCCCGAATGCCGCCGCCGATGAGGTCGGCCTCGTTGCCCACGATCGAGGTGCTCCCGTCCCCGTCGAAGCGTGCGTCGGTGTCGAGCGTCACCCCGCCGCCGCTCCCGGCGATGTTGTCGAAGATCTGTGTGTCGGATGAGGTCAGCGTCGCGTCCTCGTCGACATAGATCCCACCGCCCGATGGCACCGGGGTGTTCGTGTCGATCCCCTCGTTGTCGAAGACCTGGACGTTGTCGAGGGTCAGCGATCCGCCTACGCCGATGTAGATCCCCGATCCATCACCTGCACGGCTGTCTTTCACGATCACATCCGTGAGCGCCAGCGCTGCACCGTCCTCTCCCAACAAACCGCCGCCGAGGTGACGATCGTTGTAGGTCCACCCCGCACCCCCCGTCAACGTCAGCTTTTCGATCGAGACCGCCCCAGACGCGCGAAGCAGCGGGTTCGTTGCGCCAGCGTCCAGGACGGTGTTTCGGGCCGGGCCCAGGCCGGTGATCGTCAGCGGGCCCGCTGCGACCAGGCTGTCGACGGTGTATTCGCCCTCACACAGTTCAATCGTCGCGTCTGCGCTTGCTGCGTTCAGCGCGGTTTTCAGATCGGCGCTGGCCACCCCGTCGAGTCGAACCGCCCCTTCTTCGATGGTGGTCGGGTCGCAGTCGTTGTCCAGGCCATCACAGACCACGATCGGAGCGCCGTCATAGACCGTGGCGTTGATGTCGTCGCAGTCGAGGTTATTGTCGACATAATCTGTCGGGGGATCGCACTGGATGACTTCGGTCGCCGGGTCGCCCTGGCCGTCGCCGTCGGTGTCTGCGTACCAGGAGGCGACGTCGGTCGCGTCTTCGTCGATGATTCCATCACAGTTGTCGTCGATGGTGTTGCAGATCTCTTCAGCGGCGGGGTTGATCAGGGGGGCGTCGTCCTGGCAGTCGTCGCCATCGTATGCGTCGCTGTCATGACCATCCCCATCCGCGTCATAATCGGAGTCGCCGGCGCAGTCGGAGTCAACGCCGTCGTAGAAGACGTCATCGGCGCCAGGGTAGACCGTGGCGTCGGTGTCGTCGCAGTCGCCGTCTTCTTCGGTGAAGCCATCCTGGTCGAGGTCATCTTTGGGCTCCCCGGTGTCATCGGGGAGGTCTGTATCCGTGTCTTCATCGGTGTCTTGGATGGTGTCTGTGTCTTCCGGTTGTGTCTCATTGTCACAGGCCATCAAGACCATCAACATGAACCATCGCATGGAAGCCCCCTTCATGTTGGTTCAGGAAAACACAGTAGCGCAGCCAACAATGAAGAACCGATGGTTTCTTCTATTGCGTCAGAAATTGACCGCCTTCGCGTTTTGTTGTCAACAGGCTGCCCGCAGCAGGTTGAATGATCCCAAACCGCGCCCCGCTGGGATCGGTGATGAGTGCGCGGTGCCCCAGGGCATGCGGCGCCCGCTCGACCAACCCACCGCCGTGCTGGTTGATCTTCTCCAGGGTGCGGTCGAGGTCCAGGACCTCGACCCAGGCCACGATGGCGGAGCGCGTGGTCTGCGCTTGTGTCACTCCGCCGCGTGGTGCGCCGTTGACTTCGAGGATGTGGTAGGGAGCACCGTCTATCTCCTCGGTTCGGTGGTCGAAGCCAAAGGCGGACGCGAGCCACGCCAGATCGGTCTGGGGTGCAGTGCTCTGCAGCTCGACCCAGTGTACGCTTCCTGGACCGGGAGCGGCGAGGGTGTCGGTTTCGCTGACTTCATAGAGGCCCAACACCGCTCCGGTCGGGCTCATGACGATCGAGAAGCGCCCGACGGCCAGCGGGGTGGGGGGGACCAGGATGGTGCCTGCTTCTCCGGCCTTTGCGGTCCGCGCATCCAGGTCATCGGTGCTCAGGTAGCTGCACCAGGCCGGCGCCCCCTCTGGCGGCTGGATGTGAGAGACTGCACCGCCAGGAGCGACGAACATGGCGCCGTCATCGGAATCTGCCAGCGTCCAGCCCAGAGCCTGGGGGTAGAAGCGCGTTCCGGCGTTCACGTCGGTTGCGATGCCATACCAGCAGAAGGTGTTGGGTTCGATATTCATGATGATGTCCGTTGTCGGGGGCCGGGATTGGCCACACACTCTTCATCACATGAGACCCTGACAAGATCTGTCAGGGATATTGGTGCATGATGAAATTATGAACGCTTCCGCGCGCCGAGACCGTTTGCTGAACCTCCTGCACCGCGGCTCAACGACCGTACCCGCGATCTCAGAGCGACTCGACGTGTCTGAGCGCACCGTGTATCGCGATATCTCCGCCCTTCGTGAGGCTGGCCATCGGATCCTGGCCACCCCCGGCCCTGGCGGTGGCGTACGGATCGCTCCGGACAGTCGGCCCCGTCCGGTGCATTTCGAGGTGTCCGAGATCATCGGTTTGGCGCTCTCTGTCGCCATCATCAAGGCCACCCCCCATCTTCCCTTCGCACAGAGCGCAGAAGCCGCCCTGGATCGGGCGCGGCGGGCGTTGTCTGCGGACCGACAGCGGGCGATGCGCCGGCTGGAGCGGCGCATCCTCATCGGCGCGCCTGCGAGCCTACGGGTCCGCCAATCTCTCGGCGTGGTCGATGACACCCTCCTGGCGATCTTCGAGCGCTGTTTCACAGCGCAGCACCGGATGCGCTTCGATTACATCGACCGACATGAGCGCCGGTCCGTCCGGCACATCGAATGCATCGCGCTGCTCCTCCATGCGCCCTTCTGGTACGTGGTCGCCTGGGACCTCGATAAGGACGCGCCGCGTACCTTCCGAATGGATCGAATCGTTGCGCCCGTCTGTGAGGGGCGCCTGACCGCTACCCATCCGTTGACGACGGTGACCGATCAGATCTGTCCAGACGCAGAGGCTGCCTACCTGGAATGGATCGGGACGCCCATCGGTTAAGCCGCCTCCGTGCACTCTTTGGCGCCGAAGAGGGGAACGCCGTCTCCTTCGCGATGTCAGCCGTCGACGTGGGACGCACCCGGAGGGGGAGGGGTTTAGTATCCCTAATCCAAAGTTATATCGTCGTATTTGGGTCGATAAGCGAGGGCTGTTCTTCTGGGTACGTTGCCTCAACATTCTGTTCGACCTGCAGTGCACCGACCGACATGCAGAGGTTGCGCAGGCTGGAAAATCCGGAGACGGGAAACCCATACACCTCCAACCAGAGGCGAAGCCGGTCGGGTGTCTGAACGGTCATCGACCAGATCGACCAGTCCGCGTCCACCAACACTTCGGATGTGATCGCTTCACCATCCAATTGGGTGAAGATGGCATGGCGAATCGCCGCCGCCATCGCTGCTGCATCTCCTTGACAATCCACATCGACGGCCAGCAGGCCCAACCCGCCGGGCTGTTCGTCTGGGTGGGGGCCTTGACGGAGCCGACGACGCAAGGTGTGTTCATCCAGCCACAGCACAGGAGGTTTCCTTCGAAGGGGTTTGGTTGGAGCCTATCCCCTTCGGAGGAGCGGATTTCTGCACATCGGGTTGCTCGGTGAACCCCAGAGCGAAACTGCTTAGTTATTTTGTTCTGGGGATGGTTTTCGTGCGACGAGTGTCAGGATCACATAGTTGGCGACCAGCTCATCGTCCTGGTTGGTGACGTCGACGTTCCACTCGACCACTCCCTGGGGTGCTTCGCCTTTTCGGGGTTGCCGGGTAATTTTTCGATGGGCGGTGAGCGTGGCCTGGATGGTGTCGCCGATGCCCACTGGTTTGATGAAGCGCAGCCGCTCCAGGCCATAGTTTGCGAGGACGGGGCCGACCTTCGCGTCGACGAACAGTCCCGCCGCCGCCGAAAGGACGAAGTAGCCGTGCGCGACGCGTTGTCCGAAGATGGACTCCTTCGCGGCGATCTCGTCCATGTGCGCATAGAAATAATCCCCGGTGATCCCGGCGAAGTTGACGATGTCTGCCTCGGTGACGGTGCGGCGATGGGTGGTCAGGGTGTCCCCGACGGTGACCTCTTCAAAGTACTTGCGGAAGGGGTGGACCGTAGACTCGGGGCGGTCCGCGCCGGGCAGCCATGTCCCGGTGATCTGGGTGAGCATCTCGGGAGCGCCCTGGAGCGCTGTCCGCTGCATATAAAAGTCCAACGCGCGCAACCCGCCGAGTTCCTGCCCGCCGCCCGCGCGGCCGGGGCCGCCATGGGTGAGGTGCGGCAATGGCGATCCGTGTCCGGTCGACTCTTTCGCGCACGCCCGGTTGAGGATCTGGAGCCGCCCATGATAGGCCGCGGTGCCGAGGACGACCTCTCGGGCGACGTCGGGGCTCGCGGTGACCAGGGTCCCCACCAGGCTGCCTTCCCCCCGTCGGATGAGGGACACCGCCTCGGCGGTGTCCTTGTAGGGAAGGATCGTGCTCACCGGGCCGAACGGCTCGATGTCATGGGGCGCCGCGGTGTTCATCGGATCGCTGCAGTAGAGGACCTTGAACGGATAGAACGCGCCCTTCTCTGCATCGGCGCCCAGCGTGGATCGGTCCGCCTCGAAGAGCACCTCTCCCACAGAGAGGATCTCATTGACCGCCTTATCGACGTCATCGCGCTGATCCTGGCTGACCAGGGGGCCCATCTGGACATCTTCCCGTGCCGGATCACCCATCTGGGTCTTGGAGAGGGTGGCGCTCAGGGCATCGCGGACCGCTTCGATTTGATCGGCGGGGACCAGGCATCGGCGGATGGCCGTGCATCGTTGACCGGTCTTGATCCGCATCTCATCGGAGACTTCTTTGATGAACAGATCGAACTCTGTGGTGCCCGGGGCGGCGTCGGGGCCGAGCATACAGAAGTTCATCGAGTCCGCCTCGACGTTGAAGGGGATGGATCGGGCGATGAGGTTGTCATTGCGCCGCAGGATCCGTCCGGTGTGTGCCGAGCCGGTGAGGGTGAGCACATCCTGCGTCCCGAGCTGGTCGAGCATATCGCCGACGCTTCCGCTGACGAGCTGGAGCGCGCCTGGCGGCAGGGCCCCGGATTCGATCATGATCCGCACCGCATGTGCGGTGATGTAGCTGGTGACCGAGGCGGGCTTGACGATCGCGGGCATCCCGGCGAGCAGCGTCGGCGCCAGCTTCTCAAGCATCCCCCAGCAGGGGAAGTTGAACGCGTTGATGTGCAGGGCGACGCCCTGCCGGGGGACCATGATGTGTTGCCCGATATAGGTCCCACCACGGGAGACGATCTCTGGCGGCCCATCGACGACAAAGGTCTCATCGGCCAGCTCCCGGCGCGCCTTGGAGGAGTAGACGAACAACGTCCCGATGCCGCCGTCGACGTCCATCTGACAGTCTGCGTTCGTGGCGCCGCTGATTCGGGACAGGGCATACAGCTCGGCTTTGCGCTTGTTGAGGGCCAGCGCGAGGCCTTTGAGCATCATGGCCCGTTGGTGGATGGTCATTTTCCGGAGATGGTGGCCCCCGACCTGGCGGGCGTGGTGGAGCATCGCTGCATGATCGAGGCCCGCGCTGGAGACCTCTGCATACGGCTCGCCGGTGACGGCGTTGAACACCATCCGTCCCCCGCTCGCTGCGGTATGCCATCGTCCTTCTGCGTAGCTCTCGACCTTCATCATCCTCTCCTCTCTGAGTTTGGATTATCTTGCATCAAAGTCCAAAATAATCTCATTCGTTGTGGGCTTTGCCTGGCAGGCGAGCACAAACCCGGCCTCCAGCTCCCACGCTTCCAGGCTGTAGTTGGCGGCCATCTCGACATGTCCCTTCACCAACCGGCACCGACAGGTGCAGCACATTCCGCCCGCGCAGGCATACGGCAGCTCGATCCCCACCGCAGCAGCGGCGTCGATGACGGTCTCATCGGGCCGCATCTGGAATGTTCGGGCGGTCCCATCCACGCTCACCTCAACATGGACGTCCCCGGTCTGGCGTGCGCGCTCCGGGCTGGTCGGCGCCGGCAGATGCGCCGATGAGGACGTCACAAAGTGCTCGGTGTGGATCTTGTCTGCGGACACACCGAGCATATGGAGGGCGCCGCGGGTAGAGGCGATCATGCCTTCGGGCCCACAGAGGAAGAACGCCTCGACCGCTGTGGGATCGAACAGCTTCGCCGCAGAGAGCTGCAGGACCCGCGCGGAATCGATGCGCCCGTCGAACAGCGGGATATCTCGGCGCTCTCGGCTGAGGCAGTGAATCAGCGTGAGGCGGTGGAGGTGTTGATCCTTGAGGTCTTCCAAACGCTCCCGAAAGACGATCGAGGAGCGGTCGCGGTTGCCATAGACGAGGGCGAACTGGCTGTGGGGTTCTCTCTCCAGGATAGACTGGGCGATCGAGATGACCGGCGTGATCCCGCTTCCGGCGGCGAAGGCGACATACCTTGAGGTGCGCCCGGGGGTCGGCTGCCAGGTAAACCGCCCTTCGGGCGGCGCGACCTCAAGGGTCATGCCCGCCGACAGCGCCTGGTTGGCGAAGGTGGAGAATCGCCCGCCGGGCAGGTGCTTCACCGCGACGCGAAGTTCCTGCTGGTCGAGGCTCGAACAGATCGAGTAGCACCGTCGGATCCGTTCGCCGTCCAGATCGGTCTGGAGGGTGAGGTACTGGCCGGGCGTGAAGCGGAACGTCTCCTTCAACGCGGCGGGCACGGTAAACGCGATCGAGACACAGTCATCGGTCTCCGCGCGGACGTCCTCGATGGTGAGCGGGTAGGTTCGCATCCCAATCCTCAGTGGCACTTGAAGGCGTCGAAGGGTTCCTGGCACTGCAAACACCGGCGGAGCGCCTTGCACGGCGTCGAGCCGAAGGCGCTGATCAGCTCGGTCTCTTCTGCGCCACATTGCGGGCAGGCGACGGGCGCGTCTTCCTTGAACAGGGAAAGCCGTCCTTGGGCGGGCTGCGCCGGTCCGGGCGGCGCGATGCCATACGCGCGCAGCTTCCGGCGCCCCGCTTCCGTGATCCAGTCCGTCGTCCAGGGCGGGTCCCGGACCAGCGCCACGGTGACAGAGAGTCCAGCCCGACGCAACGCGCGGCGGATCTCAAGTTGGATCACGCTGGTGGCAGGGCACCCCGAATAGGTCGGGGTCAACAGGACGGTGAGCTGGCCGGCGGGGTCCTGTCGCGCGCCCCGGATCATGCCCAGATCGCCGATGGTCAGGACCGGGATCTCCGGGTCGGGCACCGCCGCGGCGAGCGCCACGATCTGATCGATCACCACGACAGCCCCGGGTATGCGCGCTGGAGGTACTGGAGCTCACAGAGTAGACGGCCGAGGTGCTCGGTATGGCGCCCCGAGCGACCGCCGCGGCGGCGCGCGGAGCGGCTGGGCACGGTCAGGGTCGCCTGTGTCAAGACGGTCTGGATGGTGTGATCCCAGTGACTCCGTAGCGTCGACGGATCGACGCCGACCCCCGACGACGTCGCAGCCTGCGCCGCGGCGTCGGCTTCGAACATCTCCTCGATGAACGGCCACAAACGATCAACGGCGGTCTGGGCCCGTTCGTGGCTCTCAGAGGTGCCATCCCCCAGGCGGATGACCCACTGACCGCTGTGGCGGATGTGGTAGGTGCTCTCTTTGACGGCCTGGGCCGCGACGCCGGCGACCACCGGATCCGTGGACCTGCGCAGCGCAGCCCATAGCGGGCCCATCAGCGCGCTGAAGAAGAGCTGGCGGACCATCGTATGGGCGAAGTCACCGTTGGGTTGCTCGACCAGCAGGATATTGCGGTATGCACGCTCTTCCCGGGTCAGCGCCAGCTGGTCCGCGCTCTGCCCGGCCCCCGCCAGGGCGGCGACATGGGCATACAGCGGTCGGGCCTGGCCCAACAGATCCAGGCCGATGTTGGCCAGGGCGAGCTCTTCTTCCAACGTCGGCGCGTGGCCGATCCACTCGCACAGGCGCTGGGCGAGGATCAAGTGGTCGTCCGCCACCCCCAACAACCAGATCGCATGATCGCCGGTCGTATGAGAATCCATCGTCATCCCCACCAATGGTTAGATGTGACCGACTTCATCGGGGACATCGTAGAAGGTCGGGTGCCGATACGGCTTGTCGTCCGCCGGGTCGAAGAAGCTCTCTTTGTCCGCGGGATTGGAGGCGACGATGTCCGTGGACCGCACCACCCAGATGCTCCGGCCCTCACCGCGACGGGTATAGACGTCACGCGCTGCCTGGAGCGCCATCTCCCCATCGGCGGCATGGACCGAGCCCACATGTTTGTGATCCAGACCGTTGCGGGGCCGGATAAACACCTCCCACAGGGGGGTATGCGGGACATCGCTCATGCGGTCTCCTTTCGGGCGGCGCGCTTGCGTGCGTGCGCCGCGGCGGCTCTTCGGACCCAGGCGTTGTCATCGCGGGCCTTACGGCGCGTCTCGATCCGATCCGGACCGCAAATGCCCCCATTCCGCAAGACATCCCAGAACTCATCCCAGTCGATCTCACCGAAATCATAGCTGCCCCGCACGTCATTCCACGTCAAGTCCGGATCGGGGATCTGCAGGCCCAGGAAGGCAGCCTGGGGAGCCATCGCATCGACGAACTTCTGACGCAGCGTGTCATTGGAGAACCGCTTGATCTTCCACTTCATCGAGTTGCTGGAGTGCTTTGACGTGCGGTCCGATGGACCGAACATCATCAGCGACGGCCACCAGTAGCGATCCAACGCGTCCTGGGCCATCGCATGTTGTTCGTCGCTGCCGTGGGCCAGGATCCGCATGATCTCGAAGCCCTGGCGTTGATGGAAGCTTTCTTCCTTACAGACCCGGATCATCGCACGGCTGTACGGCCCATACGAACAGCGACACAGCGGGATCTGGTTCATGATCGCCGCCCCGTCGACCAGCCAACCGATCGCGCCCACATCGGCCCAGGTCAGCGTGGGATAGGTGAAGATCGAAGAGTACTTCATCTTCCCATTGAGCAGGTCGTCCACAAGCTGCTCACGGCTCACCCCAAGGGTCTCAG
The DNA here is from genome assembly GCA_038520555.1 of Myxococcota bacterium. Taxonomy (GTDB): domain Bacteria; phylum Myxococcota_A; class UBA796; order UBA796; family UBA796; genus JBCBLB01. The sequence goes on along the minus strand of JBCBLB010000021.1, from coordinate 4,864 downwards.
CCGCCGAATACAGATACAGCCCATGCCCACCTTCATCCTGAACCTTCGCCAGTAAGCTGGCCTTTCGGCTCAACGTCGGCGCCCGGGTGAGCCAGTTGCCCTCAGGCAACATGCCGATGATTTCTGAATGGGCGTGCTGTGCAATCTGGCGAATCAGCAGGCTGCGATACCCATCGGGCATCTCATCCCGGGGCTCAATCTTCTGCTCTGCATCTATGCGCGCCTGGAAGGCGTCCAAGAAGTCAGCATCTTCGCCAGTGTCACCCTTCGCACCGATCAAACCCTGCGAGTACATCATCCCTCCTCGCCTCAGGCCTGTTCAATATATAACAAAAAATCAATCACCTAGAGATTTTTTGAAACACATTAACCCTGAAATCTACCAAACCGGTTGAAGAACCATGGCTCTGGAGATTTGAGGATCACATTGGGTTCCGACTGACATTCCCCCAACCATTCCTCAGAAGCCGGCACCAACCCTCGATACAATTCCGCGGCCAACGTACGCATCGCATCGCCCGGCCAATCCTGCGGGAGCAGCGCCGCGGGCAGACAGGGATCCTTCAGCACCACTCGTCGCAGATCATGAATCAGCAACGTTCGCGCGGCCATCGCATTCACCGGTGACATTGCGCCGACTGCGCCCTTCAGCGGGGTGAAGGACGTCAGCAATCCACGATACCGCTCGGCCAGATCCATCAGCGGCCATACCGTGGACGGATCCATCGGTGTACGGGCTCGTCCCTCAAAGAATAAGCCGCGTTTCAGGGGGGCTTCTGCATCCCGGCTGAAGGTGGTCTCCGGACGGATCATCCACCCGCCCGGCAAGATGCCGAAGCCCAACGTCTTCAGCCGGCCCGCGACCTCAGCATCCTCGGGATGAGACAAGAACCAGCGTTGGTTGGGCCATTCTGGCGCATGTGATGCATAGATTCGCCGCTCGGCGTCCTGGAAGACAGAGATCTGTTTGGTGGAGATGCCATAGAAGCTCCGCCGTCCGAACCGGCGGCGCTCCACCCATCCATCTGTCGCCAGCCGAGAGATCGCCGTACGCAGCGTCGCCGGGCTGATCGCCAGCCGCTCCAACAACCGGATCAGGTCTCCCAGCCACACCTGACCGCCCCGGGGGGCGATCGCATCGCCGAAGACCGTGATCACGATCGACCAGACCCGAAGCGGCGCGCGGTGCAGCCGTTCAACAAGCCTCTCTACCGCTTCCGACGCGGAGTCTGTCATCGTACCCCATCAGCCCGAGGCGCGGTTGTCGATAATCCGGCGGGCCTTTCCCGTCGAGCGCTCGATCGCGCCGGGTTCACCGACGATAACCTGCGCAGTGACGCCGACATAGTCCTTGATCCGGCGCCCCAGCTCTGCCGCAGCCGCTGTCCGTGCGGCTTCGTTCGCCTGATCCGCCGTCGCCTCGACCTGGATGGTCATCTGATCGAGGTTGCCCGGACGGGTCAGCTCAATCTGATAATGCGGTGACAGCCCTGCACATGCCAGCAGCTGCTCCTCGATCTGGGTGGGGAAGACGTTGACCCCGCGGATGATCATCATGTCATCCGATCGGCCGGTCACCTTCTCCATTCGCCGCATGGTTCGCGCGGTTCCGGGGAGCAGTCGGGTCAGATCGCGGGTCCGGTAGCGGATGATCGGGAGCGCCTCTTTGGTCAACGAGGTGAACACCAGCTCGCCCACCTCGCCATCGGGCAGGACCGCGCCGGTCTGCGGATCGATGATCTCGGGATAGAAGTGATCTTCCCAGATGTGCAGCCCGTCCTTGGTCTCGACGCACTCATTGGCCACGCCGGGGCCGATGACCTCAGAGAGCCCGTAGATGTCCACGGCGTGCATATCGAAGGCGGCCTCGATTTTCTCGCGCATGGCGTCGGACCAGGGCTCCGCGCCGAAGATGCCCACCTTCAGCGAGGTCGACCGGGGGTCGACGCCCTGACGATGGAACTCATCGAGCAGGGTCAGCATATAGGACGGCGTAACCAAAATAACCGAAGGTTGGAAGTCTTGAATGAGCTGAACCTGCCGCGCCGTCCGCCCACCGGAGACGGGTACCACCGTACACCCTAACCGCTCGGCGCCATAGTGTGCCCCCAGTCCACCGGTGAACAGCCCATAGCCATAGGCGACATGGACCACGTCACCGGGGCGGCCGCCCGATGCCCGGATGGATCGGGCCATCACGTCGGCCCACATGTCCAGGTCGTTGCGGGTATAGCCGACCACCGTGGCCTTGCCTGTCGTGCCGGACGAGGCGTGGATTCGGCTCACCTGCTCGCGCGGAACCGCGAACATGCCGAACGGATAGCTGTCTCGCAGATCCTGCTTGGTGGTGAACGGGAACCGGCTCAGATCGGACAGCGTCTTCAGGTCATCGGGATGGACCCCCGCTTCGTCAAACCGCTTCCGGTAGATTGATACATTATCATAGGCGTGCTTCAAGCTCCACTTCATTCGATCGAGTTGCAGCGCCGCGAGCGCATCCCGAGAGGCGCGTTCGATCGGGTCCAGGCTGTCAGGGGACGGGGTCAGATCAATCATCGAGGGTCTTCCCGGTGAGCAATGGTGATGTGGTGACCGGACACGGTCCGGCTGTTTCCACGGAATGAGGCGATGACGCCGCCATCCTGGCGCGGGCCAATGCGTCTGGATCCATCATCGCTCGGGTTCCTGGCCGGTGAAGGTCGGGGGACGCTTCTCGAAGAACGCTGCGACCCCCTCCTGGTAATCCGGGCTGCGCCCCGCACGTTGTTGAAGATCTCGCTCCAGATCGAGCTGCTGGTCGAGGGTGTTGGTCGCCGCAGCGTGGATGGCCTGCTTGGTCAGCGCCAGCCCAAACGTCGGCGCCACCCGAAGCTCATGGACCAACGCCATGGCAGCGTCCATCAACGCGTCGGGCTCGACGACCGACCAGATCAGCCCCATGTCGTATGCGTGCTGCGCGGTGATCGGCCGCCCCAGCAACGTCAAGCCTTTGGCCCGGGCCTCGCCCACCAGCCGGGTCAACGTCCAGCTTCCACCCGTGTCCGGGATCAAGCCGATCTTGTTGAAGGGCTGAAGAAACTTTGCTTTCGAAGACGCGAGCACGATATCGCAGGCCAACGCCAGGTTCGCGCCGGCGCCCGCAGCGGTCCCATTCACCGCACAGATGACCGGCTTGTTCATGGCCCGGATGCGGCGAACCATCGGGTTGTAGAATCGCTCTAGGGTCACGGCCAGGTCCGGAAGCGCGCCTTCGGCCGCGCTCACCGACGGATCCGACAGATCCTGCCCAGCACAGAACGCCCGCCCCGCCCCGGTGATCAGCACCACCCGGCAGCTCGTCGCGGTCTCACATTCGATGAGCGCCTGTTGCATCGCTTCATGAAGGGCGAGGTTAAACGAATTGAGGCGCTTCGGGCGGTTCAATGTCAGCTTGATGAACCCCTCTTCGCGCTCGATCAAGAGCGGTCTTTCTTCGGATTCCTGACCTTCCATCTGTATTCTCCCTGGGCTGGTGGACAATTTCGAGGCAGCTTCCTGAGGCTACCACAGCCTCCAGAAGACCAACGCGGATGTCAACCATCAGGTTTTTCCGCTCCATGTGCCCCCCTCACCAGGAGACGGGTACGTTGAAGTATTGTTGCCTGTCTATAAGATGCAGATACGCACCGGCCATTCTCCGACAGCGCATCGAATCGGGTGTGATGATGCCCTGACCCTGGGACCTGCAGATGGGGCTTACAGATCGACCACCGCGTCTGCGCCCAGGGCATTCAGGTCATCTCGCAACGCCTCAGCGTCCCGGATGTCCAAGCCATCAAACACCAGCGGCGGCGCGTCGAGGCGGTCCCGGATCTGGATGAGCGGCCAGCCCGTGAACCGGCGAACGGCTTTGAGCACCTGGACGCGCTCAGGACCAACCGCACGAATGATCAGGGTCGTATCGGTCCGCGGGTTTGGTGGGTTGCTGGTGGCCCAGTCGATGAGCGGTGGATTGGAGGTCGCAAAGACAGAACCGGTTGCGACGCCCAATTCATCTTCAAGGCGGAGGATAAAGTCGCGCAGCTCCTGGAGAGAGAGCTGCTTAAGCCACTCAATGACCTGCTCACGGGTCAGAGGGAGCGCAGGGTTGGTGTCGACGAGGGATGAGCGCATATAAAAGCAGCTTATCGTGTATGTCGAATTTGCGGTATCCTCTGGGCAGAGAAAATAACTCATTGCCTTTACGGGGAGGCATGGGGTTCTTGACACTCTTTGGGACATCTCTTCTCATCCCTGGGTGCCTGTGCGTGCCTGATGATGGACGTTGAGGGCGGACAGAGCGCCGCCATCCCATCGAATGGGACACCGGTGATGGACCGCTTTACGACATCTGCGATCTGAGCGGGTCTTCACAGGATGATTCGATGTGTGTTCTCTCCAGCCAGAACCGCAGATGTTGCTCCGACGACCAGCTTTATCTATGTCCTCAACACCGGTTTCTTTGCTGGAGATGGGACCACCAATAAACCCGTCACCATCAACCCCGGCGTCCTCTTCCTGGGACAGGGGGGACCATCGACGAACGCAGTTGATGGGCAGGATTACATCTATCATCTATATAGATGATAGATGTAATTCCATCTTACAGCCCGAGCCAGACTCGGGACCGCGTCGTACTGTTCTGTCATCGTTGCAAGTGGATCTTCGGGGCTTTCTGCTCAGGAACCGAGGTTGATCACGAGCGTCATCTCGTCGAGGTTCTTGAGCTGTCCGAAGAGTGCGGAGTACGGCTGCCATCCGAACTGCGATGCGCGAATGGAGAGTTGTCCTTTTGCGGAGAAGCTGCTTCCGTCTTCCGAGATGTTCATGGGCACGGTGACGCGAT
>JBCBLB010000286.1:0-11320 GCA_038520555.1 Myxococcota bacterium | reverse complement strand
GCATCGGGTGGTGATGACTGCGACGATCAGAACCCACAGATCTTCCCTGGCGCGACGGAGCTGTGCGACGGCGTGGACAACAACTGCAACGGTGACATCGACGACGGTCTTCCTCCGCGAGCGTTGTGGTACCTCGACCAGGATCGGGATGGGTACGGCATCGCCAGCGTCAGTGAGCTGAGCTGTGGGGCGCCCTCTGCCGCCTACGCCGACCAGAGCGGCGACTGCGATGATACCCGGACGGAGATCTCGCCTGACAGTGTCGAGGTGTGCGGCGATGGTGAGGATCAGGACTGTGATCCGTCGTCGCCGCGGTGCCGCCTGCTCGGTCCGCTCGACGCCTTCTCTGCCTACCGGATCTTGCCGGGCGCGCTGAACGTGGGCGGCGACCTTTCCCGTCGCGGTGACCAGATCCTCATCGGGGCGGCCAACCGCGGCGGGCCTGGCTCTGCCTACCTGCTCTCGGTCGACGATTTCGACGACGTGGCGGATGCGGCTGAGCTGGATGATGTGGCGGTCCGGTTTCGTGGGGACGATCCCAAGGGCCGCTTCGGCATGTCTTCGGTGTCCGCGGATCTGGATGGGGATGGGAACTCGCAGGTCTTCGTGGGGGCCCCTGGCCGCGACGAAGTGGGGATGGTCTATGGTTTTTCGGATGGGATCGCGCCGCTTCAACACCTTGAGGATGCGGCGTTGCGCTTGACGGGGGACAGCGAATTGGGATGGTTCGGTGCGGCGCTGTCGCGGTTGCCGCTCGACGATCGGGACGCGTTGTTGGTGGGTGCGCCGGGATGGGCTGCAGAGATGGGCGCGGTTTATGTCTACCTCAACGCCGACGACGGTCCGGCGACGACGCTGATGGGGGACCGGTTGGGCGGCCGTCTGGGCAGCGCGATCGCCGAGGTCGGTGATGTCGACGGAGATGGCGTATCGGATGTGGCGGTGGGTGCGCCGGGGGCGGCCGGACAGCTCCTTCTGATCTCCGCGGCGGAGCTGGACGGCGCCATGAAGGTCCTGGTTCCAGAGACGGCGGCCTTCGCGACCATCTTCGGTGATGCGCCCGACGCGGCCCTTGGGGATGTCGTGGCTGCGCCGGGTGATTTGAACAGGGACGGCTACGCAGACGTGCTCGTCGGTGCCCCTGGTCGCAATGAATCCACCGGCGCCGTTGCCCTCCTTCTCGGTCAGGCCGATCCGGGCGATCGGGAAATGAGCGACGCTGACGCGCTATTGTTGGGGATCGCGGCTGGCGATCGGGCGGGCGCTGCTGTTTCGGGTGGCGTCCCGCTGCGCCCGGGCGGCGGACCGGAGATCGCCATCGGTGCGCCTGGCGCCCTGGCCGTCTACCTGATCCACGACGTGCCCCAGGGGATCCAATCACTGGAGACGGCTTCCACCGTGATCTCTGGAACCTACGCCGATGGCTTCGGCTCCGCCATCACGATGCTCCCTGACAACCCCGTCAACGGTGAGGGGCTGCTGCTCGTCGGCGCACCCGACCGGTATGGCGCGGTCTACTTCTTCCTCTCGCCGGGCGAGTGATGGTCGGTGGTGGGGGTTATCGGGTCAGGGCGTCCTGAAACCGCGTGAGGCGTTGTTTCAGCTCTTCGCAGACCACTTCTTGATCGTTGCACTGCTGGACCGCGCGCTGTTGTGCCGCGATGGCTTCGGAGATGCGGTCGTTCTCGAACAGCGCGAGCGCGTAGGTGTCCAGATAGGCGAACGAGTCCGGTACGATCTGAATCGCGATGCGCGAGGCTTCCAGGGCGAAGGGGGTGTCCCGCTGCGCGGCGGGCACCTCGGTCAGCATCGTCCAGGCCATCTGGTTCATCAGATCGGGTGCCAGGTCGCCGTTGGCCAACAAAATCGCCCGTGGGGTTGTGACGTTGTTGGCATCTTCGGTCACCACCGCACGGAGGTAACGGGCTGCGGCTTCGGGGAGCGTTGCGACAGCGGCGGCCCGATCGACGCTCCACCGGTCATCGACCACGGCCGCCAGGATGGGGTCCATCGTCGCCGGATGCCCCGACCAGACGACGGCGCCGTCGTCGATGATGAAGGCGCGGGGGATCCCGGAGCTGCCGTCGATGGCCTGAAACCGGCCGCTGGTCGCGCCGCTGATGTCGGTGCCCACGGAGTAGGCCGGCGCCCACCCCGCGTTGGACCAGAACGTTCGGATGGTCATCGGCTTCTCATCGCTCACCGCCGCCACCTGGATCCGGCCATCGTATTCCCGGGCGATCGTGTTCAGGTGGGGCATCTGTTCGATGCAGGGGCCACACCAGGTCGCCCACAGCTCGACAACGGCGGTCCCCTTCTGGGGGATCGAGACGGGCGCGCCCATCAACCACGTTGTCTGTTGAAGGTTCGGTGAGGTGGGGAAGTCCCCTGCAAGCGCTGCGCCGAACAGCCACCAGATCACGTCGTCCTCCCAGGTCCTGCCCTGCACTTTGACACATCGAATGGGCTGGAAGTTCCGCTTCGGGAATGGAACGCGATACGTCAGTGGCGTGACTGATCAACGCCATGTGCCGTTACAGGGGGCCCGGAATTTCCGCGACCTGGGCGGGTACCGTGCTGCTGACGGACAGACCATCGCCTGGGGGCGGGTCTACCGCGCCGACCGCCTCACCGATCTCACCCGCGACGACGTTGCTGAGCTTCTCGATGTGCGGGGATTGAAGACCGTCATCGACCTCCGCACCTCTGCAGAGGTGGCGCGGTATGGGCCTGGCATGATCGCGCCGCACGTTCGGCGCATCCACCGATCGCTGCTCTCGCCTTCGCTGCGGCTGCGGCCGTCCCTGGACTACGCGGACTGGGCCATCGCCGGTCAGGACGTCCTCGCAGACATTTTTGCACAGATGACCGCGGACGACGATCCCTTCCCGCTCGTGTTCCACTGTTCGGTGGGAAAGGATCGAACCGGGATCGTGGCGTCGTTGCTGTTGAGTGCCCTGGGCACCCCACGACAGACCATCATCGACGACTACGCGCTGACACGAAAGTACTTCAACCCCAACGACGACCAGATCGGGAAATGGCGTCGGCGGGTGCTCAAGCACTTCCCCGGCCTCTCGCAGAGCGTCGACTCCCGGGCGCTGCTCGACGCGGACCCCGACACGATGCGTCGGTTGTTGGACACGCTCGACGCGCGCCTCGGCGCTGTGGCGACGTTTCTGGATTCGCTCGGGATCAACCGGGATCGCCTGCGCGCCCGTCTGCTGGAGACGTGAACGCCGTGAACGGGCTGCGCGGGTGGCCGATCACATCGAGGACGATTTGTTCGCGGACCTGGTCGAGCAGCGCGGACATGCTGCAGTGTCGCCGTTTGGCGGCCGTCCGGGCCCACCGCATCAGCCGGTGATACTCGTCGAGCGCCATCCCCTCGGTGCTGATGGATAGCGTGGTCCCACAGCGGCAGTTGGATAGAATGATGGTGCCGATGGGTTCGGACGGTTGCCAGTCTCCCAATTCAGCATCGTAGCTTATCGGGACACCGAGCGGAGAGGTCTGTGTCAGGTAGGCGCGCAGATTGGGAAACACCCGATGACAGCATGGACACTGTCGGGGGTGGGTCCGCTCCGCGAGGCGGCGAATGGTGTACAGAGCCTGGTCGGAAGTGTCCATATGAAGCGCGCCTGAAGGAATGCGTCCCGAGCTGGAACATCCATTGGATCGGTCTGGGCACGGTGTCGGCTGACCGTCACGTAAGACAACGGACATGATATCTGGCTCCGGTCGCGCCGCGCGGTCTTCTGGCTGCGATCGTCGGAGACAAGGAGCATGGCATGGTGAGCGTTGATCCGGTGTCCCTGTGACAGGGATGCATGCGAGGATAGAAGGCGCTATCCCAACCGCAGGCACTTCATCCCTCCCCCACATCACGGTGCCTTCGCTCAAAATGCTCCCCATCCGCTACCGTTTGGAGTGTTGATGTCGTCTTCCTCCTCTGCTCATCTGATGATCGTGCTCATGCTGGGCCCAGCGTGTGCGGTCTCATCTTCGGGGTCCTCTGCGGACACCGCCACCCCAGCGCCGGCGTTGCCGGCCAGCCTGACGACCGACCGTTGGGAGACGATCCAGGCGCGTATCGCCGCGGACGCGCGTCGCTTCGCGGCGGTGGACGTCGGCCGGTTTGAGGCTCGGTTGCCGAAAGGGCGGATCGCTTCGATCGATGAGCAGGGCGCGACCCTGCGCCATGGCGCCGACACCCTTTCGCTGTCACTGATGGGCTATGGGCGGGCGGACCTGTGGGTGGCGGCTCTCCCGGTTGTCCCCCAGCTCGGCGCCTGTGCAGAAGGGACGCCGCGACAGGACGGTTGTGTCCTTCGGGTCGAGCAGCCGCGCCCCGGCGTGATGGAGTGGTGGGTTGGCCGCCGTCAGGGGCTCCAACAGGGATGGACTGTCGAGTCGCGGCCATCTGGTACGGGGCCGCTCCTGCTGGAGGTTGGCTTCGAAGGCAGCTCCGTACACGTCGATGGGGACGCTGTTTCCCTCGTCTCTGCAGACGGCAGCGTCTGGCGATACGGTGAGCTGGGCGCCTGGGACGCGACCGGCGCGCCGCTGCACGCATGGCTTGAGGCGGACGCCGACCGGGTCCGGATCGCCGTGGATGATCGGGGGGCGGCGTATCCGCTCACCGTCGATCCCATCCTCACGGCGGATGAGCTGAAGATCGTGTCGTCAGACGCAGCCGCTGAGGACTACTTCGGCTTCTCGGTCGCTGGGGCCGGCGATGTCGACAAGGACGGCTACGACGATGTCATTATCGGCGCCTACCTGGACGACGACAACGGCAACCGCTCTGGCTCCGCTTATGTGTACTATGGCTCGTCTTCGGGCATCGATACGACCCGGGAAGACAAGATCATCACCTCTGACGGTGCACCTGGGGACAACTTCGGTGTGCCGGTCGCTGGGGCCGGTGACATCGATAAGGACGGTTATGCAGACGTGATCATCGGTGCGTACCGTGATGATGACAATGGAAACAACTCCGGCTCGGCCTATGTGTACTATGGCTCTGAGTCCGGCATCGATACGACCCGGGAAGACAAAATCATCGCGTCAGATGGCGCCGCAGATGATCAGTTCGGTCGCTCCCTCGCTGGGGCAGGCGACGTCGATAAAGACGGTTACAGTGATGTTATCGTTGGTGCGTTTGAACACGATGGCGAAGGCTCGGCCTATGTGTACTATGGCTCGTCTTCGGGCATCGACACGACCCGGGAAGACAAGCTGACGGCGTCCGACGGGGAGGCTGGGGTCAGCTTTGGCTTCTCCGTCTCTGGCGCCGGTGACATCGATGGTGACGGCTACAGTGATGTCATCATCGGAGCATACGCGGACAATGAGGGCGGATCCATCGCCGGCGCGGCCTACGTCTTCTATGGGGACATCTCGGGGATCGATACATCCAGCGAGCAGAAGCTTATCGCCGCTGACGCCGATGATTCCGACTTCTTCGGCTATAGCGTCTCCAGCGCGGGTGACGTCGACGATGACGGCTATGACGATGTCATCGTCGGCGCCTTCCGTGAGTCGGAGAGTGGCGACGACGCGGGCGCGGTCTACGTGTACTACGGCGCCACGTCGGGCATCGACACCGCTCGGGAAGAGAAGGTCATCGCATCAGACGGCCGCGAGCGGGACCGCTTCGGGGTGTGGGTCAGCGGCGGCGATCTCAACGGCGACCGCTACAGCGACATCGTGGTCGGTGCCTACCTGGACGACGACGTCGGCGGCAGCTCGGGGTCGGCGTATGTCTATTACGGTTCCCCGGACGGTGTGGACGCGGACACAGAAGAGAAGCTGAACGCGTCGGACGGCGCGGGCGGGGACAACTATGGCCGCTCGGTCGCCTTCGCCGGTGACGTCGATCAGGACGGCTATGGCGATGTGATCATCGGTTCGCCGTTGGACACGGACGGCACCGTCCAGGGCGGCGCCGCCTATGTCTACCCGGGTGACATCCAGGATGCGGACGAGGACGGCGTCTTCGCCGCCGATGATTGTGACGACAGCGACGAAACGGTCGGCGCGGCGGGGACCCTGTATGCAGACACGGACGGCGACGGGTTCGGCGACCTGGACAACACCCGCGTCGCCTGTCCCGGTGAGACCGGCTACGTCACGAACAGCACCGACTGCGATGACAGCGCGGTGGGCATCTTCCCTGGCGCAGACGACACCTGTGGCGACGGGATCGATCAGAGCTGCGATGGAATCGGCGGACCGGACGGGGATGAGGACGAGGACGGCCTGACCTGGACAGAAGAAGACGGCCTCGGCCTGGATGACTGTGACGCCGACTTCGATGACGATGGCCTGGGAGACGGGGCAGAGGTCAGCACCTATGAGACCGACCCGGACGACGTGGACTCGGATGCGGACGGTTTGACCGATGGCGAAGAAGTGCTCACCTACGGCTCTGATCCGAACGATCGGGACACCGACGACGACGGCCTGGACGATGATGATGAGGTGTCTGCGGGGACCGGCCTCCGCGACGCGGACAGTGACGACGACGGCCTGGAGGACGGGATCGAAGTCAACGGCTACAAGTCGGACCCGCTGGATACAGACAGCGATGATGACGGTCTGGACGACGCCGCAGAGGTTGAGGCCGGCACCCGGCTCACGGAGGCCGACACGGACGGCGATGGCCTGACCGACGGAGAGGAGGTGAACACCTACGGCTCTGATCCCACCGAGCGCGACACGGACGACGACGGCCTGGACGACGCCGACGAGCTGACCGAGGGCACCGGGATCAACGACAGCGACACGGACGACGACGGTCTGCTCGATGGCGCAGAGATCAGCGACTACGAGACCGATCCCCTGGACGACGACTCAGACGATGACAGCGTCCTCGACGGGGCGGAGGTGAACACCTACGGCTCCGATCCGCTGGACAGCGACTCTGACGACGACGGCCTCGACGATGGGGCAGAGGTCACGGCGGGGACGTCTCTCATCCTCGAAGATACTGACGGTGATGGCCTGTCTGATGAGGTTGAGGTGAACACCACCGGCTCCGACCCGACCCTGGCGGACGCAGACGGGGATGGCCTGGACGACAGCGAGGAGCGGGACGCCGGCACCGGCTACAACGACGCCGACAGCGACGATGATGGCCTGACCGACGGCGAGGAGCTCAACACCTACCGCTCTGATCCGCTGGACAGCGACTCCGACGACGATGGTCTCAATGACGGGGAAGAGGTCGAGCTGGGCACCGAGGTCGGCGACGCCGACAGCGACGCAGATGGGCTGACCGATGGCGAAGAGGTGCTCACCTACAGCTCCGACCCTCGCGACGATGACTCGGACGATGACGGGCTGACCGATGGCGCAGAGGTCGAAGCCGGCACGGACCTCGCCGACGACGATTCGGACGACGATACGGTTCTGGACGGTGCAGAGGTGAACGTCCTCGGCTCGGATCCGTTGAACCCGGACACCGACGCGGATGGGCTGGGGGATGCAGAAGAGCTGCTGATCGGGAGCCTGCTCACGGATGCGGACACCGACGACGACGGGCTGAGTGATGGGGACGAGGTGAACACCTACGGCTCCGATCCGCTGGACAGCGACTCCGACGACGACGGCCTCCAGGATGGGGCAGAGGTCACGGCGGGGACGGCTTTGGACGAGCCGGACACGGACGATGATGGCGTCCTGGATTGGTACGAGGTGAACACCTATGACTCCGATCCGCTTGAGGCAGACACCGACGGGGATGGCCTCGACGACGGCGCAGAGGTGGAGGCGGGCACTGACCTGAACCGTGCAGACACCGACGGTGACGGCCTCTCCGACTCGATCGAGGTGAGCACCACCGGCTCCGACCCGACCCTGGCGGACACCGACGGCGACGGCCTCGATGATGGGGAAGAGAGCGCGCAGGGCACCGACCCGACGCTGACGGACACCGACGGCGACGGCCTGAGCGATCCGTTCGAGCTGGAGACTTCGGGGACGAACCCGACCCAGGCGGACACCGACACCGATGGCCTCAATGACGGCGATGAGCTGGACCGGGGCACCGATCCGCTGGAAGAGGACAGCGACGCAGATGGGCTGACTGACGGGGACGAGGTCGATCTCTTCGGCACCGATCCGCTGGAGGAAGACAGCGACGCAGATGGGCTGATCGACGGGGACGAGGTGAACACCTATGGCACGGATCCGCTCTCCTCAGACACCGACGATGATGGTTTGGACGACGGGGATGAGGTCGAACGCGAGACCGATCCGCTTGAGGCAGACACGGACGGTGACGGCCTGCTGGATGGCGAAGATGATGACCCGCTGGTCGCAGACGATGCCGAGGGGGACACTGGAGAGGGCAAGGGCGGCGGTGGCAGCTGCTCGACGACGAGCGCGGCGCCCATGAGTTGGCTGGCGCTGGTTGCGGGGCTGGTTGCCATCCGCCGCCGTCGTCGGGACGCATAATGGTTCAGGTGACGGAATGTGTCAGCCGAGGATGACACATTCCGGTGGTTGCTCTTTCACTCCGATGAGAGAACATGCCTTTTCAGCAAATCGCCTTTGGCACGTGGTTTGCATCATCAGGGTGAGAGACACATGAAAGCAACCATATAGGGGGGCGGATGACTCCGTCGCTGCGCCTCTTCGGAACACAGGAGAAGATCATGGCCCTCGGCAGGAACCCTCCCCTCACTCCCGAGGACGCGAAGCGGCTCCGCGACTTCTATTCGTCATTGGATGAGATCAGCCATTATGAGCTGCTGGGCATCGACCTGGACGCTGACGCCCAGCAGATCCGGCGGGCATACTATGAGATGTCCAAGAGATGGCATCCCGATATGTATCGGGACGTGCCCCTCTCGCCAGAGCAGCAATTTCAGGTCGAGTCGATCTTCGCAGTGGTCAATCAGGCGTATCAGGTGCTGAAAAAGAACAGGTCGCGCGCCAGATACGACCTCGACCTGATGAAGCGCCCGCCCCGGATGACCGCGCGGCGCACCCGGGACCGCCCGCCGCTTCCGCCGGGGCCATCGCCGAAGGCGAAGCGGCCTCCTGCGCGGTTCAAAGACACGGCGGACGTCCTCTCCTTCGGCATGAAGCTTGGGGTCGGGAAGGCCGCGCAGAACCGTGCGTTGGCGCTTCTCCAGGCACAATGGCCGCATGACGGCACGATGATGGAGACGTCGCTGTTTCACCATGGGGTTCGGTTGGCGCTGCCGTTGGTGGGGATGCACCTCGCGGAGCGGCTGACCGACCCACAGACGTCGCGTCGGGTGCGGGAAGTCAGCGAGGGCATGTTGTTGGTGAACACCATCGATGTGGCGTCGGATATCACCCAGTCAACGGCGCAGTCGGCGATAGAGGTCGCGCAGGTGGTGCTGAGCCTGTTCGGGGTCTCCGGTCCGCAGGCCGATGAGAGCGCCCGCCAGCTGATCGCCGATCTGGGGCTGCCGGCTGGATCCGCCGCCAGGGCCGTGTCGGCGGAAGCGGGCTGACTGCTACCTGGCGAGGACTGCTACCTGGCGAGGACTGCTACCTGGCGAGGACTGCTACTTGGCGAGGACTGCGGCATCGGGAAGGCTGCCGAGGACCTGCAGGGTGATGGCCCGGACCTGAAGCCGCTCGGCCTGGAGCCGGAGCTCCCGGCCGCGGATCAGGCGCTGCAGCTCCGCGCCCCCCCAGCCGTTGTCCTGGCAGCGCCGTCGAACCGCCGCTTCCAGCGGCGCCAGCCCACGGACCGGGTTGATCCGCTTGAACAGGTCGACCAGCTCAGACTCGCTCATCCCCAGGCTGCGGAGCGACTGGATGTGTGCGGTCAGGGACTCCAGCTCGCCGGGCTTGAGGTACGAGGTGAACGGGTAGGACCCCAGCGCGACGACCGCGCGGACCGGCGCCATCTCGGGTTGGGCGTCGAACTCCAGCTCGTTGAGGTGCGCCTGGATCTCTTGCGCGGCCAGAAAATGCTGCGCGGTCGCAGGCAGCAGCCGGGCGAACAGCAGCCAGATCAGCACCGGCCAGAACAGCGGAATGAGGCCCATCACGATGAGCAGCGTCAATTCACGGCGGGCATCGACCTGGAGCAGGTGGATCAGCTCATGTTGGACCGCCCGAAGCTCTAACGGCAGCCGTCCCTGGCAGAGCGCTTCCAGGTGATACCGTGGATCCAGAAACCGAGAAGACGGCGGCGAAAGCTCAATCTGGCCACGGTAGGGCAGGCTGCGGGCGTAGAGCTGCCGCGGCAGCTCCGGGTTGATCCGGATGGGACCATCCGGCCGAATCAGCGCACCCGGATCGAGCATCGCATCCAGACGAAGCGGGGACAGCATCGCCCGGCCAAAGGTCGTCTCGTGCTCAACACGGGCGATGATGACCTGAAGCGCGCGCCGGGCGCCGTCTTCATCCAGCCGCTCGATCGAGGGCGCGGCCGGCAGGCGCCCCTGAAGGGTGGTCAGCTGATCTTCCCAGATCAGCAGATCATCCAGGTGCGGAAGCGGTGTGCCCCGTAGCACACGATCCAGACCGCTCAGCTGCTCCAGGACACCCACGGACTGCCCATCTCCTACGACCACATCTCGGCACGATCGAAACACAGGGACGCGATTCGAATTCACAACCTCCTTGAATCTATCCTGCATTCCCAACAAACGGCTCAGATTTTGATCTCTGGTTGACAGTGTCAACCAGGCGGGTATTTATTTCGTAGACGCTGTCAACCAGGGCAGCTGGTTCAGAGGGGTTCAGGATGTCGAGCGGTCTTCAGTCGCGGTATGGGTCATGGGCGGTGGTGACGGGTGCATCGGCGGGGATCGGCCGAGCGTTGGCGGTTGAGCTGGCATCGGGTGGTTTGAACGTGGTGCTGGTCGCGCGTCGGGAAGACCGGTTGACGGCGCTGTCTTCTCAGCTCGCATCGGCGCATGGGGTGTCGTGCCGTGTGGTTGCGTTGGACCTGATCGCGGCAGACGCGATCGATCGATTGACATCTGCGACGGCAGATCTGGATGTGGGGCTGGTGGCGCACGCAGCGGGTGTGGGTGTGGGCGGTCCTCACTTTGATGCGCGGGTTGAACGTCATCATCGGATGCTGGCGTTGAACTGCGGCGCGGCGTTGGATCTGCTGTCGGCGTACCTTCCAGCGATGAAGGCGCGCGGTCGGGGGGGCTTCGTGCTGTTCGGCTCGGTGGTGGGGTTCACCGGGGTTCCCTGGGCGGCCCACTACTCTGCGACGAAGGCGTGGATTCACTCGCTGGGTGAGGCGCTCCAGGTCGAGCTTCGGGGGACGGGCGTGGATGTCAGCGTGGTGGCGCCGGGGCCGACGACGAGT
>JBCBLB010000523.1:0-7087 GCA_038520555.1 Myxococcota bacterium | reverse complement strand
TGCACGCCATCTGTCTCACGCAGGGAGTCCCCGCGTTCCAATGAAGGGTTCTTCACCAACCTGTTTTCTCGCCGTGAGTTGAAGGAAATATAACCAAATCGAATGGATTTAGATATTGGGTGTAAAAGCCGTACCGACAATTAAGACGGCACCTTTCCTCCACCTCCTCGGTGACCCACCATGCACGACGCAGAGCGCATCCTTCATCGCTCCTGGCGGTTCCACTTCTCTCACGATCGAGACAGCGCCGAGTTTGTCTTCCAGCGCGGCTGGTTGCAGCTCATCGTCGATACGGGGCCATTGGCGGTGGACTACCTCCTGTTGTTGGTGGCGACGGTGCTGATCGCGTCCTACCTCTCGATCGTGCCTGCGTTGCAGGGCCTGCTCCTCGTGGCCGCAGGGATCCTCGCTGTGCGGTGGATCGCGTTCGCGATGCTGGCGCTCCTTCAGGAACGTCGTTGTCAGGTCCGGCTCTCGGACGGCGTGCTCGAAGTTCCCGTCGGAATCACCCGGACGCCTTGTCGCATCCCGACACAGTCTCTGGTCGATGTTCAGTTCTGTGAGCGGCTGTGTGGCCAGATTCGGATCCGCACCACCGAGCGCGAGCTCTGGTTCATGCTGCCTCGGGTGCACCGCTGCGAAGGGCGGGCGATGGCGGCGTTCCTCTCCGAAGAGCTCTCCTTGTACGCGACGCCCGAAGATGGGCACACACCCGCGTCGCAGCCCCAGCCCGCGTGACCGTCTTCTGTTGAACAGAAATCACGTTATTCCCAGCATAGCTGGGGGGCGGATGTCTGCGTTTGACCAACAGGTCACGTTTATTGATGTGTTGGATCTGGATCGATCGCATCACTTCTACAGCCGGCTGCTGCGGCTGCCGTTGGCGCTCGACCAGGGGCGCTGTCGGATCTATACGGTGACGTCGACGGCGTTTCTGGGGGTCTGTCAGCGGGAACGGGTCCAGGCGAGTGATGGGATCATCCTCACCCTGGTCACCGACGCCGTGGACCGCTGGTACCAGCGGCTGGAGCGGGCCGGCGTCCCCATCGACACCGCGCCGACACGCAACGACACCTATCGGATCTACCACTGCTTTGTTCGCGATCCAGACGGGTGGCGCGTGGAGATCCAACGGTTTGAGGATCCGGCGTGGCCCCGGCCTTGATGTCGAGATCGAAGGTCATGCGTCGACAACGGTAGGGGTTGAGATATTCCCGGACCGCAAATCCCCATTCGGAGACTCCCATGTCAATTCAAGTCGGTGATGCGATCCCTTCCGTTGAGCTTCAGGAAGGCAACCCCGGCAACAAAGTGAACGCAGCTGAGATGATGGCCTCAGGCAAGAGCGTGGTGTTTGCGGTCCCTGGCGCCTTCACCCCCGGCTGCTCGAAGACCCATCTCCCCGGCTATGTCCAGGATGCGGACGCGATCAAGGCCAAGGGCGTCGACCGCATCGTTTGTATCTCGGTCAACGACGTGTTTGTCATGAACGCCTGGGGTGAGAACCAGGGCGTCGGCGACAAGATCCATATGCTGGCCGACTACGCGGCGGACTTTACCAGGGCCATCGGCCTGGATGTCGATGCCAGCGGCGTCCTTGGCAATGTGCGCTCCAAGCGATACTCGATGATCGTCGAAGACGGCAAGGTCACGGCCCTTAACGTTGAGCCGGACGGCTTCGGTCTGTCCTGCAGCCTCGCCCCGGCGCTGCTCGAGCAGCTCTGAGCCGCTGTTCGCACCGCATGACCTTCATCGCATGACCTTCATCGCATGACCTGGAGCCGTCGGGGGAACCGCAATGACAGCGGATCGCACGCCCCGACGTGCCCGGTCATCAGGGTCAGCTTTGGCATCTCGGGCACCGCGCGGATCGGCCCACGGCCGCCCATCACCGCGATCGGCGCCCGCCGGCTGCCCATCGCCGCAGAGAACGGGTAGACACATCGGGCTGCGTCAAGCACGGGCGGCACCGACTCTGGCGTCAGAGTGCTCAGCTTGGCCCAGATGATGCCGTCGTCGGTCAGCCGATCCAGCACCCGCTCATGGAACTCACGGGCGTAGATCGTCGGGCTGGCCTCCGGTCCCCAGGCGTCGACCACCACCAGATCGAACTGTTCGTCGGTGTGGGCGATATAGTGCAGCGCATCATCTGCGATCGCTTCGACCCGCGGGTCATCGAGCACCGCCTGGGTCTCAAACCATGGCGCCGCCTGATACTGCCAGGGGTCGATCTCGACGATTTTGACAGATGTGACGCTGGGCGC
This sequence comes from Myxococcota bacterium, assembly GCA_038520555.1. Lineage (GTDB taxonomy): Bacteria > Myxococcota_A > UBA796 > UBA796 > UBA796 > JBCBLB01. The sequence continues at coordinate 4,823 of JBCBLB010000523.1, read as the reverse complement.
CTTCAGGATCTCTTCGGGGAAGCTTCCCGTCCCGAAGCCGACGACCAGCACAGCGTGTGCACCGGTCGCCAGGGCTTGCAGCCGGCGCGCCCGCTCTCGGACCACCCCGTCATGAAGGATCCGCCCGTTGGTGCCCATCACCCGCCCTTCGGGGGTATCGACCACCACCGTCGAGCTGTCCCACCCCTCCCACTCCGCTCGGACCGCGTCGCGGCCATAGCGGAGGGCGAACCATTGCCCCGGGCCGAGCGGAGTGAAGACCCCGACGCTGATGATCCATGTTCCGGCGAGCAGCAGTGCTGCGGTGGCCATCCGCCGGTCAGACCACTGTGTGGCCACTGCAGCCAATCCCAGGGCCACCACGGCGGTCATCACCAACCCCGGACCAGATCCGAGGATCGGCATCAGCAGCCCACCCCCCAGCGCGCCGAGCACGGAACCCGCGGTGTTCACCAACCAGATCCGTCCCATCCGCTGTCCATGTCCGTCGGCCTCACCGGCGTACAGGCGCGCCAGCAACGGGAAGGTGACCCCGAGCAGCACCGCAGGCAACAGGACCGGCAACAGACGCGCCGGCCCTACCCACGCCGGCCATTCCATCCAGTCCAGGTGATGCAGGCCCATCGCGCCGACGGCGAAGTACTCCAGACACAGCAGCGAGCTGGCGGCGGCAGCGGATAACGTCCAGACCAGCGCCGTCGCGGACGAGGCCAACGATTGATGGGTCCACCGCGCCGAGATGACCGAGCCCATCGCGTTCCCGATCAGCACAAGCGACATCACGATGGTCATCACCTCTTCCGGGCCGGTCAGCCAGCCCGAGTAGGTATGTGGGTCGAGGTACAGCATCGAGCGCGTCCAGAACATCTCGCACGACATCACCAAAAAACCAGATCCGAATCCAAGAACAAGCAGCCCCGCCGCGGGCATCGTCGCGGGCATCGTCGCAGGCATCGATCTTGCCGACGCCATCGGCTGGGTGGGCGCGGGTTCGGCGGTGAGCTGCGACAGGCCAGCGGCGATCAGGTTGGCGAGGGCGGCGCCTCGTAGGGTGAGGTCGATGCCCAGGGCGAAAGGCAGGATGAGCCCGCCGAGGGCCGCGCCGAGGAACGCGCCCAGGGTGTTGGTCGCATACAACCAGGGCACATGGCCGGCAGCGTCGGTCCCATCGTGGAGCGCACGAGATTGCAGGGGGAAGGTCGAGCCCATCAGGGTGGTCATCGGCAGCAGGACCACGCCGGCGAGCAGCGCGCGTCCAAGCGCACCCACGGGCACGATCTCCAGCCAGGGGGCCAGCCAGGGCAGCGCCATGGCCATCGCGGCGATGGCCAGCTCAACGAGACGGTAGGCGCGCACCGGTCGGACCCGATCCGCCAGCCACCCGCCGAGCAGCGAGCCCAGCCCCAGCCCGGCCATGAACCCACAGAGCACGACGCTGATCGCGGGCCAGGTCGCGCCGATGGCCGGTGCCAGGGCCCGCATCAGGGTCAGCTCATAGACCAGCGTCGCGCCACCCGAGAAGATCGCGGCCAGATATAAGGATGTCGCGCCCTGAGATCGCATCGGCTTTCTACTGTACCCGAGCGGAACGCGATCAGCCGCCAGAGCGATGGGCCCCCACTGAGTCAGACTGCGACGCGGTCCACCAGGGGTTGAGGAAGTGGAACCACCGGGCCGAGGTTCCGCTGGACGGGCTGAGGCGATACAGCGCCTCGCCGTCGCGGATCTGGAGCAGGCTGCCCACCTCGACGGAGATCGCCTTCAGCCGCTCGAAGGGCATCGCCCAGATCGGTGCGCCGTCATCGGAGGAGCACAGCTCGATTCGATCTTTGAAGAGGCGCAAGACGCCCGCGCCCAGGAACTCTGGCGGCTTTCGCCGCGGGACGACGTCGATCCGTGCGTCTTCTTCGAGGATCACCCCGTCGCGGTCGAACCGCGCCCGATCGGCGACGGGCATCTCCCCGAATTGGGCCAGCATCTCATCGAACACATCGGCGATCAGTCGCCGAGGGCCGCCATCGAGGGGGTTGATTCGACAGCTGACGTCGACCCGCCAGCCAGCGCCGCAGCCGCGGCAGATGACGTTGTTGCCGTTGCGCGGATCCACCTGGAGGCCGTCGAACAATCCGCAGCGGGGACAGGCCCAGAGGTATCCAGGCAGCCCATGGGCCAGACGGATGCCATAGGAGCCCTTCGGCGCCTCAACGGTGGCGTCGATGGTGATTCCCTTACGGACGAAGTCCGTGATCTCTTCGGCAGAGGTGTCGGGATCAAAGGTGTGCGGCCCGTCATACTCTACGCGAATCGGGACGTAGCGAGGGTATTTTGCCCACCGTGGCTGGAACAGGTGGCCGGTCAGGTTGCGGGCGAAGACGATCCGGGCGTCGAGGCGCTTGATCAGGCGACCGATGCCCGGGAGCACCGGCTCTGGCCGCCCGTCCCAGCTGCGGTTGCCCTCAGGGAAGACCATCACCGCGACGCCGTCGGCGTAGAACTGGTTCAGCGTTTCCATCGAGTCGCGGTCTTTGACGAACTTCATCTTGGGGAAGCCGCCGATGGCGGTCAGCGGCCACCGGACGATCGGGCTGCGGAACAGATGAGCAGACGCCATGAACCGCACCGGACGCCGAACATGGAATCCAGCCCAGAACGGATCGAGCACCGAGTTATGGTTCGGAAGCAGCAGATACGGTTTGTCCCCTGGCAGTTGGTGATGGTTGATGCCCCGGCTTCGGAACAGGAGCGCCTCCGGGAGGGACCAGAAACGCCAGACAAACCGATAGAACAGCCATTTGTTGAACCCGATGCCATGCCAGGGTGGACGGGTGAGTTGAGAAGAGATGGGGCGCTCCTCTGAAGCGGTCCGTTCAGGTTTAGCGCCTCTCATCACATGTCGCCCCTTCTCTGACAACTGTCAGCGTTCAATCAGGTTTTCATGGCCTGATCGGCGCGGAGCGCGCGGGAGGGGCGCGAGCGTCAGGGGGATTTGACAACGCGAACACGGAATCTGCGCCACCATGACCCTCCCAGGAGCTGGACGAGGAGGGCAGATGCGGTGGTTGTGGGTGCTTCTGATCGGCTGCAACGGAGACAACGAAGACGTCGAGACCGGCGCGGAGGCGCGCTGTTCGGATGAGTGCGCCTGTAACGTCCCGATCCGAGAGTATGCAGCCTGGAACACCGAGCTTCAGGATGGCTTCGTCGGTGGGTTCTTCACCGGCCTGTCCACGGGCGTCTATGAGATTTACGGCTGCCCCGATCAGGTCGTCGATGAGAGCTGCGGAGACACCGTCCTCTGTCATGACGCAGTCGATCGGATCACCAGCTTCGGTGGTGGCGGATCGTTCTTGCGTTTGGAGCAACGGTATATCGATGAGGGGGAGTGCTCGACGGCCTATGTGCTCCAGGTCGACGTCTCGTGTGCGGAGCTGCGCGCTGATCCGGCGGGCTACGAGGTGGTGGGGCTTGGACAGGCAGAGGGGTGGATGGTGGAGCAGGTCGACGCCCAGAACCGGGCGTGTGGATCGTCGATCTTCCAACGCACCTTCACACGAGAAGGCGATCGGGTGAAGACGACAGATTGTGGGGGCGACACCCTGATGTACCGAATCACGGGGATCTACGACCGTCAGATTTGAGCCATCGGCGGGATTTCGAACAGATGTGATGGGTTTTGGTGGGCGGGATTTCGGCTGTTGGATAAGAATGAATGAGCATTCATTCAATCCTGCTTCTTTCCTCGGAGTGTTCGATGCAGACCTACTCACCCCCGGTGGATGATCTTCGTTTCCTGCTTGACGTGTTTGGGTACTCCGAACACATCAGCACCATCCCTGAGTTTGCGGACTATGACGCGGAGACGGTGGGGGCGCTGCTCGAACAGGTCAGCAAGTTCTGTGTCGAGCAGATGCTGCCGGTCAACGGCCCTGCCGATCGCCAGGGCCTGAAGTTCGATCCAGAGACCCACACCGTCACCATGCCTGATGGCTACAAAGAGCTGTACCAGGCCTTCTTGGAGTCGGGTTTCTCAGGCATCTCGCAACCTGTCGAGTACGGCGGCATGGGCGCACCGCACACCCTCGGCGTCCTGATGAGCGAGTTCACCACCGCCACCAACAAAAGCTTCACCATGTGTCCGGGGCTCACCCACGGCCTGGTCGACGCTCTCCTCGCGCACGGCACAGACAAGCAGAAGGACACGTTCCTCCCCAAGATGATCAGCGGTGAGTGGTCGGGCACCATGTGTCTGACCGAACCGCAGTGCGGCACCGATCTGGGGTTGATCTCGACCAAAGCCCTTCCCAACGGGGACCACTACATCCTCAACGGCACCAAGATCTGGATCACCTTCGGTGAGCACGATCTCACCGAGAACATCGTCCACCTTGTCCTCGCCCGGCTGCCCGGCGCGCCGGAAGGGATCAAGGGCATCTCGGTCTTCCTGGTGCCCAAGGTCAACCTGGACGGCTCTCGCAACGGCGTGAGCTGCGGCGGCCTGGAACATAAAATGGGTATCCACGCTTCACCCACCTGCGTCATCAACTTCGAAGACGCGAAGGGCTACCTGGTCGGTGAGCCCCACAAGGGCATGCGCACCATGTTCGTGATGATGAACGCGGCGCGGCTTCAGGTCGGCATTGAAGGGTATGCGTTGGCAGAGGCGTCGTACCAGGCGGCGCTGGCGTTCGCCAAAGACCGGCGGCAGAGCCGCTCGCTGGACCCCGCCAAGCAGGATCCCGACGCCACGGCGGACAACATCCTGGTCCACCCCGATGTGCGCCGGATGCTGTTGAACATCAAGTCCACCAATGAGGCGCTTCGTG
>JBCBLB010000465.1:0-7896 GCA_038520555.1 Myxococcota bacterium | reverse complement strand
TCGATGCGGGCGTTGCGGTAGGGATCTTTGCTCGACGAGAGCAGGCCGCCGAAGCTGGCGAGCGCCGTCGCGACCTCTCCGTCGAGGATCTCAATGTTGACCAGGTACGGCGGCGGCTGATCGGGCAGCTGCAGGCTCATCGCCCGCTCCAGCTCGGCCTCAGCGGCCTCCATCAGCGGCGTCTGCGCAGACGCCGCGGCGATCATGATCCCAGACCACATCATCCCTGCGAGCATCAGCCGTTGTCCTTGTTCTCAGCGGTGGCCCGGACCCCGGGCGGGGGGAGCAGCGGCGGTCGGTCGTTGCCCTTCTCTTTGCGCTGCACCTCGACCTCGCGGACCAACAGGTCCGGGGCGATGGCCGCGACCGGCACCCAGCCGCTCTCCGCGCCGCAGACGCCGTTGAAGACCTGATATTCGTCGCTGGCGGCGTCGATGCGCGAGAAGGTGATCAGCGGCGTGCCGATCATGTCCACCCCACGCACCAGCTCGTCCGGCCGGCCGTCGGCGTAGACCTTCCACACCGTCACCGGCTGCACCGAGTAAGAGTTCGGCGTGCTGCGACCGGTGAAGGTGAAGCCGCCGGTGATGTCGTTGAAGATCAGCCCAAACGGCTTGTCCTGTCGCTTGATTTCCCGGATAAGCTGCCGACGAAGCTGATCGTAAGAGACCGTCTGCTTCGGGTCGGCCTGGACGATGAGGTTGCCCTGACGGGCGACCACCGCCGATCCCGGCTGCCGCCGGCCGTGCCCGTTGGAGACGGCGAAGCCCTCGATGGGGGCGCGGCTCATCAGGAAGCTCTGGAGCACCCCGTCCTCTACCACGCCGACCCGCTGGGCGGCCACGCCCTCATCATCGTAGGGATAGTAGCCGTTGAGATCGGTGCCCTCCCACTCCTGCAGGGTGGGATCGTCGTAGACCGAGATGAAGTCCGGCAGGATCGGCTCACCGACCTTGTCGGTGAGGGTCTGCCCCTCATCCTCATCCTTCTGGCGGTGCCCCTCAACCCGGTGGCCCAGGATCTCATGGAAGAACACCGCCGCCGCCCGGCCGCGCAGGATCGCCGGGCCGACGTAGGGCTCGACCAGCGGCGCCTTCCGAAGCTCGGTGACCCGCGCCGCGACAGCGCGGACCATCTTCTCCAACGCCTCACGGTCGGGGATCTCATCCATATCAGCCGCATCGATGTAATCGTACACCTGAAGGTTCATCCCATCGTCGGCGACCGTGCTCCCCCAGACCGACAGCCGGATGCGATAGCGGCGGTGTCGGATGCGGGTGCCTTCGCTGGTGAGCACATAGTGGACGTCATCCTGTGCCCGAAAGCTGACGTTCGAGTCATAGACTTCGGGATACTCCAGAAACAGGTCCGACAGCTCGCGGATCGTCTGCTGCCACGCGGCGCCGTCGAGGTCCAGCGGCGGCGTCGTCCCGACCGAGACCACGGGCGCCGCATCGGAGAAGTCGGCGCTCTGGTCTTCGCGGGCGACCTTCACGGCGTCGTTGGTGCGCACCTTGATGAGGCGCTTGACGGCACCCCGATACGCTTCGTCGGTCGCCCGCCAGATGCCCATCCGAATGGCATCGGGCTCATCGGTGATGGGGATATCCACGCTGGGGCGGGGAGACTCCGAGAACCAGCCGGCGTCGCGGATCTTATGGGTGTTGTCCAGCGATGGATCGCCCACGCGGAGATCGACGTCGGCCAGGCGGGAGTGATAGCGGTTGACTTCGCTGGCGGAGCCGTGGGTGGCCTGCACCTCGGTCACGTTCCGATCGATGATGCCCAGGCTGAGCCAGTACGCCGGCTCCGACTGAGCGGACAGGTCATCCCAGATCCGCTCCAGTTCAGCGCCGGCGGTCTGGAGCAGGACATCATCTTCACCGGCTGCGGCGTCGCTTCCGGGCGTCGGCGCCGCCAACGAGGGCGAGCCCAGCAAGCTCAACGCCACCAATAGGGGGTGCAGTGTTCTCATCTGTCCTCTTTATCGTTCGTCGCGCGAGTCGGCTGCGCGCTTTTCGTGACCGCCGCCCGCCGGCTTCGTTCCCTGATCCGGACCGAATCTACAGACAACACCGTGATGCGTTGAACGCTGCCGCCCCGGGGAGATATTCCTGAGGTCATGATTGATGACGCCCTGATCGAAGCGCTGCCCAAGACCGACCTTCACCTTCACCTCGATGGCTCGATGCGAACCGACTCGCTGATCGAGCTGGCCCGGGAGCGCTCCATCGCGTTGCCGTCGTACACCGTCGACGGCCTCCACGCCCTGGTCTTTAAGGATCATTACGCCGACCTGGGCGAATATCTTCAGGGCTTCGCCTACACCACCCCGGTCCTTCAGGACCCCGAAGCCCTGGAGCGCGCGGCCTTTGAGCTGGCCGAGGACAACATCGCTGAGGGCGTTCGCTATATCGAGGTCCGCTTCGCGCCACAGCTCCACATCAACGACCGGCAGAGCTTCGATGACGTCTTGCTGGCGGTGAACCGTGGGCTGGAGCGGGCGATGCGCGCCCATGAGCGCTCTGACGCGGTCGCCGTTGTTGGCGAGCCGCCGTTCCGCTATGGCTTGATCGTCTGCGCGATGCGCATGTTCACCCCGGACTTCTCGCCCTGGTATTCCCAGCTCGACCGGATGTTCCCCGACGCGCCGCCCGATCGGCGGCACAGCATGGCCAGCCTCGCCCTCGCCCGGGCCACCGTCCGCTGCCGGGACCGCCACGGTGTGCCCATCGTCGGCTTCGACCTCGCCGGCCAGGAAGACGGCTACCCCGCCCGCCAGCACCAGGACGCCTACGCCTTCGCTCACCAGCACTTCCTCAAGAAGACCGTCCACGCCGGCGAGGCGTACGGCCCCGAGAGCATCTTCGAAGCCATCACCCTGCTGCACGCCGACCGCATCGGCCATGGCTACCATCTATACTCGCCGGAGCTGTACGACGGCCCCGACCCGACGGGCTACACCCGGCGGCTGGCCAACTACATCGCCGACCGGCGCATCACCATCGAGGTCTGTATCACCTCGAACCTCCAGACCAACCCCGCCATCGGCGACGTCCAGAACCACCACCTCGGCCGGATGATCGAGGACCGCATCTCCGCGACGCTGTGCACCGACAACCGGCTGGTCTCCCACACCACCATCTCCCGTGAGCTGCGCCTCGCCGTCGATGCCTTCGATATGGGGCCCGACCAGCTCCGGAACACCATCATCTACGGCTTCAAGCGAAGCTTCTTCCCCGGCAGCTACCGCGAGAAGCGGAAATATGTCCGACACATCATCGACCACTACGATCAGGTCGTCGACAATCATCGCCCTCAGGCCACGACCCCATAGGCTAAAACCAACGAGACCCAGCAGGCATGGAGAGCAGATGCGGTCACAGCTTTGGGTGGTCCTGACCGTGGCGGGGTGCCAGAAGGCGGCCCCTCCGCCTCCGCCCACAGAGCGGAACCACCTCGACCACGTCGAGATCATCCGCGACGAGTGGGGCGCCCCGCACATCTTCGGCGACACCGACCCGGACGTGGCGTTCGGGCTGGCCTACGCTCACGCCGAAGACGACTGGCCGACGATCCAGGCGGTGTTGGCCGCCTCTCGGGGCGATCTGGGGCTGGTGCTGCGCAAGAAGACGGCGCTGCTCAATGACTTCTACGCCGGCTTCGTCCAGATCGATGCCGAAGTTCGCCGAGACTATGCCGCGCTGCCGGGCGCCACACGCGCGCTGCTCGACGGCTACGCCGCCGGCGCCAACCACTACGCCGCGTTGCACCCTGACGAGGCCGACCCGCGGCTGCTGCCCATCCGCGGCGAAGACATCGCCGCCGGGTTCGTCCACAAGCTGCCCTTGCTGTTGGGACTCACCACGGTGATGGGCAAGGTCAACGCGGGCGCGCTGGACGGGATGCCCGACGCGGTGCCCGGCTCGAACGCGATCGCGGTGCACCGCGACCGGTCCGACGATGACACCACGCGGCTGCTGATCAACTCCCACCAGCCCTGGGAGGGGCCGGTGGCCTGGTACGAAGCCCACGTCCACTCTGGGGACGGCTGGGACATGTCCGGCGGGCTGTTCCCGGGCGCGCCCTTCATCCTCCACGGCCATAACGACGATCTGGGGTGGGCGTTCACCGTCAACGCCCCCGATCTGATCGATGTCTACGCGCTGGAGACCGACACGGCCCACCCCGGACAGTACCGCCTGGGGGACCAGTGGCTGGACCTTGAGGTCGAGAAGATCCCGCTGGTGTTGGATCTGGGCCTGATCAACCTGAAGGTGTCCCGGAAGATGTATCGCAGCGTACACGGGCCCGCGTTGGCGGTTGATGGTCGCCTGTATGCGTTCCGCTACGCGAGCATGGGCCAGGGCGTCCACGCCGTCGAGCAGTGGTACCGGATGAACCGGGCGACCACCTTCGACGAGTGGCGGTCGGCGATGGAGATGCTGGCCATCCCGATGTTCAACGTGGTCTACGCCGACCGGGACAACGTCTTCTACGCGTACAACGCCCGCATCCCGGTCCGGGCTGAGGGCACCGACTACACCGGCGTCGTGCCCGGCGACGACCCGGCCTTGATCTGGGAGACGGTCCTCGACTTCGATCAGCTGCCCCAGGTCCACAACCCACCGAGCGGAGTGGTGCAGGGCAACAACTCGACCCCGTTCTCGGCGACGCCGGGCGCAGGCAACCCCGACCCGGCCGACTACTCGCCCACCGCCGGCGTCGAGACCCATGAGACCAACCGGGCGCGGCGGGTGCTGGCGATCACCGGCGACGGCGAGCCGATCAGCGCGGCGGCCTTCTCGACGATGAAGTGGGACGAGGCCTACGCACCGGACACCGTGGTGTACACCGACCTCATCGCGCCGCTGTCCGACTACACGCCCGAAGACGACGCGGAGAGAGAGGCGCTCGCCCTGCTTCAAGCGTGGGACGGCGTCGCTTCGATCGACTCTGAGGGCGCCACGATCGCGATCCTGAGCTGGCGGCGGATGACGGATGACGATGAAGAACCCGCCACCAACGATCCCGTGACCGCGTTCCAGGAGGCGGTCGACCTGCTGGAGGATACGTTCGGCGGTGTGCGGCTGCCGCTGGGCGATCTCCAGCGGCTACACCGTGGAGAGACCGACCTGGCCGTCGGCGGGGGCCCGGACGTGCTGCATGCGACCTATGCCCGCGTCGAGGACGGCCGGCTGGTCGGCTACCAGGGCGACTCGTTCATCATGATCGTCGCGTTCGGTCCCGACGGCGTCTCCTCTGAAGGCATCCACCAGTATGGCGCATCCTCGCGGCCGTCGTCGCCGCACTACGATGATCAGGCGCCGCTGTTTGTTCAACAGCGGCTCCGCCCGATGCGCCGTGACCGCGACGCCCTGATGGCCGCCCCACACACCCGCTACCGCCCTGGCGAAGAGCTGGAGTCGCTGTGAACCGGGATCGATGGAAAAACAAGACCGACGCGGTGGTGTGTTCTCCAGCGAACGCCCGCCGGTGGAAAGCAGACGGGAACCTTCACCTGGTCGGGGTGATGGGGTTCTCGGGCGCATGGCGTCGCTCGGGCCTTCGTGGCGATGTGCTCCGCCAGTACATCGATGACATCGACACCATCCTCCGAGCAGTGCTCCAGCAGCGGCGAAACACCTACCAGGAGTGGCTGGTGATGTGCAGCGGCGCCACCAACATCGGCGTCCCGGGCAAGGCCTACCAGATCTGCGCCGAGCTGGGGATCACCACCATGGGCGTCACCGCGGCGGCGGCGGCACGATACACCCTCGCGCCGATGCAGCGGCTGGTCCCGGTGGGCAGACGCTTCGGAGACGAGTCCCATGTCTTCGTCGATCTCTGCGATGAGTTCGTTATCCTCGGCGGCGGCAACCAGTCCGACGCCGAGACCCGGGCGGCCCATCAAGCCAGAAAACCCATCACCGTGATTCAAGGCTTCGGGGGCGCCGCCGACCAGTTCACATCGACCACGCTGCCCGGCGCGATCTTCATCCGACGTGGCAGCTGATGATCAGCGGCGATCGGGATCAGCGAGCAGCCGCAGCGGCTTGACGCGTGGCGGATCTTCGCGGTTGTCGATCTCCATGAGCCTGGAGGGACGCACCCGGCCGCCATGAGGCAGCCTCCATCCAAACCGGGCTGCATCCAAGCCCCGATCGGCGCAGATCAGGACACCTGACCACCGCTGACAGAGGACCTGAAGGGTGATCGCCGGGTAGGGGCACCGGCCGTCGACCAGCAGCGCACGCGCCTGCAAAAAATCGACGGTTTCAGGCTCAAGGAGCATCTCCACCCCGCCAGGAAGCGCGAGCCGCCGCCAGGGGGACTGGATCCGGCGACGCGCAGCGGGCGTGAAGTGGAGCAACTGTGTCGCTGGATCGAATCGCGCCGCGGTATGCACGGCGCTGCTGGCCAGGCAGGCGCCACCCGCTTCGATGACCCAGTAGTCGTGTGGGTGCGCCGACGCGCGGCGCGGAAAGATCTGGGCCGACGTCCAGATAAAATCATCATCTGGTGAACGCCACTCTCCAACGATCGAAGTCCGACGGACGCCCGTGCACATTTTCGTCATGTAACGACGGTAATCACCAGGGTCATGACGGACAGTGCCCAATCGCCAACGTACGCCTCGGTGTTGGCACTGATCGACGCCGACGGGGCATCGCTGGTCGAGACCGCCCAACAGCTGGGGATCTCGGTCAACACCGCAGCGGTGCGGCTGCATCGCGCCAGAGAAGCGTTGCGGCGAGCGATGCGTGAACACTGTGGGGTTCAAAACGCCAGAGACTGCCTCGAATGCCGATGTGTCTTCGACGGTTGCTGCGTCGCCTGAGCGCGATCGACGCTCACTCTGCGGCGGTCTTCACCGGGGGAATCCAGGTGAGGGAAGAGTGGTGAAGGGAGATGAGCACTCTTCCATTCAGCTTGTGGTAGGCGAACGTGTAGTCGGCCCGGGTCGCGTCCCCCTGGCCGTTAACGAAGATATAGTGTCCCATGTCCTTGTAGCCCAGCCCGCCCGCTTTCAAGACCGGGCCCGCAGCGCTCTGGAACTCCACCCGCTTCCACCCATGGTTCAGGAATCCGCCGTCGTTGGGGTAATCCGGGTTGTTGCCGATAAAGTAAGAGCGTGCGCCGGCCTCATCGAGCCGAACAACGTCCGCCAGGGTCGGCTTGAAGAGCAACGGCTCATCGGGGGTACCGAAGTCATACAGCGCCAGAAGGCCGTCAACGTCCTGAGCGATAACCGCCTTCGCCCATGCCCGCTGGGCCGCAATCACTTCTGCCTTCGTCGTCGTCTCAAAGTTTCGATCACTCATCGCACTTCCCCATGGATTCGTTGTTGATGACCATTTTGATTATGATCGACCCCTCTACCTTCGATCAAGCGACCCACGCGCCTGTGCTTCGCAATCAATAACAAAAAGCCCCTGATACTCGGCGCTGGTTCATCTTCAAACGGCCCATGATGTGGCCATATGGTCCCCCCTCACGCCAGGAGGATGAATGGGCAAGCCTGCTCCCCCAGGCCGTGCTGCGGTGACACGTCGACGGTCCGTCGAGACCGCCAACGAGGCCATGAGCGCCGCGGGCGTTGGCCAACTCAACGGCGAGATTCAGTGAACGCGCTCGGTGTCTTCGTGCTGAATCCGCGCCAGGAAGTCCCCAAACGGCATCGCGCCCAGATCGCCCTCCAGCCGCTTGCGCACCCCGACCGTGCCGTTCTCTGCTTCGCGGCCACCAACGATGAGCGCATACGGAATCCGATCCAGCTCCGCGCGGCGGATCCGGTAGCCGAGCTTCGCGGAGTCGTCGTCGAGCTTCGCACGCACACCGCCAGCCTTCAGCTTGGCTACCGGATCCGCCGCGCGGAGCTGGATCGGATTCCGT
>JBCBLB010000858.1:0-3543 GCA_038520555.1 Myxococcota bacterium | reverse complement strand
AGGCGATCCGGGAGAGGTCACCCCGCCGGGTCAGGCGCCGGGCGAAGAGGACGATCCGGCGGTGGGTGAGGTGCAGGATCGGGCAGACGCGGGCGCGGACTCGGCGATTTTGTTCCTGGAGATGCCGGTCGGCGTCGGCTTTGAGGGCGCGCAGATCGCAGCGCAGGGGGTGCTCGGCGGCGAGCTGGAGGTCGAAAGCTGGCCGCACGTCACGGTGTTGTACCTGGGCAAGCTGGGGAGCGCGGTCTCCGCGGTGAGGGCTGCCGCCGATGCGACGGTGAAGGACTTCCTTAAGGAGACGAAGACCCGCATCGATCTGATGCCGGCGCGGATCGGTCACTTCGGCGACGGGACGCCGGGACCGGACGGGGTGCCGGTGATCATCCACTACTACAGCTGGGGGCTCGAGGAGCTGCAGAACGCGCTGTTGCGGCGCCTGGCCGACAAGGTCAACGTGCCGCAGTTCCCGCGGTTCATCCCGCACGCGACGCTCGGGTACCTGCCGCGGGAGATGACCAGTGAAGAGAGTGCGGCGTTGGCGAACTTGCAGACCGATGGGCTGCGGGACTGGGCGCCAATGACGCTGGCGCTGCGGGTCGGCGAAGAGGTGGTGGCGCGGATTCCCCTGGTCAGCGGTCGGGTGGACGAGGAGTAGTAGTAGATTCGATCCCAAAAATCCGCATCATCAGCTCAAGGTAATTGGGGTGGAACAGGGCTGCGGTAGCTCTCGACTTTTTCGGTCGCGTATGGCGGATTCCAAGCCGGTGATGGATGATAGACTCCACATACATCATAGGACTGGTCTTGTACTGATTTGTTTTTATTAAAGCCACGATGCGCCCATTACTGAACAACTCAGCATCATCTGCAGCTCTGACCGAAGACGTGCTGATTCCAATAGCATGGTCACGGTCCCATTTTTTGGAAGCTGTCTGAAGGAGAGCACTCGTCATGCTGAGATCGTTTCCTTCACAGTCTTTAAGAAACCGGCCGCAGCGAATGAAGAATTCATGACTCATGCCTTCAAGCTCATGAATGGCAGTCATGCGTGCAATGTATGGCCAGGACGCGCTGTTCCTCGCGCTCATCATGTTGCGGAAGGATTCGTAAAGTCTATCTTCGTCTTCGGAATCTCCCTCTTGGAGCAGTTTTCGCACGTGCTCGTCAGCCTCTTCGAAGCCCTTCCCGGATGCGAAGGCCCAGGCTTCCAAGTACACCTGGTAGGCTCGATCACGCCGTCGTTGCTCGACTTCGCTCAACTTTCCGAAGACCAATTCAGCGCCATATCTCGCTATTTTTATAGCTGGAACAACATCCTCAGCGATTTGCAGCGCGGTATTCAGGCGCTTGACGTCATCATCATGCATGGTACCTCCAGCCTCCATACGTTGATCCGGCTTGTGTTGTTACCCATCCGTCCTTCCCCGCGCGCACCTTTTCCGATGCGATTTCCTATTTATGGGTATGTCGGACCACGCCTCCACATCCCATCTCGTCCTCGAACACCGCCGCGACAGCCTCTCGGGGGCCGCTGAGCAGCGGGTCGATCGGCGCGGTCGCGGGACCCTGAAGTCCCACACGAAGACAGCGCAGGGCTTCATCCTCGCCGAGGGCGTCGGCGCCGTCGCCGGGATTCACACCTACCGGTACCGGGACGCCGACGGCAACATCGTCACCGTCAAAGAGCTGCTCGACGACGAGGTCCTGCTCCAGGACGCAAAGCAGATCGGCCGGCTGCCGGTGCCCAACGATCATCCGCCGCTGGGCACCGACGTCACGCCAGACAACTTCCAAGAGCTGGTCGCGGGCGACGTGGGGGAGCGGGTTCGGTACGAAGAGGACGGCCAGGGCGGCTACGTCTTGCTGTCGGTCTGTCTTCGCCGCAAGGACGCGATCGATGACTTTGAGGCGGGCAAGACCGGCCTGAGCTTCGGCTACGCCGCTTGGGTCGACAAGACGCCCGGCGAGCACCCGAAGTATGGCCGCTACGACCAGCGCCAGACCCGCCGCGTCTACAACCACCTCGCCCTCGTCGACACTCCCCGCCACGGCCCCGACGCCCACCTCCGCACTGACGCGGGGGGAGGCGCCGATGCGCTTTCGGCCGATGTGCCGGATGGCGTGGGGGTGCTCGTCTCGTTGTCTCGCCGGTTCGACTCCATCACAGAGCCGGCGTCTCCTTCATCCACCCCATCGGAGCCTTCCATGGATCCCACCCTGATCGCGCTGGCCGCGGCGTTGAACGTTCAACGCACCGACGGCCAGACCGACCAGGCCTTCACCGCTGAGATCGTGAAGGCCTGTGTCACCCTCAAGCACACCGCGGATCGTCTGCGCACCGACGCCGCCAACACCCCCGACCACTCCGAGGTGGTCAAGGCCGCCGTCGCCGCCCTCACGCCGACCCTCAAGGACCAGGAGTCGTACCGCGACTCGATGACGGTCGATGAGCTGGCGGCGCTGATGGTCGAGACCCACGAGGGCCTCAAAGGCAAGCTCAAGGCTGCTCAGGACACCGCGGATGAGCTGAAGAAGGCGGAAGATGACCGAAAGACTGACGCGGAGCGTGCTCGGCTCGACGGCTTTGTCAACGCTCGGCGGATCGACGTCTCCGATGAAGTCAAGAAGGGCGACCTCTCAGGCTATCGCCGCGCGGTCGCCACGAAGCTCACCACGATCACCAAGGACGACTCCGACGCGTTCATCGGCTCCTATCTTGAGGGCGTGATGCGCCAGCAGGCCAGCCAGGCCGGCCGGCGATCGGATGGAGAAGGTGACGACAAGGACGAACGTTACGCCTCCTTCCGTGGTGACGGCGAAGGTGGTTCGGGCGGCGGTTCGGGCGGCGGTTCCGGTAACAGCGGCGGCAAGAAGCGCGTCGACGCCGACGATGAGTTCTACACCCCCTCCATTCACAACTATGAGGACAACGCGGCATGAGCAGCACTTCGTTCTTCCAGACCTCTCGGGGTTCGCGTCGGCGGATGCCGCGCGCGTTCATCGGCGACATCATTCGCGATGTCACCACGCTGACCGCCACGGGCATCAACAAAGAGCCCCAGAGCCGGCAGGTGACCACGGTGGGCGTCCCGTCGAGCCCGACCGCGGGCGTCACCTACACCGTCGAGGTGAACGGGATGACCTCGACCTATTTGGCAGAAAACCCGACTTCTCAGGACGCAGTGGGCGCAGGGCTCGCCGCCGCCATTAACGCCAACCCGGCGATTCGGGGCACGGTCCAGGCCAGCTACACAGGCGGAACCCTGACGCTGACAGCCAACTGGCCGGCGGTCGGCTTCGTGGTCACCCTGCCGAGCCCGCCAGCCGCACCGCTCACGGGGCCTGTGACCACCGCAGCTCAGAAGGGCAAGGCCATCGGGTTCGGGCGGGTGCTGGTCACCGACGGCTACGTCTCTGATCAAAACCTGCTCAACGTGTTCGTGCCGACGACCAGCAACCTCAAAGCACAGGTGACCACGCTCACGATCGTCCACGACACCAACGAGGAGTACCTCCTCACGCTGACGGTGCGGGGGCAGCTGT
>JBCBLB010000045.1:0-23741 GCA_038520555.1 Myxococcota bacterium | reverse complement strand
GGGTCACCAGCAAACGGCCGTCCGGCAGAAACGTCATCGCCCAGGGCTCCTCGAACTGTGAGATGACCTCGGTCTCCAGGCTCTGAGAGCAGCCCACCAGAAACAACAGGGCGCCGATCACATCAACACCCCGACCGGGCTTTCCGTCACCGCAGGGGGAAGCTCCGTCTCGCCGAGACGCTCGCGGAGGTTGCGCTCGATTTTGATCGAGAGCGCGTGCAGCGGCAGGCCGTTGAAGTATACGCTGAACGGATCTTCGAGCACCCGCCCCGCCTCGCTGATCAGGGCGAAGGACAAACAGACCATCATGTTCAGCGGGATCGCCACCCAGCCGATCTCATGGACGAGCGCGAAGGGAAGGATGATGGCGAAGACCTGGATCAGCACCTCGACGATGAAGCCCACGCCCCGCGGCAGCGGGGTGCCTTTGATCCGCTCGCAGCCGCCCTGGATGTTTAAGAAGTCCATCAACGTGCGGTCGAACGACTCCAGACGATGGCCGTCCAGCCGACCGGCGTCGTTCAAGGGCACAAGGGCAGCCAGCTGTCGGTCCAGAAGCGCATGGGTCAGGTTGGTGCTGTTGCGCAGCCCCGGCTCGTCTTCTGCATAGCGGCGATAATCGGCGTCTGCATAAGGCTCCTGCTTGCGCAGCAAGCAGCGGAGGGCATGCACATAGGCGATGTGGCGCTCCACCAGTGTGACGGCAGTTGCCCGATCTTCGGGCTTAAGGTACCGAATACACTGGTCGCACCAGTGGCGGGAGGAGTTGATCATCCGCCCCCAGAGCTTCCGCCCCTCCCACCAGCGATCATATGCCTGGTTGGCCCGGAACGAAGCGAAGATGCCAATGGCGGCGCCCACGATCGAGACCGGGGTCACCGGCATCTGCAGCGCCTGCCAGCCGATGACATCGATCAGAAACCACGCCACCGCTGCCACGACGCCGTAGAACACAACATTGCGGAACTGCCACTGGATCAGACCCAGCGGCCGCCGCTCAAAATTCATCGTTAACATGCGCGCGTCCCCTGAAATGTCGCGGACAGGTGGTTCCGTCCCCCCCAAGAATAGCATCTGTATCTTCACCTCGATCGACCGCGGACACTTGACAGTGTATCTATCAGTAGGTAGTTGAAGGGTGTCAGGAAGGAAGGGTGTCAGGAAGAAATCACATGGCCAACACCAAAGAAACCATTCAAGACATCGCCACCGATCTGGTTCAGCGGACCGGACTCAACAGCTTCAGTTTCCGCACCCTCGCCGATCAGGTGGGCGTCAAGTCGTCCAGCGTGCACTACCATTTTCCATCGAAGGGGGATCTGGTTCGGGCGCTGATTCAAACCTACACCGCACATTTCCGCGACAAACTCGATGAGATAACGGCACAACGATCGACGCTGTATGATCGCTTGCAAGGCCTGATCGATATCTTTGAAGCCGTCTTGTTGGAAGAGAAGCTGTGTCTGTGTGGGGCGCTCGCCGCACAGGTGGGGGCGCTGGATGAAGACAGTCAGGCGTTGTTGCGGCGGTATTTTTCCGTCGCTGAATCCTGGCTGGTGTATGCGCTCCGCGCACACGCCGATCAACTTCAGACCCCAATGTCGCCGGAAGATCTGGCGCAGGTGTTGATGGCTGGTCTTGAGGGGGCGGTGCTCATCGATCGGGTCGACGGTGGCCAGCGTCGGTTGGACGCGATGCGGGCCATGGTCCGCGCAGTCACGGCGTCCTGACGAACGGTTCGTTTTTTCTTCAGATATCTATCTACTGATAGATATCTTCATCATCAATATACCTATCGACTGGTCGATAGGTCATCATTCAAGAGGGGACATCAAGGCTGATCACACCCAGGTCGCGCTGGTGGTAGGGGGTTCAACGGGCATCGGCTTCGCGTCTGCAAAGCGTTTGTTGAAGCGGGGGGTTCCGGTCCAGATTGTGTCTCGCCGTCGGGAGCGGTTGGATGCAGCGGTGGCGAAGCGGTCTGTGCTCGGCCCGGTTGAAGGGATTCAGGCCGACTTGTCGGACGCGGACGATGTGGGTCGTCTGTTGACGCGGATCGCGTCAGAGCCGCGGCACGTGGTCTCGCTGGTGAACGCGGCGGGTTCGTTCAACCCGAAGCGGTTTTTGGAGCACACCCGGGCGGACTACGATCAATATATGGCGCTGAACCAGGCGTTCTTCTTCATCACCCAGGCGGTGGCGCACAACATGCGCGATCTGGGACGTTGACGGTGGTGTTCTGGCGGGCCGCAATTAGAGCGGCGCGGGCGGGTCGCCGACGTAGGGGACATAGCCCGGCGCAGCAAAGTTCCACTTCTTTCCGTAGACGTGGACGTTTTGGGTGGGTTGGCCGCTGGGGGTCTGGAGGGGGCCGCCGATGTGGGTCCATGCCAGGATGCTGCCCTCGAAGTTTTTGACGTCCAGTCCGTCATCGGCGAGGTCTTTGGCGACATAGGCGCTGCGGACGCCGACGGTGCAGTAGGTGACCAGCGGGCGGTTGTCGTAGTCGCTTCGGTTGGCCTGGAAGGTCTCCAACGAGATGGCGCCGGGCAGGGTGCTGACGCTCCGCTCGTTGTTGGGGCGCACGTCGATGAGCACGGGCGGCGCGTCGGACTGGAGGGCCGCCTGTAGCTGGCTGGCGTCGACGGTCTCGACCCGGGGGATGGTGAGGGCGAAGCGATTGAGGGTGCGCTGCAGCGCAGCGGCGGGGTCATCGGCGGTTGCTCCGGGGCTGCAGTAGAGCACCGTGACAAGGAGGCTGGTCCATCGCATGATGGATCTGTATCCTGAACTCAGGTCCGAGACGGGTACCGCTCTCGGAACAGGGCTTCGATGCCGTCTGCGATCTCTTTGGCGTTGGGCTTGGCGAAGCTGCGGTCGCCGCCGGCGCTCTTGCACTTGATGGCCATCTGCTCGTTGATCATCGATGAGTAGAAGACGACGGGCAGGTCCTGGTGGTGGCCGCCCTCGCGGATCTTGCGGCACAGGGCGAGGCCGTCCATCTCGGGCATCTCGATGTCGGTGAGGAGGATGTCGACGTCTTCCCGGTCGGCGCGCTTGAGGACCTCGTAGGCCTCTGCGCCGGTGGCGCAGGTGTGGATCTGGGTGTAGCCGGCCTTCTTGAGCAGATGCAGCGTGATCCGGCGGATGGTCGGCGAGTCCTCGGCGTACAGCATCCGGATCCGTTCCCGGATGTTCGAGTCGCTCTCTTCGGACTCAACGGCGATGTCTTCGCGCATGGCCATCGAGGTGTCCATCCGGCCCATCGTGGCTTCGAGGTCGAGGATCTGGACGACCCGCTCGCCGACGTTGATGCTTCCGACGACGTCGATCTGTTCGCCGAAGCGGGCGACCTGCTCGAACGAGTTGAACCGGGTCCAGGAGATCCGGTGGATGTTGACGATCTCGTCGATGAGGAAGCCGGTGATCCGCTGGTTGAACTCCATGACCAGCAGCAGCGGCTTGGTAGAGGTCTGGAGGACGGGCAGGTTGAGCTGCGCCTGGAGGCTGATGACCGAGATGGGCTTGCCCCGGAGCGAGAACTGGCCGAGGTATCCGCTGCCTGCGCCGGGGGTGCGGACCAGCTTGTCTGCATTCCAGACCACCGCCTGGAGCACTTTGTGGACGTTGACCCCGAAGTGATGTCCGCGGACCTTGAATTCCAGGAATTCGGCTTCGTTGGTTCCCGCTTCCAGCAGGATCGCGTCTCGTTTGGATGCCGACATCGGTTTCGCCCTCAGCCCAGGTATCCAGGGTATCGTCTGCCCATCTGGCAACCTGAAGGCGAGCATCCAGAAAAATCAGTCCAGCACGTCCCAGGCGGCGTCGGCCCGCTGGCGGTCCACGATCTCGCCGTCTCGGCGTTGGTGGATCAGCTGTGCGTCGCGCAGCCGCGCCAGCCCCGGCCATTCGTCGTGTTGTGTGCCCGCCCAGGCGGCCAGCGCTGCGATGAACCCCGGCCAGGGGCTGCGGGCTCGAAACTCCAGGATGCCCGTCGCAGTCGCGATCACCTGGCCGCGAAGCGTCTGCCCGATGCCCGCGTGTTCCTTCGCGGTGGCCTTCAGCGCGTCCCGGTCTGTGGCCATCAGCAACAGCGGTGTCCCGTTCGCCGCCGCATCGGTGTACCAGAACCACGCCGGAGACGACAGGTCGCTGTTGAGGATCTCGATGAGCGGCGCCAGATCCGCCCCCGGGAGCCGGGCGCCGTCTTCGAAGCCGTCTTTGCCGGTGTGAATCACCAGGGCGTCCGCGAGCGGTGCGCGGAGCTGCGGGTGCGCGCCCAGTACGGCCGCGAGGATCGACAGCGCATCCGCCAGCGGTGCGTCGGTCGTCAGCATCAGGCCGTCATCGGCCCGGCGGAGGATCCCGGCGCAGCGCGGGCCGTCTTCTGATGCAAACTGGCGGAGCACCCGGATCTCCTCGGCGAATCGCTTCCCGTCGCGGTCGTCGCGTTGGAGTCCGACGGCCAGGTGCGGCGCGTTGGTCGGCCCCGTTGTGGTCATCCAGAACCAGAGGTTCATCCCCGGCCGCGCAGCCGCCAGCCGTTGGACCGTCTCGGCGGCGGTGCCCGGCGCGATGGCCTTCGGCACGCCGAGCCAGAGGTCGGGATCTTCGAACGTGTCGGTTACGACGCCGTCTTCGATGCAGAGCAGCGTCAGGTCACGCAGCCGGGCGAGGGCCGGGTGAGCGTCGACGTTGTCACGGACCCAGTCCGAGAGGCGGAGGAGATCCGCGTCGCAGAGCCCGGGGCCGCCCAACGACAGCCGCCCGTCTGCGTCCGCGGTCGCCACGCCGAACCGAGCAGGCGCGGCAGCGGGCCGCGGCAGCGAGGCCGCGGCCGCGCGAAGGGCGCTGGCGTCGGTGTCTTCCCGTATCGCCGAGAACAGCAGCGGTGGGGCCTGATCGTCGAGCATCGGACACAGCCAGAACCACCCGCGGTGCCCAGGCCGCCAACGCGCCAACATAGAAGCCGTCGATTCAATCGAAGCACGCATGCTTTGGACGGTATCACATCCCACATCGACGCCAACGCCCGGGGAGAAGCCCTGAAACATGGAATGTTCTCTTGCGTTCGCTCTGATCGGAGCCGTAGAGGCGGGTGCTGTGGGGTAACGCGCGGTAACACGGCGTCGATCGGGGGGCCCGGTGGCCTATATTGGTGTGGTGAGGAGGGTGCGATGAGCGAAGCCATCGAAGAAGCAGCGGCGCAAGCGCGTCAGCTGCTGAAGAAGCTGCGCGCCGGAAAAGGCAAGCTACAAGGCAATTTCTACTTTGCAGGAAACGCGCCGGGGACCGTCGCAGGGTTGGTGGTTACCCTGCTCAGTCGCGACAAGAAAGGCCGGAAAGCCCTCGCCGCCGGCAAAGACCTCCGAAAAGAGATCCCCAGCGCCAGGTTCGCTCGGGGGACCGTCACCATCGAGAAGAACAAGCTCATCTTCACCCTCCATGCGGGCAGCGCCTCGGCCGGGCAGCTCAAGAAGGCCTTTCAGAAGACCCTCTCCCAGATGGACGGCCTCAAGCTGCTTCGCGACGCCCGCATCCGGCTGGCGGGCGCAGACGCCAGCGAAGATGATGTCATCGATCCCAACGCCCCGCGCGTCGAGGATGAGGCGCTGTCCACGGAAGACGCCGAAGCGCTGGCGTCCGAAGTCCAGGCCCTCATCCATGAGCAGGCTGAACTCGCTGAAGAGCAGGGCGGCCTCTCTGCACTCAACGCGCAGCTCTCTGCGTTTCTCTCTCAGGAAGACGCCGATCGCGAACAGGCCGAACAGATCATGGAACATCTGGAGGCGGTCGAGCGGCTCAAGCGACAGCGGCCACGCGACGAGAAGAAGATCCACGCCGCTCAGGCCGCGCTGGCCCAGGCCACCGCAGTCACCGGCACCGGCTTCCCCTCGCCGGGACAGGCCGTCCCCCCGCAGCTCGCCAATGTCCTCGAACTCGCCGCCGATATGCTCTCTGAGACCCGGCCTCGCGGCGAGCGGCAGAGCCAACGCGTTTATGAGAAGATCCGCGGGCAGCTCGACGCACAGCTCAGCGTGTATGCCGCCTTTTACGGAGAGGACAAGCGGTATCGGCGAATCCGATCCGAAATGGCAAAGGCCCATCGTGAGGTCCTCACCGCCCCCAACCCGCCCGACTTTGAGCGCGGCATCCCGATGCTGGAGGCGGTCCTCGCCAAGACCCTCGCCGTCGTCTCCAAAGGGCAGCAGGTCTACAGCGCCAGGCGACGCGATGAGGCCGCCCTCGAACAACAACGTCTCGCCGCCCTCAAGGCGCACCTGCGCGGAGAATCGGAACATCGCGTGCTGCTCGCGGAGATCAAGACGTTTGAGGATGCCCTCGACGGCGTCAGCCGGGGCATCGAAGACGTGATCAGGCCGCTCACCGACGCCCGGCGCGGGCAAGAAGTCGTCGCGTTTCTGTTGGAAGAGGACGTGTTCGACCCCCTTCATGAGCCGCTGGACCTCAACACCGGGGCGCGCCGGCTGCGGGCCGCCGCCAACATCCAGGCGGACATTGAAGAGGGGCTCGCCGAAACGCGACGGCAGCTCGTCGACGCCCGCGATGCCTTTGACGCGCTCGTCTCGACCGCGCGGTCAGACACCGACACGGGACCGATGCTGGAGCGCCACGATGCGCTCGCCCGCCGCCTGGAGAATGAACATCGGCTGACCGCAGAACAGATCGCAGTCCTGGACAAGCAGCGCTCACGGGTCCGTCAGGCGCTCCTTCAGGCCGCACAGTACCCCGAGAACCGGCGCAAGATCCTGCGGAAAGCGCAGGGGCAATTGCTGGAGATCGAGCAGCGATATGACACAGGGGTTCGAACCTATCAGAGCGGCTATGGTGCCGCGTCGAAGGCCTGCACCCGCGCAGGGCGCGCCCTCGGACGGATGATGTCTCTGGCGCTCCCCAGCGCCGGCGCCCCGCTGTTCGCTCGCCTGGAGGCTGCCCGAGATCAGCTTGAAGCGGGTGACTTCGATGACGCCAGAGAAGCCGCCGATACACTGCGTGCCGAGATCGATGGGACGCTCCCCGCGCTCCAGGACGCAAAGAAGCGATGGGACGCCTTCGACGTCGCCGACCTGGAGCAACGCATCCAGGCCCAGCGTGAGACCGGCCTCGCCTTCCCAGACGATCCGATGGCCCTGGGCGCTGCGGTCCAACAGATCGTCGCCGGCGTCATGCAGCGGTCCGCTGGCTATGCCGATGGGCTCGATGAGCTACAGGATATCGACCAGAAGGTCTCCGCCAACGCGCGTGAGGTCGACGACATGGAGAAGCTCAAGGGGGACCTCGCGGCGGCCCGGACCGCCCTCCGCGCCACCGCCGCGACGCTGCGCCGGAAGGTGGAAGAAGACCATGACGCTGAAATCGTCGAGGCGATGTTCGCGCCGTTTGAGGCCCGGGAGCTCGCCTTGCTTCAAGAAAGCCATGAGGCCCGAAACGCCGTCCAGCTCACCCTCAACATTCAAGCCCTCGGCGCCCTGGAGGCGGAAGTCAAGGCCGCGGGGCAGCCCGATGCCCTGCCCGGCAACATCGACACCGCCACGCTGAGCGCCGCTCGAAACGCCGTCAAAGCGCAGCGGGAGGCCGCGTCGGAGGTCCTCGAACGGCTGCGGGCCCTGGGGGAAGACGAGCTCGGTGAGCTGCGGCGAGAGGTCGACACCGAACTCGATGACATCCTCACCCTCGATGACCCCGATCTGATCCTTGAGCTGGCCGAGGCGTTCGCGTCGGGGCGCCTGGAAGAGCTGAAGCGGCACCAGGCGTCCGCCGAGCGCAACGTCAAGAAGCTCAAGAAGAAGCTGACCCGCGCCCTGCGCGCCGCGCGCGCCGCGCTCAAGCGCTTCGATGAAGCCGTGACCACCGATCAGTCGGCCTGGTTCCAGTGGGCCCGCTCCGACCAGAAGCAAGAGTACGTCCGCTACGTCGGAACCCTCAAGGAAGAGTACAAGCAGCTGCGTCTTCTGGCCAGCGGGGACTACCCCGGCCTGATGAAGCAGAACATCCTCGATCTCCATCGGTTCAAGCGGGACGTCCAGGTGGCGATGCGCGGCCTCGCCGACCAGAGCGGCAAGGCCGGCACGGACACCCACACCGCCCTTCGGGTCGAGATCGAGAGCGTCCAGATCGTACGGCTCCAGGACAACCAGACCGTCACCGAGCTGTACCCCGCCGCTCAGAAAGCCCTCATCGATAAGCTCAACGCCTTGAAGGACCGACTGGGCTCCGAGCTGCTCGCCCTCAGCCAGAAAGCGTATCGGTCGATCTCCCAGGAGATCGAGGGGCTCTTCGAGACCGCCAACAACACCGCGCGGCAGCGGCTCCGCTTCCAGCGCCGGGCCAGCCAGATCGAGGCGAAGCTCACCGCACCCGACCAGCCCATCGCCGCCTTCGAGACCCTGACCGCGAAGCTCACCGCACAGCTGGAGGCCGCCCGGGCGCTCTCCACCCGCGAGGGCAAGCTGCCCAACGCCACCGAGATGCTCACCGCCATCAGCAGCCAGATCGAGCGGGCCGCCGACAGCGACAACCTCGTCGATATGGTCCGCGCGCATGACCAGCAGGTCTCCGAAGATGCCCAACTTGAGGTCGAGTGGGAAGCAGACCTGGGCGCGTTCAACCGCGAGCTGTTCGACCCGTTCCAGAAGGCCGTCGACGGCGACAAGAGCTATCTGGAGCTGTTCGCCGGCCTGTTCGTCGACGATGTCCGCATCCGCGAGGTCAAGGACCTGCGGCAGATGGCGATGGACTCGGCAGAGAACGACGACTTTCAGATGGCCCGCTACCAGCTGTCGTTGGCCCGCAGCCGGATGGAGCTCCATATGCGGTTCCCCGAAGGCCAGGACGCCGCCATGATCGCCAGCCTCCAGAAAGTGCCGGGGCTGTGGCGGGGCGCCATCCGCGCGTTTGAGAAGAACCTGGACGAGGTGGCCGGCGCCATCGCCGGCGTCCTCGCCAACAAGGGCGACGCCGATGCCGGCAGGGCCGTCACAGACGCGGCGACGTCCCTCAAGACGCTGCTCCGCCAGGACGCCTTCGACCCGGCCATCGCGGCGATGACCCGGGCCGGGCTCAGCGAAGACGCGAAGCGCGCCGCTCGGGAACGCGGCCTCGCGGTGATTCGGGCCCAACGAGAGCGGCTCACAGATCCCCGGCTGCGCATCCTCGCCAGCCATCCCTTCGACGGCGCGGGCCGATTCCATGGCCACTTCCAGGTCGGGAAAGTCCTCACCGACGCCGAGAAGACCATCCTCTTGAACCTGGGGAGCTGACCGATGGCCGGTTTGGAGAACGCAGAGGCCCTGTGGGTCGCCCGGTTCACCCATGGAAAGGCAGCCACCGGCGGCCTGTCTGACAAAGAACGGATCGAGGTCGCCCGGGCCGCCGATGAGCTGCAGCATCGCGAGGCGCGGCAGATGCACCTCGCCCAGCTCCGCCGGGACGTCGCCACCATCCGACGCGAGCTGATCGCCGCCTTTCGTGGAGACATCGAGCTGGCCAGCGGCGAGACCATGAAGATGATCGACCAGGACCAGACCCAGGCCTTCGACTGGTGGGAAGACGTCGGCAAGGTCGATATGGAACGCCTCGTCGCGTCCGGGCGCGAAGCGCGCATGTCTGAGGCGAAGGTCAAGCTCACCCTGCTCGAACAGCGGATGCTCGACCTGCGGTTTCGATGGACCGCCCGCATCGACGGCGACGGCGAGCCCGTCCGCGATGACCTCCAGCCGATGTTCACCCGCGACGAACTCATCGATGAGCTGTATACGCCCCTGGTCCGCGAGCAGCTGCTGCCCGAGACCTTCGTCGAGAACGAATTCTCCCGCGTTCAGCAGATGATCAGCGCCACCAACGACGCCTACATCGCCGAACTCGAGCAGCTCGCGGAGACGAAGCCGCTCGACGAGGACGCGGCCCTCGCCCATCAGGCCGTCACCGCATTCGCAAGCATCGCCACCAACGTCGTGGGCATCGAGGCGGCGCTCGATGGCCTCGACGTCGACAAGGCCAGGGTCATCGAGAGCTGCATCACCCTGACCGCGATGACCACCCACACCGCCATCGACACAGGCGTCCAGATCGCCAGGGGCGAGATCCAGAAGGGACTCCGCGGGGTCCTCTCCACCATGGCCGAGTCCACCGGATCGATCGTCGAGCAGGTCACCGGCAGCAAGCAGCTCGGCGCCTTCGTCTCCGCCTCCCTCGCCGCCGCCGCCAGGGCCGAAACCCTGGTTCAGGCCGCCGAGGACGGCGATGGGGCCGCCTTCGCGGACGCTCTCACCGACCTCCTGGGCGAAGGGCTTGATCTCAGCGGAGTCGTCCCCCCACAACTCCAGCAGCTCAAGGACACCGCTGACACCGCGGACACCGCGGACACCGCGCACGAACTCGCCTCTGCGCCCGATCCCTCCGCTGCCCTCAGCCAGCGCATCGCACAGTCTGGCCTGGACACCCATGGCGTCCTCAAGACCGTCATCGCGGCCCAGAAAGATGAGCTGGTCACCGCCGCTCGCACCGGAAACTGGGGCAAGGTCCGCGCCATCATGGTCGGCGCCGCCGGGACGGCAGCCCAGAAGGGGTTCGCCGACACCTTCCCCGAGGTCGATAAGACCCTCAAGGAGGGGGAACACACTGTCGAGGACACCTTCGGGGACCTCGCAGAGAAGATGGGCGCCCTGACCGAGGCCCTCGCCGATACGCCCCACGCGCGGGCCCTCGAAGCCGCCCGCATCGAACAGCAGGAGGACGAGAAGCAGGCCGTCGAAGAGAAGCTCCTCGCCGAGAAGAACGCCTTCGATGAGTCGCTCCAGCTGCTCGGCCAGAGAGACGTCCTCGATCAGACCGAGCTGAAGAGCATCTCGATGCTCATCGCCGACCTCAAGCGCGATCAGGCGATCATGACCGCGGCCATCAACGTCGGACAGGCCGGCCTGGACGTCGCGAAGCAGTTCGTCGCACCGCTCGCCCTGGTGGGATCGCTGGTCCACTTCACCAAGACCCTGGCCGCAGCCGTCGACCGGGCCATCGCATGGCGCAAGTGGGCCGAGGCCCACCAGGAAGCCCTCACCGCCAGCAGCCCCTATCTCACCAGCATCCAGAACTTCGTCAAGAACCAGAAGGAGCAGTTCACCCACAAGTCGATCACCGCCGCCCTGCTCCTCCTGCAGGTCGCTGCACAGGCGGCGGCCACCGCAGGCACCGGCACCCCCGTTCAGGCAGTCGCCACGGTCGTCGATAAGGGCCTGTCCATCGCCATGACGCTCAATGAGCTGGTCTACGCCGTCTATCAGCGGGCCGAGCTGGAGAAAGCCTGGAAGATCACCAGGCGCGCCCTCGACAACCCCCACAACCGAAAGGCCAACCTCCTCGCCCGGCGACAGAACGGGACCCTCGCAAAGTACGCCATCGCCTACGGCGCCGTCGAGGCCCGCGACGTCGTCGCGGTCTCCGCCATGAACAAGATCGGCATCAGCAAAGAGACCCTCTCCAAAAAGGACGCCGGCGTCACCGCGGTTAAAGAGTATCTGGAGCTGTTGTACTCCGATGACCAGGACGTCAAGCGCCTGTATATACCCAGCAGGAAGTGGACGTCCAAGCTGCCACCGCCAGCGCTCACGCCGCGGGCCTGGATGGGCACCATCCAGATCGCCATCACCGATGGGGAACTCGACATCTCCCAGAGCGGCGAGGTCAACCAGCTGATGACCCAGGCCGCCAGGCACGTCGACCGGTGCGAGAAGCTGCGGGCATCGAAGATGCTGTCGGCCGATATGGTCGACGACGCCCTCGTGATCCTTCGGGAGCTGCGCGGCGCGTTGGGGACCTATGCGTCAGACAACCCCGATGAGTTCGTCAAGAAGACCGTCGCCACCTACCAGAGCGTCGTCGGAGAGGCCGGCGAAGAGCTGTCCATCTGGAAAATGGACGCTCGCTGATGCTCTTGCAGCGCCCTCAAAAGGGATCTGTGCGCCATCCAGCAATTGGTTCTCTGACTTTGGCGTAGGCAGCTCCTCGATGTATCGCGTGTTTACCTGCCACCCATTTCCGGGGTATATGAGTGGGATCACGTGTCATTTTTGAAAGGTTTATCAACGATTCACTGGAGCATACCGTGCCCAGACCTGCTGAGGCTACGCATAGTACTGTGAAGGAATCATCGTTCATTTTTCTGAAAATAATATCGCGGATATATTTATCACTGATTTCAATCATCCTTGCCTGAAGTAAGCATAGGTCTACGGACGTGTCCTATCCCTGGCCGATCAGAGCCGGAGAAGCTGGCGAGCGGGCAAACCATGCGGTCGCCAGGACGTTGGCGGCGCGGGCCACGCTTCTCCGAGGATCTCTGCCCGGACGAGCGCGCGGCTCAGGGCGTCCTGGGGGCGCGGCGACGCCGCCGCGATCGCCTCACCGGCGACGAGCGCGCGCCGAGCAGCAGACGCCTCCCCGCGGGCATGGTGGATGCGGGCCTGCACGAACGCCAGCGTCGCCCGATCGGGGTGGTCGTTCTCGATGGTCGCCCACAGCGCCTCGGATCGTTCCATGGCCTGCGCCGCTTCATCGATGCGGTGATGGTAAAGGTGTAACGACGCGATGTGGAGCAGGAGCGAGGCGACACCCTGCCGCTCATCCAGGTCGCTGAGCAGCTGGAGGGTGGTCTGCATCGCCTCCAGCGCGGCATCGTCTCGCTGGAGGGCGAGGAACCGCTGCGTGTCCCCCTGCAGGGCGAGGATCCGGTAGGCCTGGCTGTTCTGGTCGGTGAGCAGGTCCCATGCCGCCGTCATGTGTTGGGCCGCTTGCGCGGTCTGGCCCCGTTTGGCGGCGACCTGGGCGAGGCCTGCGCGAGCCGCGGCCTGTGTACAGACCATCTTCAGCGTCCTGCTGGAGGATAGCGCCGCCCGATAGGCGCCCACGGCGTCGTCGTGCTGCTCCAGCTCTTCGTGGGCATGGCCGATGTAGACGAGCAGGTCGTTCGTCAGCAGACAGGTGCCCAGGTCGCGCTCCATCTCGATGGCCTGACGATACTGTGCGATCGCCTCTGAGAAGCGGCCCTGAAGGAAGGCCACATAGCCGAACTGCCCATAGAGGTTGGAGAGCGCGATCCGGCGGTTCTTCGCGCGGAGCAGCACCTCGGCGCGCCGATAGTAGCCCTCGGCCAGCGCGGCCTGCCCGAGCTGGGTGTGGTTGGAGCCGAGCATTTTGAGGGCGACGGGGAAGTTCTGATCGTCGTGTGCTTCGAGGATGGGGAGGGCCTCATGGAGGCGCGCCTGGCTCCGCGCCATTCGACCGGTCAGCCGATCCTGGCCTGCGGCATAGACCAGGACAGAGGCAAGCTTCAGCGGCTCCCCTGCGTCTTCGAGGAAGCGGATGGCCTGATCGTAGTGCCGTCGTGCGGCGTCATGGTCGAGGAGACGGTACCGAACCTGTGCGAGCTGCAAGTGAACTTCAGCGAGCTGGGTGGGCGTCCCGCCGTCCTGTGCGGCGGCCAGCGCGATTTCGAACCATTGTTGAGCTTCGGTCAGGTTCATTCGGCGAATGCAGCACCATCCCAACCCCCGCCACAGCTGCAGCCGCATCGCGAGGTCGGAGGGCAGCGTGGGGAGACGGACGATGTCGCGGAGCCGGGCTTCCAGGGTCCGGAGCGGACCTTCCAGGCTCAGGATCGTGTATGTGCCGAGGAGCGCGTCCATCGCGGCGTCGCTGTCCTGGGCGGTGGCGGCGCGATGGCTGGCGATGAGCAGGTTGTCCATCTCAAGACGTGCGCGACGCTGGTACGCCTGATCACGGGTGTGCTTTCGTCCAAACGATGCGAAGAACGTTCGATGACGATGTTCTGCGATCTGGCGGGCCTCTGCAGAGAGCTGCTCGGCGGCGAAGGCCTGGATGCTGACGAGCATGGACAGCCGGACGCCGGCATCGGATGTCTGGCATCGGAGCAGGCTCTTGTCGACCAGCTCCGCCAGGATGTCTTCGACCCAGGCCCCAGGCGGAAGGGACACGACGGCTTCGACCGCCTCCATGGTGAAGCCGCCCTCGAAGACGGCGCATTGTGCGAGGACCGCCCGCTCATGAGCAGACAGCAGGTCCCACGACCACTGGATGGTGGCGCGCAGGGTCCGATGCCGTCGAGACAGCTCCTGAGAGCGGCTGGTCAACACCGCGAACCGCTTCGACAGCCGCGCGAGCAGCGTGCTCGGGGGCAGCATCCGGCTTCGGGCTGCCGCAAGCTCCAGCGCCAGCGGGAGCCGATCGAGCATCTCCACGATGGCAGCGATCTCCGCGGCGTTGTCTTCCGTCAGGGCGAAGCCGCGCTTCGCATGCGCGACGCGGTCGACGAACAGCGCGATCGCATCCTCCAATGACAGCTCGGAGATCGGAAAGAGC
Organism: Myxococcota bacterium; assembly: GCA_038520555.1. Lineage (GTDB taxonomy): Bacteria > Myxococcota_A > UBA796 > UBA796 > UBA796 > JBCBLB01. The sequence goes on along the minus strand of JBCBLB010000045.1, from coordinate 9,347 downwards.
ATCTCTCCCCGAAGATGGAGGGGCGAGCGGCTGGTGACCATCACCGACAGCTCGCTCGCCACGTCGAGCCAGGTCCCGACCGTCTTGGAAGCATGGTCGATGATCTGCTCAAAATTGTCGAGGATCAACAGGATCTGCCCACGGGCCTGGAGGGCGGTCTGAAGGATCTGGGTCGGATCGCTTTGGAGCTGCACGCCCAGGGAACGGGCGACCGCCTCCTGGATCCGGGCGACGTCGGTCGCCTCCACAAGATCGACGAACCAGACCCCACCCGGCCAGGCGCCCAGCTGCGTCCGTCCGGTCTCGATGGCCAGTCGGGTCTTGCCCGCGCCGCCGGGGCCGGTGAGCGTGATCAGCCGCTGCCCGGATCCCAGCGCCGCTCGCAGCGTGTCGATGTCATGGTGACGTCCGAAGAACGCATCTCGGGCCGCCGGGAGGTTGTGGGGGGACGCCTCCGGGGCCGGCGGGTTCACCGTTCGAGAGATGATGGAGGGGGGCAGGACCGTCTTCTCATCCACGAACCGCTTGAACAATGCCATGAGCGGACCGGTCTCCAGAACACCGGGTTGGGCCGATGGTAACGCACGAAGCACCGCCGCGCAGTCTGGCGGGCGGGCCGCAGGCTGTGCCGCCAACATGCGGGTCACCAGCGGCCTCAGCGGTTCAGGCAGGCCGTCCAGGTTGGGCGTATCGGGCGTATCGTTCTTCACAAACGGCCGGTGTCCGGTGAACAGCTCCACCATGATGACGCCGAGGGCGAAGAGATCAGCCCGTGCATCGACAGAGGCGGTGTCCCGAAGCTGCTCTGGGGCGGCGTAGGCAGGCGTGCCCAGGAAGATGCCCGAGCGGGTCCAGAAGAGATCGCTGGGATCGCGTTGGCGGCGCGCGATCCCAAAATCCGCGATCCGCGGCACGATCCGCTCGTGTTGCCAGTCGAGCAGGACGTTGCCCGGCTTGAGATCGCGGTGCACGAAGCCATGGGCGTGTGCATGGCCAAGCCCCGCCGCGATCCCCCGGATCAGGGCCAGGGACGCGTCTGCAGGCGGGCGCGTCACCTTCAACAGCTCCGCCAGCGAGGGCCCCTCAATCAACGGCATCAACAACGCCGGTTGGTCAGAGAGATCGAGGATCTCGCGGACCGGCAGCAGGTTGGGGTGTGTCAGCTGGTTCTGCGCCCGGCCCTCCTCCAACAATCGGGCGTGAAGCGCCATGTTCTTATGGGTCAGGATCTTCAGCGCGTATCGTGTCCCCAACAAAACGTGCCGTACCTGCCAGACCTCTGCAAATCCACCCGTTCCAAGAAGGGATTCCACGATATACCGATCGACCTGCATGCCCGGTGACAGCCGCATACCGCAAAGATACCCCGACCGCCCCATCCCATGCGAGACGCCAACAGAGAACCTCAGGCTTCTCCGTGCACCCTCAGATCGTGGATGGTCTGGGTGGACGGCTGATAGAAGAACTCGAAGAAGTCCGATCCGCCATCGCGCACGATCACGGGCGTGTCGGTCCAGCTCCGATCCTCCTCCGCGGTGACATAGACGTAGTTGGCGAAGATGTATCGCGCTCCGCCGGCCTCGACGCCGATGACCTGTCGGACATAACGGCCGCCGCTGCGCCGGTAGGGATCGGCGCCCGTCTGCAGGCGCTTCAACAGGCGGGCCTCACGACCGGTCCGGCCCGCAAGGTGCTTCATCAACGCGGCATCGGTCATGCCCGCGATGTCTGCAGCGGTGGGGGTGAAGGTGCCGGTGATCGGGGCGCCCGCCACCTGCATCAGCCCCCACCCCTGTGGCGTGATGTCGTCGACCACCACCGTCGGCGTCGCAGCCTTCAGGGGAGGATAAGCAGCGTTCGCAGCAGAGAACATCAGGGTCAGTGCGAGAAGGAGAGATGACATGGCAGACCTCATTCCAGGACAGGAGGGTGGTACTCCGTTCGTGTCGTTGGCTCAGGTTCCGTCACAGCCGGGGACCTTTTTCTGTTCGTCGTCAGAGCCAGGGCGGCTCAGCGCTCGGCGGCGATGATCTCAAGGGCGCCATCGACCGGATCGCCGAAGGCGAAGGTCAACGAGACGATCTCTCCCGCGTCGATGGCGTCTGAGAGGGTGTCGCAGATGTTCGCATCGGCGCAGGTGAAGGGGTGCCCGTCGAGGAGCGTCATGGTCTCCATGTCCAGGTACGGGATGTAGCCGCTCTGGGCGAGCGAGGTGTCCAGCGACCAGTCGAAGGTGTCGCCCGGTGATGCCACCTGGGTCTCGACAACCTCGATGAGTTCGTAGCGCGCGCTCGAACCATCCGCGGGCGGATCGTCGATCGGGGTGATCGACACCGTCGCCGTCGAGGCGGTCCCCCACTGGAAGGAGAACCCGCTGATCTCATCGTAGAAGTAGCTCCCATTGATCTGCATACAGAGCCGCACCGCTTCTCCGACGCAAGGGAACCGGTGATCGCTGATCTCGAAGGTCTGAACACTGGCATCCGGGGCGCCAGAGTCCTCTCCGCCGCCATCACAGCCCAGGAGGAGGGGGGGGAGCAGCAGCCAGGGGCGTCTCATGAAGGTCTCTCCGTTCAGGGGGGAACGGTGAGGTCTTCAGCAAGACACGTTCCAACCCGTATGGATCGGAGCGATCAGCAATGGGTGGGGGCAAGGCCGGACATCGATGTCGCGACAGCATGTCGACGAATTTCGACAGCCCTCTTCGACAGCCGTTCTTCCGCGATCTCCCTACATTGGCCAATAGAGGAGATGCAGCTCCGTGTTCACATGGCATCACCGCTCGCAAGGGCCTACAATACGCCTCAATGCGCGCCCCACCACAGCCAGATCCGTCTCAAGTGGAAATTGAGATGGCGGTGCTCGCCCGGGCCAATCAACCGCTCGCCACCGCCGGCTTGACGGTCTCGATTATCATCGTCTCAGGCATCGTTGTCGGCGGCCTCGCAGATATGGTGACGGGGGACGCGCGGTGGCAGCTGCCGATGATTCCCCGGGTGTTTCTGCTGGGGGTGGCGACGCCGCTGAGCCTCATCATCTGGTTTCTCGGACGGCGAGAGGCGCTCACGTTTCGGATGACCGCGATTCTGGTCGCGGTCATGAGCAGCCTGCCACTGGTCGTCGGGCTCCTTCATCTGTGGTTGGAGCCCCTTCAGCTGATCGCCATGAACAGCGGGCTGATGCCCCTGTCCATGACCGCGATGATCGTCTTCAGTGGGGTGCTGTTACATCCTCGATTTACCCTCAGCATCGGCGCATGGTGCATCCTCCAGTACCTGATCCTGTTTCATGTGTCCCTTCCGTACATGGTGGAGTTTACGGCGCCGCAGAGCCTGGCCGACGCCGTGACAAGCTGGGGAGAGGCGCTGCGAAGAGGACTGGCGATCGGTGCAATTGCAGGTATGACCGCCTTGATCGGTCAGTTGTTCCGCTCGGTGCTCGAACAGCTGCTCAAGGAGGAGCGCCAGCGGACCGTCCTGGAGACGACCAGCGAGGCCAAAGGCGCCATGCTGGCCACCATGAGCCATGAGCTCCGCACACCGATGAACGCCATCATCGGCTATGCGCGGCGACTGATCGATGCCCCCGAGCTGAGCCGAGAGAGCCGGGAAGGCCTCTCCATCATCCTCGACAACAGCCTGCAGCTCGTCGGGTTGATCAATGACTCCCTGGACAACGCCTCGATCGAGGCGGGACGCATGACGCTCCGACCCGCCTGGATCGACCTCCATGAGTTCGGACACGGCATCATCCTCCTGTTTCTTCCCAAGGCACAGGAGAAAGGCTTGCCGCTGGATTTTCATGTCACACCTGAAACCCCGGTTCATGTCCTCGTCGATGAAAAGAGACTTCGACAGGTCTTGATCAATCTGATTGGGAACGCGTTGAAGTTTACGACGCATGGCAGCATAAGACTTCATTTTGACGCAGAACACAGCGATGCGCTTCATATCACTGTGCAGGATACAGGCGTTGGAATCCCGCCAGACCAATTGGAGACGGTCTTCGAACGCTTTGCGCAGCTTGGCGATGAGCAGATGCGCGCCGCCGGGAGCGGGCTGGGCCTCTCCATCAGCCGCCGCATCCTCACCGCGATGGGCGGTGAGATCGGGCTGGACAGCACACTGGGGGAGGGCACGACGGCATGGGTGCGGCTGCCCGTCGGCGTCCGGGTCCCACAAGGGGCGCCCTCTCCAGAAGAAGCGGCCCCGATGATGCGGCCGGATGCGAACGCCATCGAATGGCTGCGAGAGAGCGCGATGCGGGGAGACATGCGAGAGATCGTGCGGCGGGCAGGGGCGCTGGCAGAGAAACAGCCGACCCTCTCTCCGTTCATGACCCGTCTCCAGCAACTGGCTGAAGAGTTCGAAGATACCGCAATTCTAGAGTTATTGGAGCCATCCCATGACGAGGCCTGAACGGTGAATGACCAACCACCCCAGATTCTCATCATCGATGACAACGTGACCAACCTCAAGGTCGCCTCGATGCACCTGTCCGACTACGCTTATGTCGTTTTGACAGCGCGGAGCGGTGATATGGGCTTTCGACGCGCCCTCCACACCCAGCCCGACCTCATCCTGTTGGACATTCAGATGCCGGGCATCGACGGCTATGAGACCTGTCGACGGCTCAAGGCCAACCCGGCGACATCCGACATCCCGGTCATTTATATGACCGCGCGCGCAGATCTCGAAGACAAGCTGAAAGCCTTCGCCCTCGGCGGTGTCGACTACATCACCAAACCCTTCGAAGCCCGGGAGCTGCTGGCGCGGGTGCGAACCCATCTCCAGCTCGTTCTACAACAACGACAAATCGAACGACACGCCGACCTGCTGCAGCAGCAGATCGAACAAGCCACCATGCAGCTTCGAAATGAATTGGAAGAACGTCGGAAAATTACGGAAGAACGGGAGCGTCTTCAGCGACTGGTGCGACTGCAGAACGAGCAGCTCTATGAGCAGACCCGCCGCTGGTTAGAAAGCCGCGAGGATCGCGACCATGGGCTCGCAAAGCAGCTACGGCTCGATGTCAACGAGCGGATCCGGTTGGCCGTCGAAGCGCTCGTCCGCGTTCAGCACGCGAAAGACGACGCGCCAGAGGGGACACAGCGGGCAATTGATCTCTTAAGCCCTGCGCTCTCCCGGAGCGAGGACGTCAGCTCTGAGCTGGGGACGTCGATGGCGCGGGACGAAGCCTTGATCAACAACCCGTTGATGAAGCTGTCCGGCAGGGAGTACGAAGTCTTTCAGCTCCTCGCAGAAGGAAAGTCCAATAAGGAGATCACCTATACGATCGGTGTCGCCGCATCGACGGTGAGCACCTATCGAATGCGGATTTTTGAGAAGCTCGGCGTGGAAGACATCGCCTCTCTGGTCCACCTCGCGTTGAAATTCAGTCGGGAAGCCTGATTCTTCGTATGACTGCCCGCTATCGAAGAGAACACCGGCCTGCATCATATGAGCTGGCGTTGCGCCTTGTGTATTGAGGACAGATGGTGCGCGGTGTCGATGAGTTTCGACACGTCTTGTCGATGTCTTTCTACTGTTGGCGAATGCGCATCCCCTTATCTTGAGGGTGCTTCGCAAACTCAACAGAGGTACCCATGAAGAACGTCGTTCTCGCCGTGATCTTTCTCGCAATTCTGACACCGCTTCGGGCGCTCGGTGCGGACTTCTCCGGCCAGTGGACGCTGGACTCGAGCGCCTCAGAGAGCATGACCCCGATCTTCGATATGCAAGAAGTGTCCTGGGCAAAGCGGCAAATGGCGTCGACGCTGGACAAGTCGTTTGCGATCGTCCAGGGCGCAGATCGGATGACGGTGACCTACTCCAACGCGCTCGGAACCATCGATCAGGTCCTCCTCTTCAACAATCAGCCGCACACCACCAGGAACCCGGCGGGCCAGAATGTGACGCTGAAGACGCAGTGGCGCGGAGAGACATTGGTGTCTTCCGGTTCGACGCCAGTCGGCGAGGCGGGGACCGGGATCGTCACCGCGAGCCGCACCCTCTCCCAGGATGGGAATACCCTGAACGTCACGATCAACCTGAAGTCTGGCGATCAGAATGCGACGGTCAAGAGAGTGTTCCGTCGCGTTCAGTAAGACATCTCTGAGATGATCGCGAATTCGGTTCGGTTTCCCTGGAGAACCTGGAGAACGTTATGCTTTTTGCCCTACTGGGCGTGTCTGTGGCGTGGTCGGCGCCTGAGGTGGTCATCGGTGTCGTCACCGATGGTCCCGGAGCCCTCGAAGAGCTCCTTCCAGAGTTCATCGAAGAGATCTCACGGATCAACAGCGCAGACTTCGAGATTCGATTCCCAGCGTCCGCACAGCGGACCGGAGACTGGACCCAGGAGAGCGTCTCTGCACACCTGGATGATCTCCTCGCCGACCGGGACGTCGATCTGGTTCTGGCGATGGGGCTGTCCGCCTCATGGGAAGCCAGCCATCGCGATCGGCTTCAGAAGCCGGTCTTCGCCCCCCTCGTCGTCGCCCCTCGGCTCCTGGGGATTCCCCGAACCGAACAGGGCACATCTGGAAAGACCAACTTCCACTACCTGTCTTCACCAGACACGTTCATTCGGGACATCGACGCCTTCGCGACGGTCACTGCGTTCGACTCCCTGGCCGTGCTGGTCGAAGAAGAGCTCGTCGCCTTGTTGGAGGAGTCGGTCCCCGAGCCCGAAGGCTTCGACCTCACCATCGTCCCCGTCGCGTCCGACGCGCAGAGCGCGCTGGAGAACCTGCCCGCAGACGTCGACGCGGTCTACCTCACGCCGCTGTTCACGTTCTCGGCCACACAGCGCGCAGCCTTGAGCGACGCCCTCCTGCAGAGAGGGCTTCCAAGCTTCTCGATGGTGGGGATGGTGGATGTCGAACAGGGCATCATGGGCGCGGTCGCGTCAGATGCGCCCCAGACCCGGCTGGCCCGCCTCACCGGCCTCAACGTTCAGCGCGCGCTGCTTGGAGAGCGCCTCTCGGATCTGCCTGTCCACTACAACACCCGCGGTCTGCTGACCCTCAACGCCAGCACCCTCCAGACCCTCCAGATCTCTCCGCCGTGGAGCATCCTCATCGAAGCAGAGATCGTCGGGTTGGATGTGGAGATGGCGCCAGTGCCGCTCTCTGCAGTGCTGCAGGCCGCAGAGAACGAGAGCCTCTCCATCCTGGACGACGAGTATGCCATCGCCGCCGGGCAGGCCGATGTCCGCTCTGCGTGGTCCAACTGGTTGCCTCAGATCGACGCATCGACCACCGTCTCACAGATCGACCCCGATCAGGCCGATGCGACCTTCGGGATCGTGCCCGAGCAGTCCTGGAACGGCCAGCTGAACGTCCAGCAGCTCCTCTGGTCCGACGGCGCGGCGGCGAATGTGAAGATCCAGCGCGATCTGCAGCGGTCGCGGATCGCTCGGCTGGAAGGCGAACAGCTCGACACGACCGTAGAAATCGGCGCAGCGTACCTCTCGTTGCTTCGGGCGAAGAACATCGAAGCCCTTCGCCGGGAAGATGTCCGCCGCGCCCGCACACAGCTGGATCTGGCCCGGGTTCGGGTGGAGCTCGGCGCGTCGAACATCAGCGAGGTGCTTCGCCTGGAGGCCGAGATCGCCAGCGCGCAGCAGCAGATGGTCTCGTCCAATGCGCAGCGGCGCCAGGCGGAGCTGAACCTCAACCGACTGCTGAACCGGCCGCTGGATGCGCCCATGACCGCGGACCCGACCTCTGCAGTGCCCGCAGGCAGCAGAGCGGTCCTCGCGCTCATCGATAACCCAAGCAGCTTCGACCGCTTCTCGGAGATCATGGCGTCGCTGGCGCTGGAACGCTCCCCAGAGCTTCAATCCCTGAACGCCGCGATCGCCGCCCAGGAGCGCGGGCTCTCGATGTCGAAGCGGGCCTTCTACTCGCCAGACGTCGGCTTTCGTGGAACTGTCCTCTACAATTTCGAGCGCACCGATCCCGATACGCTGGAGCTTGATCCCAACTTTACCGCCCTCGCACAGGAGCTGGGCGAGCTGACCGGCGATCCCCTCGATCTGGCCTCGGTAGAGCTGCCTGAAGCCGATGAATTGAATTGGATGATCGGGATCTCAGCGTCGATCCCGATCATGAACGGCGGCGCCCGCGTCGCCGCTGTCCAGCGCTCGAAGGCGGAGCTGACGCAGCTGGAGATCCAGCAGCGTGACCTCACCAACATCCTCTCCCTTCGGGTCCGCGCGGCGTGTGTCGGCACGGCGTCCGCGGTTCAGCAGCTTCGGCTCTCAGGGAACTCCCGAGACGCTGCGGTGCAGGCCTACGCGCTGACCAACGACGCCTATGCCCTGGGGGCGACCACGATGTTGGACATCATCAACGCGCGCTCCACGGCGCTCTCGGCTGAAATCGCCGAAGTCGACGCGCTCCTGGCGCTGCATCTGGAGCTGCTGGAGACCATGCGGTCCATCAACGCGCTTCATGTCTACTGGGACGAAGAGGCGCGCGCGGCGCTCCTCTCTCAGCTTCAACCTGCTGTACAGAACGCCAACCCGTCCGCTGAACAAGGAACGCAGCCATGATACGGCCTCTCCCCATCCCACCCCCTCTCCAGTATCCACGCGCGCTCCGCGGCTGGGCATTCATCGCGATCGGCGCGCTCACGCTGAGCGGCTGTGGCGCGGAAGACCCCGGCGACGTGGAGCCTCCGCTGCGACCGGTCCGCACGGTCGTGGTCGGCGAGGCGGCCGGCCAGCGAAAGCGCGTCCTGTCCGGCAGCGCCCAGGCGGCCAACAGCTCGGTGATGAGCTTCAAGGTCTCCGGCACCATCAACCAGGTCGCCGTCTCGGTGGGCGACACCGTCGACGCCGGGGCGCTGCTGGCGTCGCTGGATGACAGCGACTACCAGCTCCAGCTTCGAGACGCACAGGCGGGCCTCTCTGCAGCGATCGCGCAGTCTCGTCAGGCGAAGTCCGGCTACGACCGGGCACGAGAACTCTATGTCAACCAGCAGATCTCGCAGAGCCAGCTGGAGAGCGCGCGGGCCTCGTATGAAGGATCCCAGGCACAGGTCTCCAGCGCCTCTCAGCGGGTCAAGATGGCCCGCTCCCAGATCGAGTATGCAAAACTGCTCGCGGTCCAGAGCGGCACCGTCGCCGATGTGATGGTCTCCGAAGGAGAGAACGCGTCGCCCGGGCGCCCGGCCATCTCCCTGACCCTGGGAGATGGGATCGACGTGAAGGTCGCCGCGCCCGAGGCGATCATCTCGCAGGTTCGCCGCGGCGATCCCGCAGAGGTCGCCTTCGAGGCGCTGGGCGAGCAGCGCTACATGGGGGTGGTCAGCTCGGTCGGCGTCACCCCGACCCAGATGGAG
>JBCBLB010000811.1:0-3985 GCA_038520555.1 Myxococcota bacterium | reverse complement strand
TGAGTTATATATTTGGTCAAACGATGATTTTAGGAAGATGATTTTAGAAAGATGATTGTCATCATGCTTGAGTGATTCCGGACTTGCGGTGAAGCTGCACCGGCGATGATGAGCATCCCAGAGCCGGTCAGGCCTGTGCGAGCCGCGTCGTGACGGTGATCCCTGCAGTCGCGCCCTCTCTGTTTCGAGATGGGGGTATCCGTCGGTATCAGGATGTTACAGGCTCATATGGTCCTGGGACCCACCTGAGCGGTACCAGAAATGATGATATCTTTCACTGCCAGAGCGGCATCTTCGGAGGGGCGGCTGTGACCGCGAAGACCATCCGTGTGATGACGGGAACCGTCGACCTCAGCGCGGGTGTGTTGCGTCTGGCCTCGGGGGGGCCTGTCGCGTTGACCTCTCGCGAGGTGGGTCTTCTCCGTTATCTCGCCCAGCGTCCTGGCGAAGACGTCTCCCGCGATGAGCTGCAGCGCGAGGTGTGGGGGTATGCGGATGCCGTCTTGACCCGCGCCATCGACTCTGCTGTGAGCCGGCTGAGAGATAAGATCGAGGTCGATCCCCGCGATCCGCGCTGCCTGCTGACCGCCCACGGTGAGGGGTATCGCCTGGTCCGGCCCGACACCCCGCGCGCGGCGCGGCCGCCGCTTGCGTTGGAGGGGGGCGCCATCGTCGACCTCGATCGGCTAGAGGTGTGGCGGGCTGGAGAGCGTCATCGGCTGACGAGCCAGGAGGCGGCGCTGCTCGAATCCCTCGCCGGTGCTGGTGGCAGACTGATCGAACCGGCTGCGCTGTGCCGGGGTGTGTTGGATGGTGCCAGCCGCCGCGCCCTGGTCCAGGCGATCTCTCGTCTGCGACAGAAGATCGAGGCGGATCCCCGATCCCCTCAAGCCCTGCTCTCCAAGCGCGGAAAAGGATATCGGCTCGTGCTCCGCCCGCCTGCTGCTGAAGACGATCCGTTCTTCGAGGGTCGGGAAGTTGGGCTGCGGGCCCTCCAAGAGGCGGTGGCGTCCGGTGGTCGGATCGTGACGCTGGTCGGCCCTGGGGGCGTGGGCAAGAGCGCGCTGGTCCAGGCGTACCTGGCACGGCGCTCCCCGACCGCGCAGATGCGCCAGTGGCGCGTTGTGTCTCTGGCTGAAATCGATAATATCGACGATGCCTGCGAGGCCATCGCACGGGAGATCGGGATGGAGCGCGCGCCGAGCGATTCACGCCGTGCGCTGGGCGCGGCGCTGGACGCGATGGGCGCGCTGCTCCTGGTCCTTGACGGCGTCGAGCGGATCGTGGATGCGCTGGCAGAGCGGGTGCAGGGATGGCTCAAGGCCGCTCCCCTTCTTCGGGTGCTGGTGACCTCGATGATCCCCCTCCCTCGCCTGGACGGACGGATCATCCGGCTGGCCCCGCTGGAGACCGACGCGCCGGCCAGCCGTGCGCTGCTGCTCGCCGCCGCGACACACGCCGATCCGACGTTCTCGGTTTCCCCAGATCAGGAAGCCGACATCACCGCGATCATTGAGGCGACGGGGGGATTGCCGCTGGCGCTGGAGCTGGCGGGGGCGCGGCTGACGCTGCTGGGACCCGCTGGGCTCCGGGCGCGACTGGACTCGGCGCTCAACGTGTTGCGCACCCGGGATCCGGGGCGTCATCCCCGTCACCGCTCGATGCGCGCATGCCTGGACGTGAGCTGGTCGATGCTGCCGCCCTCGGCCCGGGATCTTCTGGCCTCGCTGGCCCTATACGATGTCGCGCTGTCCGTGGACGCCGTCGAGGCGATGGGGCCCGGCGACGGGGCGTCTTTGGACGACATCGAGCTGCTGGTCTCCCGGGGGTTGCTCCAGAGGAACCGGCGGTCCGGGCAGCTGCAGTTTCAGATGCCGCCGCTGGTGCGGGCGTATAGCCGAGAGAAGCTGGAGGAGCAGCCCGGGCTGAAGGATGGGGCGCGGCAGCGGCAGGCGCTCTACTTCCGCGCAGGCTACGACCTCCTCCCTGATGCGCCGCGTGAGACGCGGACCTGGCACAAGACCGCCCGTCGCTGGCGGTCATATCTCACCACCCTCCGCGCAGTGACCCGCTGGGCTGCCGCGAACGGAGAACGCCAGCTCGCCGGGCAGTGTGGCGTGGTGCTGGGGATGCTGGAGGAGCGCTACGGAGACCCGCGGCGGATCAAGCCCATCCTCCTGCCGCTCATTGGACAGCTCTCGACCTCGCCGAAGCTCCAGGCCCAGCTCCTGCTGCGCCTGGGGAACGCCAAGGCAGATATCGCGGCGATACTGGAGCGCGCTGAGGCCGCGGCGGCGCTCTCGGGCAGCCCCCGGCTCCTCGCTGAGGTTCGCCTCCAGCAGGTCTACTACAGCTACGACTCCGGCGACATCGAAGCGCAGCAGGATCGGATCGACGCCCTCCAGGCGCTGCTCGCTCAGGAGAGCCTGCCCGAATATGAAGCGTCTCTGCTGCTGTTTCAGCTGTTCGATCACCTTCATATGGCCACCCACGCCCAGGCGCGTCCGATGGGACAGCGGGCGCTGGCGCTGCTGGTACACGTTGATGCGCCGATGTTGGCGTATCGGGCGCGTCGGGTCCTCGCCTATGTCTGCCTGCATGACCGGCGGCCGGATCTGGCTGAGCAGCACCTTCACCATGGACTCACGCTCTGCGAATCGATGGAGCTGCCGAAGGCGGGCATCCAGGTCCTGCTGGGGCGGATCCAGACCATCCAGGGACGCCTCGATGAGGCCGAACAGATTCTTACGCTCGCCCTCCAGGAGGCCCAGCGCAGGGGCTCGCGGTTGACCGTGATGGAGGCGCTGCTCGAGCTCGGTCGCCTCGCGATGGTCGCTGAACGCCCCGAAGAGTCCTGGGGATGGCTGGAGTCCGCCAAGATCGAGGCCGAGCACCTCAACCGCCCCCGCGCTCATGCCGCGCTCACCGGGCTGGAGGGGCTGCTTCACCGGCGCGCCGGCGCGATCGATGACGCCCGCGCCGCCATGGAGCACGCGCTCTCGGAGATGGAGCGCCTCCAGTCTGGCGCGATCGCGTTCTCCTGGGCTGCCCTGCTGGCTCCGATGCTCCCCCGCGAAGAAGGGATGGCGCTGCTCGATCGGATGCATGCGCGCTTCCCGATCCCCGAACCCGAGACCGACTTCCTGTACCACCTCGCCCGGATGCAGCTGCTCGACACAGACGAGGACGCCTACCACCAGTCCGCCCGCTGCGCTCAGGCCCTCCTTGAGGCGCACCGCTCGATGATCAGCCCCGACTTCATCGCCGATCATCGACGCCTCCAACAAGCCCGCGGGTGAAACCGCGCGCGTCGCTGCGATCAGGGCGCGTCCGGCTCCTCGATGTAGAGCCAGACACAGTGATCCGTCCCATCGCCGAGGGGAACACAGATCCACCTCTCTGTCGGGTCGGGCCGTGGCACTGACCATCTGGGCTCCCCCTCGACCTCGATGGTGCACACGGAGCGATCGCACCGCAGGGTGCCCTCCGCGATCATGCCCAGCACCGTTTCATCGATCAGGTTCAGCACGCCCGGGGCGCGCACGTCACGATCTTCGATCGTGACGTGCTCCGCGGAGAAGAGGATGACATCGGATGTGTGCGCCCACGCCCCATATCGGAAGGCCGAAGCCAGAAGAAGATCCACCGCTTGCTCCATATTGTCGGACATCTTCTTGGTATGAAAGACAACCTCACGACGAGGTAACAGGTTGTAGCGCCCATTATCGTCACAACGTTTGATGCTCTGAAGGTAGACAATCGGTGAGCGGCGAAATCTGCTGAAGGGAACGATGGGTGAAGGTCAACTGGATCGGCGCTGCAAGCACCGTGGACCATTGTGAAGTCACGCCCCGGTGAACAGCGCCCATGCTGCCTGGAGCGACATCAGCAGCACCATCAACAGGCCGAGGCGTGACTTCACAATGGTCCACGGTGCTTGCAGCGCCGATCCAGTTGACCTTCACCCATCGTTCCCTTCAGCAGA
>JBCBLB010000156.1:0-15706 GCA_038520555.1 Myxococcota bacterium | reverse complement strand
CGCTGTTCTTCAGCTCCAGCGAGGACTCCGCAGCACCACCCGACGCCGCACCACCGATGTGGAAGGTCCGCATCGTCAGCTGGGTGCCCGGCTCGCCGATGGACTGCGCCGCGATGACGCCGACCGACTCGCCGATGTTGACCAGCTTACCGCGCGCGAGGTCGCGACCGTAGCACATCGCACAGACGCCCCAGCGCATCTCGCAGGAGAGCACCGAGCGGATCACCACCCGCTCAACGCCCGCCTGGATGAGCTTGTCCACCGCGTGCTCATCGAGCATGCCGTTGCGGGGCACCAGGATCTCGTCGCTGTAGGGATCGAGGATGTCTTCCGCGGCGACACGGCCGAGGACGCGCTCACCGACGTGCTCGATGATCTCACCGCCCTCGATGAGGCTCGACATCTCCATGCCCTCCGTCGTCCCACAGTCGCGTGCGGTGACGATGAAGTCCTGGACGACATCGACCAGTCGACGGGTCAGATAGCCGGAGTTGGCCGTTTTCAGCGCGGTATCGGCGAGACCCTTGCGCGCGCCGTGCGTCGAGATGAAGTACTGGAGGACCGTCAGACCCTCACGGAAGTTCGCCGTGATCGGTGTCTCGATGATCTCACCAGAGGGCTTGGCCATCAGACCACGCATCCCCGCCAGCTGGCGAATCTGCGTCTGTGAACCACGCGCGCCCGAGTCAACCATCATGAAGATCGAGTTGAACGAGTCCTGCTTCTCCGCTTCACCATCGCGGTTCTCGACGATGTCGTAGCTGATCTCCTTGATGAGATCCTTGGTGACCTTGTCGGTGACCTTGCTCCAGATGTCGACGACCTTGTTGTACTTCTCACCAATGGTGATGAGGCCATCGTTGTACTGGTTCTCGGTCTCCAGGACTTCGTCCTGGGCCTTGTCAAGGATCTCAGGCTTGGTGCTCGGGATGTGCATATCGTCGATGCAGATCGAGATGCCGGCCTCCGTCGACTGCCCGAAGCCCATGCCCATCAGCGCATCCGCGAACAGGACAGTCTTTTTGGCGCCGCAGACGCGGTAGCACTTGTCGATGAGTTCGCCGAGGGCCTTCTTCCCGAGCGGACGGTTGGCCAGCTCGAAGGGCACCTCTGGCGGGACGATGGTGCCGAACATGACGCGGCCGACCGTGGTGTCGACCAGATCACCGTCCGTGCTCGCCGGAAGACGACCTTCGAAGCCGAAGAAACCAGCAGGGACAGACAACAGGACGAGGTCCTCGCCATACTTCTCGCGGAGCGTGTTGACCACGGTCTGAAGAAGCTGAAAGCGATGGTTTGAGCTGAACCGTGCGTCGATCAAGAACCCACCGTCGGCAGCGTCCACCTTGAGCTGAACCGAAGCCAGCACCCGGCCGTTGTTGCGCAGCTTGGGCAGCTTGATCACCCGGATGACGTAGCTGTCGCCTTCGATGTCTTCCATCTCCAGGGCGTTGCCGTCCGGGTCATAAGCCCCCGGAAGGGGAGCGCCCTCGCCGATGTGAGAGGCCGCCATCGTCCAGCAGCCAGAAACCGGCTCTGCTCCGCCGTTTCGGTGGTGGAGCTGGATGGTCGCGATCGCCGAAGCGGTGGGCGTGACCGGCGCACCGTCGATGCTGACCATCAAGTCGCCGCCGAGCGATGGAAGCTCTCCGGGCATCTCGCCAGCCGGGATCTCACGGGCGACGCCACGATACATATAGATGTACGATGCGCTGTCCCGTTCACGGTCAATGCCGAGGAACAGGTGAGTGTCACCCAGGTCCTGGAGCCGGGTGGCGATGCGCTCGCGGACCGGCGGGACCGGCAGGCGGACCTTCACCCGTGCCTGCAGGTGGACCTCACCACCGTCATAAGCGGCCAGGACCTCATCCGGAGAAGAGAACACCCGGCCCTCACCACGGGCGTTCACCCGGGCGCGCGTCATGTAGTAGGAGCCCAGGACGACGTCCTGGCTCGGACGGATGATCGGGCGGCCGTGCGCCGGGCTGAGGATGTTGTTGGTCGACATCATCAGGACCCGGGCTTCGATCTGCGCTTCGATGGACAGCGGAAGGTGGACCGCCATCTGGTCACCGTCGAAGTCGGCGTTGAACGCCGTACACACCAGCGGGTGGAGCTGGATGGCCTTGCCCTCGGTCAGCACCGGCTCGAACGCCTGCATCCCGAGACGGTGCAGCGTCGGCGCGCGGTTCAGCATCACCGGGTGCTCCTTGATGACCTCATCCAGGACGTCCCAGACCGCCTCGTTCTGCTGCTCGACCATCTTCTTCGCCGCCTTGATCGTATTGACCAGGCCGCGCTCTTCGAGCTTGTTGTAGATGAACGGCTTGAACAGCTCCAGCGCCATCTTCTTGGGAAGGCCGCACTGGTGGAGCCGAAGCTCAGGGCCGACGACGATGACCGAGCGGCCAGAGTAGTCGACGCGCTTGCCCAGCAGGTTCTGACGGAAACGACCGTTCTTGCCCTTGAGCATGTCGGACAGCGACCGGAGGGGGCGCTTGTTCGGACCGGTGAAGGTCTTGCCACGGCGGCCGTTGTCGAACAGCGCGTCCACCGCTTCCTGCATCATCCGCTTCTCGTTGCGGATGATGATCTCCGGCGCGTTGAGATCCTGAAGACGACGCAGCCGGTTGTTCCGGTTGATGACCCGGCGGTACAGATCGTTGAGGTCGCTGGTCGCGAACCGGCCACCGTCCAGGGGAACCAGCGGGCGCAGGTCCGGGGGAAGAACCGGAATCACCTCCAGCATCATCCACTCGGTGCGGTTGCCGCTCTCCTTGAAGGCGTTGACGATCTTCAGGCGCTTGGCGATCTTCCGACGCTGGGCCTCCGAAGAGGTCTCTCGCATCCGGGTGCGCAGCTCATCGTAGATGAGCGGGATGTCCATCTTGGCGAGCGCGTCGCGGATGACCTCACCGCCCATGCCGACCTCGAAGGCTCCATAGCCGAAGGTCTCGATGGCCTCACGGTAGTCTTCCTCGCTGAGGATCTCGTCCTCTTTCAGCGTGGTCTCCAGAGGATTGGTGACCATATACGACTCGCAGTACAGGACCTTCTCCAGATCCTTCAGCGAGATGTCGAGGAGGTTACCGATTCGGCTGGGCAGACTCTTGAGGAACCAGATGTGGGCCACCGGCGTCGCCAGGTCAATATGGCCCAGGCGCTGACGACGGACCTTGGACTGGATGACCTCAACACCGCACTTCTCACAGGTGATGCCGCGGTGCTTCATCCGCTTGTACTTGCCGCAAAGGCACTCGTAGTCCTTGACGGGTCCGAAAATCCGGGCACAGAACAGGCCGTCTTTTTCAGGCTTGAACGTCCGGTAGTTGATGGTCTCGGGCTTCTTGACCTCTCCATGGGACCAGGCGCGGATCTTATCCGGCGAGGCCAGTCCGATCCGGACGGCCACGTAGTTGAGAGGGTTCTTCGGCTTCTCGAAGATATTGTAGATTTCCTTCACGAGGATCTCCTGCGTGAGCGCCAGCGTTTAGCAGACGCTTGGAAAAGAAAGGGAGGAGGCGATCAAAAGGTGGGGAGGGGCCGCGGCCCCATCAGCGGCGTCGACTGACATCACTGACGGAGCACCTCCTTGTCTTCGATAAGCTCGACGTCGAGCGCCAGCGCCTGGAGCTCTTTGACCAGGACGTTGAAGCTCTCCGGCAGCCCTGCCTCCAGGACGTTCTCGCCCTTGACAATGGACTCATACATACGGGTCCGACCTGCGACGTCATCGGACTTGACGGTGAGGAACTCCTGGAGGCAGTAGGCGGCGCCGTAGGCCTCCAGGGCCCAGACCTCCATCTCACCAAGGCGCTGGCCACCGAACTGCGCCTTCCCACCCAGCGGCTGCTGGGTGACCAGGCTGTAGGGTCCGATGCTCCGCGCATGGATCTTCTCATCGACCAGGTGGTGCAGCTTCAGGACGTACATGACGCCCACCGTCACCCGGTTGGCGAACGCCTCACCGGTCCGGCCGTCGTACAGGATGCTGCGGCCGTCCGCGTCCTGGCCCGCATGGACCAACGCCGACTTGATCTCCGCCTCGGTCGCTCCAGCGAACACCGGCGTCGCCGTGGTCAGGCCGTCCTTATACTTCTTGCCGAACGCGATGAGCTGCTCGTGGCTGGCCCCCTCGACGAACTTGAGGACCTCCGGCGAGCGCGGGAAGGCGCCCAGCAGATACTGCCGCAGCTCTTCGCCTGCGCGCTGCTCTTCGATCATCTGGTTGATCATCTTCCCCGTACACCGGGCCGCCCACCCAAGGTGGGTCTCCAGGACCTGACCGACGTTCATCCGCGAAGGCACGCCCAGCGGGTTGAGCACGATGTCAACCGGCGTCCCGTCCTCGAGGTAGGGCATGTCTTCCGCAGCGAGCACCCGACTGACGACGCCCTTGTTCCCGTGACGACCAGCCATCTTGTCACCAGGCTGAAGCTTGCGCTTGATGGCGACATAGACCTTGACCAGCTTGATGACGCCCGGCGAGAGCTCGTCGCCCTTCTGAAGACGATCGATCTTGGCCTGGAAGCGCTCCCGGATCTGGTCCTCCTTCTCCCGAACCCGATCGACCAGGTTCCAGACCTTCTCCTCAACCTCAGGCTCGCCATCGACGGTGACCTTCTCATACTGGTCGAAGGAGACCCCGCGGAGGTTGTCGGCGGTGTATGTCTCGCCACGGGCGATGAGCTCATCGCCGCTCAACCCGTCCAGCAGCCGGGTCCGAGCCGTCTTGCCGTCGAGAAGCTTGACGAGCATCCGATACGCCGACTCGCGGATGGTGCGGATGTTCTCTTCCTGGTCGCGGGTGATCCGGACGACCGCTTCGGCTTCGATCTGCTGGGCTCGCGCGTCCTTCTCTACGCCCTCACGGGCGAAGACCTGAGCGCCCATGACCACGCCCTCCTCACCGGGAGGAACCCGCAGCGAGGTGTCCTTGACGTCGCCAGCCTTCTCACCGAAGATGGCCCGAAGCAGCTTCTCTTCAGGAGAAAGCTGTGTTTCTCCCTTCGGGGTGATCTTACCGACCAGGATGTCCCCGGACTTCACATAGGCGCCGATCCGGACGATGCCCGCCTCATCAAGATCGCGGAGCGCGTCCTCACCGACGTTGGGGATGTCGCGGGTGATCTCTTCCTTGCCGAGCTTGGTGTCTCGGGCAGCGACCTCGAACTCTTCGATGTGGATCGAGGTGTAGTAGTCCTCACGGACCAGACGCTCGCTGATGAGGATGGAGTCCTCGAAGTTGTAGCCGTTCCAGGTCATGAACGCGACGACCGGGTTCTGCCCCAGCGCGAGCTCGCCCATCTCCGTCGCCGGACCGTCCGCGATGATGTCACCCCGCTCGACACGGTCCCCAAGCTTCACCACCGGCTTCTGGTTCATACAGGTGTTCTGGTTGGAGCGCTGGAACTTGGTCAGGTTGTAGATGTCGACGTCACCGCCAATGTCATCGTGAGACGCGTCCGGGTCGGTCTTGATGACGATACGGGTCGCGTCGACGCTCTCGACGACACCCGACCGACGCGCGGTCGTCGTGACACCCGAGTCCCGCGCGACGATCCGCTCCATGCCGGTGCCGACCAGCGGCGCCTCCGTGCGGACCAGCGGCACCGCCTGCCGCTGCATGTTCGAGCCCATCAGCGCACGGTTCGCGTCGTCGTTCTCCAGGAATGGAATCAGCGATGCCGCAACCGACACCAGCTGGTTGGGGCTGACGTCCATCCGAGAGACCTCATCGCGGTTGACGAGGGCGAACTCACCTTCTCGCCGGGCGATGAGCTGCTCGTTGGACAGCGAGCCGTCCGCTTCCATGTCCGTCGAGGCCTGCGCGATGACGTGGGTCTCTTCTTCCATGGCGGAGTGGAACCGGATCTCATCGGTGACCCGACCGTCCATGACCGTCCGATACGGCGTCTCGATGAAGCCGTACTCGTTGACCTTTGCATAGGTCGACATCGACGCGATGAGGCCAATGTTCGGGCCTTCCGGCGTCTCAACCGGGCAGATGCGGCCGTAGTGGGTGGGGTGAACGTCGCGGACGTCGAAGCCCGCACGCTCACGGGTCAGACCGCCCGGCCCAAGCGCCGACAACCGACGCTTGTGCGTCACCTCAGACAGCGGGTTGGTCTGGTCCATGAACTGGCTGAGCTGGCTGGCTCCGAAGAACTCCTTGATGACCGCGGTGACCGGCTTGGCGTTGATCAAGTCATGCGGCATCAACGCTTCGATCTCTGACAGGCTCATCCGCTCCTTGATGGCCTTCTCCATCCGGACCAGACCGATGCGGTACTGGTTCTCCAACAACTCGCCGACCGCGCGAACACGACGGTTGCCAAGGTGGTCGATGTCGTCCACCTGACCCTTGTTGTTCTTGAGGTCGCAGAGATACTGGACCACCCGACGGATGTCTTCACGAGTCAGGGTGGTCTGCTCAAGCGGAAGCTCCAGACCAAGCTTGTGGTTGATCTTCAGGCGACCGACCTTGGAGAGGTCATACCGGTCAGGGTTGAAGAACAGGTTGTCGAAGTGCTTCTGGGCGGCATCGAAGGTCGGCGGATCCCCCGGGCGCAGCCGACGGTAGATCTCCGTGATCGCTTCCTCGGTCGTCGCCACCTTGTCCACCAGCAGAGTGTCGCGGAGGAACGAACCGACGATCACGTTGTCGATGTACAGCGTCTCGATCTCTGTGATGTTTCGGCTGAGCGCTTCTTCGACCAGCTCTGCCGTCAGCTCCTGGTTGCACTCGATGACGACCTCACCGGTGTCCATATCGACGACGTCATACGCGGCGATCCGGCCGATGATGGCCTCAGGCACGATGGGGATCTCAGCGATCAGGACTTCCTGCTCCTGGCCCTGGATCTCACGGATGGCAGGCTGAAGCATCCCCGCCTTCTTCATCTTCCGGATGGCCGGCTTGAGGAACTTCTTGCCCTCCTTACAGATGACCCGCCCCGTCTCCGGATCGGTCAGCGTCACGCTGGCCGTCTGGATGCCCAGAAGCTCCTCGGTGGTCTCCTTCAACCATGAGCCATTGCGGAAGATGTACTTCTCTTTCTGGTAGAAGTAGTTGATCAGCTCTTCCGTCGAGTAGCCCAGCGCGCGGAGCAGGACCGTGGCCGGCAGCTTGCGGCGGCGGTCGATGCGGACGAAAAGGATGTCCTTGGTGTCGAACTCGAAGTCGATCCAGGAGCCACGGTTGGGGATGATTCGGGCCGAGAAGATCATCTTGCCCGACGAGCCGGTCTTCGACTTGTTGACATCGAAGAAGATCCCCGGCGAGCGGTGAAGCTGGCTGACCACCACCCGCTCGGTGCCGTTGATGATGAACGTCCCGTTCTCGGTCATCAGCGGGATCTCACCGAAGTAGACCTCCTGCTCTTTGATGTTCGAGACCGAGCGGGCCTCCGTCTCCGCGTCCACGTCCCAGACGACAAGGCGAACGGTGACTTTCAGCGGCGCAGAGAACGTCATCCCCCGCTCGCGGCACTCATCCACGTCGTACTTCGGCGTCTCCAGGTCATAGCCGACGAACTGAAGGCTGGCCCGTTGGCTGAAGTCCTGGATGGGGAACACGCTCTTGAAGACCGCCTGGAGACCCGTCGTCTCACGATCGACGTGTGGAACGGTCATCTGGAGGAATTTCTCGTAGCTCGCCCGTTGGATTTGAATGAGGTTATCGACTTCAATCGCCGGAAGTGTCGTGGCGAAGGAGCGTCGAAAACGGAAGTTACTGGCCAACAGATTGGGCATCACGGGCTCCTTGGGGTTCGAGCGGCCGTCCAAGTCATCACAGCCCGCGCGCACACAGCGGCGCGTCGGCAACACGTCCATGGTGGGCGCGCCTCGGGCGGGGCATCCATGATGACTCGTGGCATGAAGTCAGGCGACTCCGGGGGATCTGGAGAACCTGTCGGGCTCTAAGGTTCCACCGAACGTGATCCGATATCGCATCAGTGAGACGCCCCAGCGAAGACGCTGGCGAGATACAGCACTGAAGAGATAAGCTGGATTCAAACCGTCCCTGTGGTCCCTCATCACATCATGAGCGGTGGGCTCGGGAGAGGACCTGTACGACAGAACTGGGCGATGGATGTCGACCAGTGAGAAAATCGATTCCCGACGAAGACACAGGCCAAGCCTTCGGGGGTTAGCACGGTTAGCCGCGACAGGCAACCCTGTCGCGGCTCTTTTTTTCCACGTGCCGTGGAATTACTTGATCTCGACCTTGGCGCCGGCTTCCTCGAGGGCCTTCTTGACCTCTTCCGCTGCGTCCTTGTCCACCGCTTCCTTAATGGTCGAGGGGACCCCCTCAACCATGGACTTGGCGTCCTTAAGGCCGAGGCCGGTGATCTTCCGGACCGCCTTGATGACGTTGATCTTCTTGGCGCCGAAGTCGGTAAGGATGACGTCGAACTCGGTCTGCTCCTCTTCGGGCTCCGCATCGGCGGCGGGGCCTGCCATCATCATGGCGCCGACGGGGGCAGAGGCGCTAACACCCAGCTCCTCCTCCAGGCGATCGATGAGGGACTTGACCTCACCCAGCTTAAGGTTCTTGATGTAGTCGACGACCTGGTCCTGGCTGACACTCATTGTCATGCTCCTGTAGATGTACGTGATTGGTTTTTTTCGGATGACTGGCGGGGCTCCGTCCAGCGCTCCATTGGGTTTGATTGAAGGGGTGTGCGGCGCTTATTCGCCGCCGTCTTCCGAGAGTTTGTTTTCATAGTTCTTGAGCAGGTACACCAGGTCACGAGCCGGACCCTGGATGACACCCAACACCTGGCGCGGACCTTCTTGGATGGTCCGCAGCAACATCACCATCAGCTCTTCACGGCCCGGCAGATCCGCGACCTTCTGGATCGCGACCCCGTCGAGAACGTCGCCCTCGAAGAAGCCACCTTTGACGATGAACTTCTCAAGCTTGTTGAGCGGCTTGATCACGTCACGGACAGCCTTGGCGGTCGCGATGGGATCTTCGCCAGAGATGACCATACCGGTCATTCCGGTCAGCAGCTCACCCAGAGGCTCCTTGTCGGTGCCCTGGATCGCGCGGCGGGCGAGGGTGTTCTTGACGACGCGATACTCGACGCCCTTCGACTCGAGATCCCGACGGATGGTGTCGATCTCTTTGACCGTCACGCCGCGGTAGTCTGCGAGGATGATGAGGGGCGTCTCTGCCAGACGCGTGGTGAGCGCGTCGACGAGCTCGGCTTTTTGCGTTCGATTCATGCCTTCCTCCTCAGTAGCTTTCCGAGGCGCGCTGGGCGTCTACGGTGTCTACCTTGACCCCGGGGCCCATCGTCGAAGACAGCGTCATCCCGCGAAGGTAGATTCCCTTGGCGGTCGACGGCTTCATCCGGATGAGCGTCGCGGTCAATGCGCAGAGGTTGTCGAAGATCTTGTCGGCATCCATCGACGCGCGGCCGATGGAGGCGTGGATGATACCGGCCTTTTCAACCCGGAACGAGATCTTGCCACGCTTGAGCTCGCTGACCGTCTGCCCGACTGCGTCGGGGGCGACGACCGTGCCGACCTTGGGGTTGGGCATCAGCCCACGGGGCCCCAGGATGCGGCCAAGGCGACCGACCTTACCCATCATGTCGCGGGTGGCCACGGCCTTGTCGAATTCCAGCCAGTTCTCTTCCTGGATCTTCTTGACGATGTCATCAGAGCCGACAAAGTCTGCTCCGGCGTCGAGGGCGGCCTGTGCGGCGGGGCCCTGTGCAAAGACGAGCACGCGCACTTCCTTGCCTGTCCCATGCGGGAGGCTGACTGCGCCGCGGACCATTTGATCCGCGTGCCGGGGGTTGACCCCCAGCCGCACCGCCACGTCAATGCTCTCGTCGAACTTGGCTGTCGCCAGTTCTTTGACGAGATCGACGGCTTCCTGTGTTGAATAGCGGTTCTGCTTATCGACGCTCTTGCCGACTTCGCTGAAGCGCCGTGAATGTTTGGGCATCTTCCGGTTTACTTCCTTTGCCCTGTCGAGGTGATCGGGCGCCCATCGCCCTCCCTCGTGCAGGGTCGAATTCTCAACCCGGCTTCAAATCACGGGACCACGTCAAGGCCCATCGAGCGGGCCGTGCCGAGCACCATGTTGACTGCGGAGTCAAGCTTGGTGGTGTTCAGATCCGGCATCTTCTGGGTCGCGATCTCGCGAACCTGAGCTTCCGTCACTGTCCCCACCTTCACCTTGTTGGGCTCTCCAGAGCCCTTCTCGATGTTCGCTGCCTTCTTCAGCAGCACCGCGACCGGCGGCGTCTTCAGAACGAACTTGAACGTCCGATCCGAGAACACCGTGATGATCGTCGGGATGATGAGACCCTCACCGGCCTGAGCCTGCGTACGTGCGTTGAATTCTTTACAGAACATCGGAATGTTCACGCCCGCTGCACCCAGCGCCGGACCGATCGGCGGCGAAGGATTGGCCCGGCCTGCCGGGATCTGAAGCTTGATTTCGTTGACGACCTTCTTGGCCATGACAGATCTCCTAAGGTCAGCTCAGCCGATCAGCTCAGCCGTTCTACCTGGGTAAATTCGAGTTCGACTGCGGTCGGCCGGCCGAAAATGCTCACCATCACACGCAGCTTCCCGCGGGCCTCGTTCACCTCTTCCACCCGGCCCTTCATCGAAGCGAACGGGCCGTCGATGATGTTCACCTCATCGCCACGGGCGAAGTTGATCTCCACCTTCGGCGCCTCAGTGCCAGCGTCTTCGCTCTCCGGCTCGCCGATGATCCGCTTGATCTCTTCTTCGGTGATCGGCGGCGGGTTGCGCGAACCCCCGATGAACCCCGTGATCTTGGGCGTCGTCTTCACGACATGCCACGTCTCATTGTCGATCATCATCTGGACGAAAATGTAGCCGGGGAACACCTTACGGGTATTCGTCTTCTTCTTCCCATCCTTGACCTCAACCACCTTCTCGGTCGGTACAAGGATCTCACCGAACTTGCTCTCCAGGGCGTAGCGACGGATCGCATCCTCGAGGGCGAGCTTGGCCTTGTTCTCGTAGCCGGAGTAGGTATGGACGACGTACCACGCCATTGCCATTGGTCTTAGACTCCTCCGGCACGCTGCCGGAACGAATGGGAAGAGCAGGCGCTCACTGTTGCAGGCAGCCGGATCGACGGCTGCCACACAGCAGGTCTCGCGCCCCAGAAGAGGTCACACGGTCAAAACCGACCGCCGCCCCAGCGAGGAGTCTACCCCTCGCTGAACAGCAGGTAGCCGGTCACTTCCGCCCATGCGTAGTCGTATAAGGCGAGCATCAACGCCACAAACAGCGTCGTCCCGATCACGACCGTGGTAGAGCGGAGCGTCTCCTCGCGATCTGGCCAGGTCACCCGACGAAGCTCAGTGACGACTTCGTTGGTGAACCGGACCACGCCAGGATGACGATTGAGCACAACAAAGGTCAACACCGCCGTGATGATGCCCGCCAACGAAGTGGCGTTGATCAGCCCGAGGATCATGGGATCGCCCATCTCCATTCGCGCCAGCAATGGAATTGCCAGACCCCGAACCGAGAAGCCGACCAGAACCCCCGCTGAGAGGAAGCTCATCACGATGTATTTTTGGTTGCGCATCACAGATCCAACCCGGCACGAGGCCGGGGAATGAGTCACTTAACGTTAAGCACCGCTTGGATGCAAGGAAAGGCGCGCGTCGTTTTTCGACGCGCCCCAATCCCAAATCGTTTCACTCGATGATATCGGTAACGACGCCCGCGCCGACGGTCCGTCCGCCTTCGCGGATGGCGAAGCGGAGTTGTTTTTCGATGGCGATGGGTGTGATGAGTTCGACTTCCATGACGACGCGGTCACCGGGCATGACCATTTCGACGCCTTCATCGAGCTTGATGGCGCCGGTGACGTCTGTGGTTCGGAAGTAGAACTGGGGGCGATAGCCGTTGAAGAAGGGCTTGTGCCGTCCGCCTTCATCTTTTTTGAGGATGTAGGCTTCGCACTTGAACTTCAGGTGCGGGGTGATGGACTTGGGCTTGGCGATGACCTGCCCGCGTTCGACATCCGTCCGCTTCATGCCCCGAAGCAGCAGGCCCGCGTTGTCTCCGGCCTGACCGGAATCCAGGATCTTCCGGAACATTTCCACCCCGGTCACCGTGGTCGTGGTGGTTTCCCGAATCCCGACCAGTTCGACCTGTTCGCCGACCTTGACGATTCCCCGTTCGATCCGGCCGGTGGCGACGGTGCCACGTCCGGAGATGGAGAAGACGTCTTCGACAGGCATCAAGAACGGCTTGTCGACGTCGCGTTCGGGGGTGGGGATGTAATCATCGACTTCCTGCATCAGCTGAAGGACGCTGGGGATGCCGATGTCCGACTTGTCCCCTTCCAGAGCGAGCAGCGCCGAGCCCCGCACGATGGGGATGTCATCGCCGGGGAACTGGTATTCGTCGAGCAGCTCGCGAACTTCCATCTCCACAAGCTCCAACAGCTCTTCGTCGTCGAGCTGGTCCACCTTGTTGAGGAAGACGACGATGTAGGGGACGTTGACCTGACGGGCGAGCAGGACGTGCTCCCGCGTCTGCGGCATCGGCCCGTCCGCTGCGCTGACCACCAGAATCGCGCCGTCCATCTGAGCGGCGCCGGTGATCATGTTCTTGACGTAGTCAGCGTGTCCAGGACAATCCACGTGCGCATAGTGACGATTCTCGGTCTCATATTCAACATGGCTCGTGTTGATCGTGATCCCGCGCGCCTTCTCTTCCGGCGCCTTGTCAATGTCGTTGTAGTCCAGGAACGTCGCTCCGCCGGTCTCTGCCAGCGTCTTCGTGATCGCCGCCGTCAACGTCGTCTTCCCATGGTCTACGTGACCGATGGTTCCGATGTTCACGTGCGGCTTGCTGCGATCGAACTTCTCCTTGGCCATCCGTTCCTCACAATAAGGGGCCGGTGCGCTCCACTCATGGCGGATCCCTGCACCGGGAAAGGTTGATAGAATCGTTGATTCCGACTGGCTGATGCCGTCGAGAGGCTCTCTCGGGGCGGTGTGTGGTTCATCACGACCACCGGATCCTGAGCGAGCAACCCTGGGCACTTAGCACAGCTTGCCTCAACCTTCCAACGGAGACCGCAGATTCGTCAGCAGCAGTCAGCGCGCGCTTTCCAGAGCTGCTCGATGAGCAGGCTCCAGATGAGTACGCAGCACACGCGCTGCCGGGTGGCGTGAAGATTCGGTGTCGAATCTTCGAGCCCGCTGAGCGGACTGCCGGTCCCTATTTCCCCTTGCATCGCAGCCGCCTCTTGCTACTCGCGAAGGGGTTGGAAGGTGACGGCCAATCCGGCCGCCGAGGCGTGGAAGAAAAGATCAGACCGTCGGGATTACCAACGGTAGTGGGCGAACGCCCGGTTGGCTTCCGCCATCCGGTGAACGTCTTCCCGACGCTTCACCGCCTGGCCGCGGTTGTGCGCGGCCTCGATCAGCTCGTTGGCGAGCTTGTCACGCATGGTCTTGCCAGGGCGCTTGCGCGCGAACTGGACCAACCACCGCATCGCCAGGGCCAACCGACGGCCTGGCGCCACTTCAACCGGAACCTGGTAGGTCGCACCGCCGACACGGCGGGACTTGACCTCGAAGTTGGGCTGACAGTTCTCCAGCGCGCGGTGGAAGACCTCAAGCGGATCTTCACGCGTGCGCTCCTGAACCACGTCGAACGAGCCGTAGACGATCTTTTCGGCGACCGCCTTCTTGCCATCCTGCATGACGATGTTCATGAACTTGGTGACGATCTTGTCGTTGTAGACCGGATCAGGGTTCACTTCCCGCTTCGGTACTTCGCGGCGTCGGGGCATCAGTCGTTCCTACTTCTTGAGATCTTTGGGCCGCTTGGCGCCGTACTTCGAACGGCTCTGGCGACGATCCGACACGCCCTGGGTGTCCAGCGTGCCGCGGATGATGTGATAGCGAACACCGGGAAGGTCCTTGACACGACCACCGCGGATCAGCACCGAAGAGTGCTCCTGGAGGTTGTGCCCCTCACCCGGGATGTATGACGTGACCTCCATCCCGTTGGTCAGACGCACACGCGCGACCTTACGAAGGGCAGAGTTCGGCTTCTTCGGTGTCGTAGTGTAGACACGCGTGCAAACACCGCGCTTCTGCGGACACGACTTCAACGCCGGAGATGCTGTCTTGCGACGAAGCTTCTTACGGCCTTTCCGAATAAGCTGATTGATGGTCGGCATTCCATACCTCGAAGGGTCGAAGAATCATTCCTGAACGATGCGAGGACGGGGTCTCAGGACAACTCAAAGCCGCTCCGTATATGGAGCGGCCAGAGTCCGAGCGCGCGTCTCAGCGAACAGGACTATAAACACTTAGAGCCGGTTGCACTTATGGCAACCGGCTCTTCTTGTCAAGTCACGCTTTCTCAGCCGAGCGAACTTCGTCCGGATCCTTGATGACCATGCTCAGCTTCTGGTACGCGGCGAAGCCCGTACCCGCCGGAATCAGGCGACCCATCAGGATATTCTCCTTCAGGCCGCGAAGGTGGTCGACCTTTCCATTGATCGACGCCTCGGTGAGAACCCGGGTCGTCTCCTGGAAGGACGCCGCCGACAGGAAGCTGTCCGTCGACAAGCTGGCCTTGGTGATCCCCAGCAGCATCGGCTCGATTCGGGCCGCTTCGCCGCCACGCGCGACGACTTCACGGTTGATCCGCTCTGCCTTGCCCCGATCCACCACCTGGTCGACCAGGAAGTCGGTGTCCCCGACCGTCTTGATCCGCACCCGGCGGAGCATCTGGCGAACGATCACCTCGATGTGCTTGTCGTTGATTTTGACGCCCTGGAGCCGGTACACTTCCTGGATCTCATCGACCAGATACCGAGCCAGCGCCTCTTCCCCCTGAACCTTCAGGATGTCGTGCGGGTTGGTCGAACCATCCATCAGCGCGTCCCCGGCCCGGACATAGTCGCCCTCGTGGACGCCGATGTTCTTGCCCTTGGGGATGAGGTACTCATGCGCCTCACCGGACTCCGGCGTGACCACGACCCGGCGCTTGCCCTTGGTCTCCTTCCCGAACGAGACCGTGCCCTCAATCTCCGTGATGATGGCGACCTCTTTCGGCTTCCGCGCCTCGAACAGCTCGGCGACACGGGGCAGACCACCGGTGATGTCCTTGGTCTTGGTCGTCTCCCGGGGGATACGCGCCAGAACATCGCCTGGAAGGACCTCTTCGCCCTCGGTGAGGTTGATGTTCACCCCAACCGGCAGGAAGTACCGCGCCCGGCTCCTGCTATGATCGTTCTTGTCCAGAAGGACCAGACGCGGACGAAGATCGGTGTCCTTATAGTCAATGACGACCATCCGCTTAAGCCCCGACAGCTCGTCGGTCTGGAGCGAGACCGAGCGGCCGTCTTCCAGATCCTCGAACTTCAGGACACCGCGAGCCGACGCCATGATCGGCGTGGTGTATGCGTCCCACTCGGCGATCTTGGTCTTGGCTGCGACGCGCTCGCCGTCCTTGACCAGCACCGTCGCGCCGAAGGGCACGCCGTAGCGCTCGCGCTCACGACCCTTGTCGTCGACGACGTAGATCTCACCGTTGCGGCTCATCGCCACGGTGTTGCCCTCACGGTTGACCACCGTGCTCAGCATGTCGCTGTACTTGATGGTGCCGCTGTTCTTCAGCTCCAGCGAGGACTCCGCAGCACCACCCGACGCCGCACCACCGATGT
>JBCBLB010000815.1:0-3943 GCA_038520555.1 Myxococcota bacterium | reverse complement strand
CGCCGTCGCTGTCGCACAGGCGGGGGTTGCTGCCCAGCACGCGCTCTTCGAGGTCATCGAGCCCGTCGTCGTCGGTGTCCGCGTCGTCGGGGGCGGTGCCCAGCTCGTCCTCCTCGCCGACGTTCAGTCCATCGCCGTCCTCATCGACGCCCAGGGCGTCCGAGAGCGCCCCTGCGAGCGAGTCCCCGCCAGCGAGATCGGTGTTGAACGCCTGATCTTCGCCGCCCGGATCGCCGCCGTCTTCGCGATCGGTGACCAGGGCGACGCGGAGGGTGTCGGTATAATCGGTGCCGATCACCATCTCCAGCTCGCTCAGCGGCACCTGAAGGTCGAGCAACCAGTCGCCGACGCCTTCGATGGCCGTGGCGGCGTTTTGCACCCGAGCGTATGTGCTGAAGGCGGGGAAGGGATCCCAGGTGTCGACGTCTCGGCGCCACGGCTGCTCCCAGCCGGCGCCGGAGACGTTGTCGACCAGGGCGATCCGGTTGCCGGCCTCGATGAGGACCAGGGCGGCTTCATAGTCGCGATCGTCACCGTCGACCGACATCAGCACCCCCCACGCATCGGTTGACGTCCGGGTGCATTCGCTGTCCGTGTTCCGTTCTGTGCAGGGGTCGCCGTTGAGGCGCATTCGAAGGTACAGGGCGTCACCGTCGATGTACCAGGCGCCCGCGGCGAGGGTGTCATCGCCAAGGATGTCCGTGCGTTCGGGACCCAGGACATCAAAGACCGGATCGGTGAGCCGCTCGCCTTCAGCAGTCAACGGGATCCAGTCGTCGGCGACAGGCCAGTCGGCGAGCGCCGCAGATGAGAACATACAAAAGAGCGGAAGAAGAGGCAGCATAGGAGGCTCCCGGGCAGGAAAGAGACTGTAAACCGTACGAAAAGTCTGGACAAGTCAAGACCTGCCCTTTGAAGCGGTTGTGATAGATGCTCCTGACTCCACAGGCTACGATGAGAGAATGCTTCGCGCGAAACATCAACAACAACTCCGATCACTGCGAACGATCCTCGATGAGATGGGGCGGGTGCTGGTCGCGTTTTCGGGCGGTGTGGACTCGGCGGTCGTCCTGGCGGTCGCCCACCAACAGCTGGGTGATGCTGCGGTGGGTCTCACTGCGTTGTCGCCGACCTTTCCCCCGGAGGAGCTGGATGAGTCCCGGCGGATCGCCGATAAGCTTGGGGTTCGGCACGTCCTCGTCGAGTCTCATGAGCTGGAGAGCGAGGGCTACGCTCGCAACGCCGGCGACCGGTGCTACTTCTGCAAAGATGAGCTGTTCAAGCTGGCCCGTGATCGCGCCGATGGGATGGACATCCCCTGGGTCGCCGATGGGACCATCACCGACGATCTGGGCGACCATCGGCCGGGGCTGGTGGCCGCTTCGGAGCGTGCGGTTCGCCACCCCCTCGTTGAGGCGGGCATGGACAAGGCGGCGGTGCGCGCGGTGGCGAAGATGATGGGGCTTCCGGTGTGGGACAAGCCAAGCTTCGCCTGCCTGGGCAGCCGGTTCCCTGTGGGGACCCGGGTGACGGCGCTACGGGTCAGCCGGGTCAGCCGGGTCGAGAGCTATCTGCGAACCCTGGGCCTGCGGCAGTTTCGGGCCCGCTACCATATTGTCGAAGAGAAACCCATGGTTCGCCTCGAAGTGGACCCGGCCGAGTTCTCGAAAATTATGGCGGTGCATGACGCCGTCGTCGAAGTCTGTCAGGCGGAGGGCTTCCGGTGGGTGACACTGGATCTGAAGGGGTATCGGAAGGGGGGGGGCATCGCCCTGGCGGCGACCAGCGACACGGAGATCGCGTCATAGACGACTCTCCTGCGGCGCGCCGCGCGGCGTTCTTCGAGCTGTTCGGGCTGTGGCTGGTGACGCTGCTGCTGATCCGGGCGGTGGTGGAGCTTCAGATCGGCCTCGGCCTGCCGGAAGAAGTTCTGGCCGCGGTGCCGTTGCTGTTTATCTATGCGCCGGTGGCCCTGTGCAATTGGCGCGGGGTGGACAGCTGGTCATACCGTCTGTCGATCCCTGCGTTTCGCGACTGGCAGTCCTGGGGGCGGGCGCTATGGCTGACCGCCATCGTCACCCTCTTCATCTGGCCCCCGTTCCTCATCAGCTACCACTTCTTCCAGACTGAACTCAACGGGATGAGCCCGGTGGGCAATCTGCCGAAGGAGCTGCTGACGCTGGTCGCCTACCAGCTGTTCTTCGTCGCGATCCCTGAAGAGTTCTTTTATCGCGGCTATTTTCAGACCCGCCTCAATGAGGTGTTCGCCCGACGGTTCTTGATCTTCGGGACGCCGATGGGATGGGGATCGGTGCTCGCCTGCTTGTTCTTCGCGTTCGGCCACTCGCTGGTGTTGTTCCAGTGGTGGCACTTCGCGACGTTCTTCCCCGGGATGGTGTTCGCCTGGATGCGCGAGCGGACCGGCGGGGTGGTGGCGGGTGCGTTCTTTCACGCGGTCTGCAACATCGGGATCGTCTGTCTGGACACCTGGTATGGGCTGCGCAGCCCGTTCCAGGTGTGATCGGGTCAGTGGACCTTCTTGTCCTGGACGTAGACCGCGCCTTCGCGGATGACGTAGGGTTCACCGGCGAGGTCGGGATCGACCTTGACCTTCTCACCGTTGAGGGTCGCTTCGCCGTCGATGGAGATGAATTGGTCATCGAGGGAGCCCCGCCGCCAGCGCTGGTAGTGTTGTGCGCAGAAGCCCCGTGCCCGGATGGTCTTTTCGCAGCCCGGGACCTTACATTGATCTGAAGGCGGCTCTGGGATCGGGGCAGCCACCATCCCCTGAAGCGGGTCGACGAGCACGGCACGCTCTTCGAGTTTCTCTGTGATGGTGGTCTGGGTGAGGGTCTCGAGACGGGTCAGGGCGGCGTCGAGCTGCGCTTTGGTGACGCCGGCGGGCGGGATGGCTGCGCGGAAAGCGTCAAGGCGGGCGTCGAGCTGGGCGGCAGAGACGGTGTTGGCTTCCAGCCGCGCGAGGCGGGCGCCGAGCTGCTGGGTGGCGCGGACAGCGTCCTCAAGCCGGGACATGCGCTGCTCGATTCGATCGATGTGCTCGCCCAGCTTGCGGAGCGCCTGTCGTCGATCGGTGGCCTCTTCGTCGAGGGCGTTCAGCAGCTGTCGGACATCCTTAAAGTCGTTCTGGGAGGGGACCTGGCGGCGATCCAACGTCTCATAGATGATGTCTTCAACGGGGCGTCGGAAGGAGGGCATCATGGCGTCGGCCAGTGTTGCAGCGATGAAATCGCGGGTGCTGCCCATGTCGTCTATTCTCCGGCAAGGATTACGAAGTCGGCCAGATGGATTGAAGGGAGGCGAATAATGGTGTTCACAGGACTCTGTCAACGCACTATTTTGTTCAAACTACTCTGGAAGATGCCGTCACAAAGAGTGTGGTAGATTCGGTCCCCGCTGCTATCACAATCTGGCCTGCGGCGGTTTCGGGAGAGAGGAGACGATTGCATGGATTCGTGCCCGTTCTGCGGAGCAGAAGTTGAAGAAGAGCTCGTGCTCTACGGGGGCACCTGTCCGCATTGTTTGAACCCGATCCCCGGTGAGGAAGCCCCGACCGACCCCGGCGCGCAAGCCATCGCCAACGCTGAGGTCGAAGCGATGGTCGCTCAGCAGAGCACCTCGTCCCGGACCCCGCTGTTCGCCGCCGCGGCAGCGCTGCTGTGCGCCGTCGTCCTTGGCGGCGGCTACTACTACTCGACGACGCTCCCCGCTGATGTGCCCGGCGAGCTTCCAGAAATTCGGATCAACCGGGATCTTTCCGCCCATGTGAACCTGGGCTCGCCGGAAGACGCCGCGAAAGAAGACGCGGCGTCGGCGTCTGGCGGGGCCACCGGCAGTGCGACAGGGCGACCTCCGCAAGAACGGGCGGTCGCAGCCGTCCGCACCCCCTCACCGCCGACCGGTGGCAGCGTGGACGCGACGGCGT
>JBCBLB010000657.1:0-5399 GCA_038520555.1 Myxococcota bacterium | reverse complement strand
TGGACCGAAGCGAATGGCCGACCAGCGGGCAAACAACGGGAGCGAGACCCGGCTGAGCGATGAAGACAGCAAGCGGCTGGTGAAGGCGCTCTCCGATCCCCCACCAGAGGGGGGGGAGTGGACCGGGGACAGGATCAAGACCTGGGTAGAAGCCAACCTGGGTGTTTCCAACATCGGTCGCTCGACCATTTACGATACGCTGCGCCGCCTGGGCGTTCAAAAGTTGTATACTGACGGTTCGGATGCATGTTCCCGCAGCCCTCGGAGATGGCAGCCATCGGATCCTCAGGTTGATTCGGCGGAGGATTCTGGCTGAAGGTTCATCTGGTGTTGGCTCATCAGGCCTGCGAGGCGTTCAATTGTCGCTGAATGTCTTTCATGTATCGGTTCAAATACCAGTGGTTTTTGAGTCCGAACTTCTGGATGAGCGATCGGGCTTCATGGAGGATGGTGGATGCAGACACCCGGTCTCCGGCCTTCTGGCGCAAAGCAGCGCGGAGAAGGAGCAGCTTTGCCTGTTTGTCCAAAGACTCATCGGAGCAGAGCAGTTGTTGTGCCTGATTCAGCGCCTTCGATGCACTATCCAGTTCATTGATTTCCATATATAAGAGAGCGTGCTGTACCCAGATGTCCCCCTTGTACTGCACGCAGAATGTATCCGCGATATCCATCGCTTCCTGGTATCGTTCTTTCGCCAGCGTGTAGTCGCCTTCCTTCATATGCAAAGCGCCCAGGAACAGGAGCACGTTGAGCTTGAGCATCGGGATCTTGGAGCGCTCTGCGGTATCGTAAGCTTCTTTCAATAATGGTCGGGTATTGTCCAGTTTTCCCATTTCGAGAAAAATGAATGCATTGTTGATCAGTGAGGACACGATCAACGGGCTGCCACTCTTCCGGAACATGGCCGCTGAGGCTTCGAAGGCGTTCTGAGCGTCCTCGATCGTTCCGGTGGCGATGTACCGGATGCCGAGTGACACCAATGTCACCGCTTCTCCCATGCGGAACCCGATGGCGCGGTGGATGTTCAGCGCGGACTTCAGATAGCTGATCCCCCGGGCGAGGTTGCCCTGGAGTGCGTAGATGTTGCCCAGATTGCCGATCACGTTGCCCTCTGAGCGTTGGTTCCCGACGGCGCGATGCAGCTGCAGCGATCGTTCGTAGAGCTGTGCCGCAGCCGACAGCTCGCCGAGCCGACGGTGGGTGATTCCCAGGTTGGTAAGGGCCATTGCTTCGAGCCGTTGGTTTCCGATGTCGCGAAAGATGCGCAGCGCCTCCTGAAGTCTTCGTCGTGCGTTGGGGATGTCTCCCTGACTCTCATCCAACATGGCCATGTGCGTGATGATTTTTCCTTCCAGGGAACGGGCGCTGTGTTCCTGGGCGATGGCGTATGCCTTCGTGTAGTGTTCGGTGGCGTTCTCAATGTGCCCCTGGAGGAAGCTGGTCAGCCCCGCGGCTTCGCGCACATACCCTTCCAGGCGACGATCGTCGTCCTGCTCACAATGGCGCAGTGCCAGCGCGAAGAGTCGGTGTGCATCGCTCAGCTCGCCTCTGCTTCGCTGGAGCTTGCCTTCTGCGAGCAACAACTCTGCGAGGCGGTGCTCGTCGGCCATCGCCCGGGTCTCGCTGAGGAGCGCCATGCCGGGCTCCAGCGGCCCCCGAAAGATGAACCCTTCCGATGCCGCCAGCGCGCACGCCACTGCAACGGTCGGATCCTCGTTGGCGATGGCGAATCGGCAGGCGGCGATGAGGTTGTCCATCTCAGCCAGCAGCGCCTCAGCCCCGCCCTCATAGAACTGTTCGAGCGCGTCCCGATCCCCGAAGTGGGTGTAGTATTCGCTGAATCGAACTGACGCCTCGTACCATTCATCTCCTCTGCCAAGTTTTTCGTCCGCATACAACCGGACGCTCGACAGCAAGGCGAACCGCTCGGCGTCGACCCGGTGGATCAGGCTGCTGTCGACCAGCAGCTGGACGATGTCTGCCGCCCAGTGCTCATCGACCGCCAGCACAGCGTCTGCGGCTTCGAGGGTGAACCCGGCATCAAAGACGGTCAGCTGCGTCAGCCCGCGTCGCAGCATGTCGGGCAACAGCCCCCAGCTCCAGTCCAACGTCGCCCGGAGGGTCATCTGGCGATCATTGCGATCGGTGGACCCGCTGAGCAGCCGGAAGCGTTCCCCCATCAACGAGAGGATCTTCTTCACCGACATCACCCCCGCCCGGGCGGCGGCCAGTTCAATCGCCAGCGGCAGTCCGTCCAGCAGCTTCACCAGCGTCTCCAGCGTCTGGGAATCCGCGACGTTGAAGTCCGGTGCGCTGGCGCGGGCGCGGGTGATGAACAGCTCGACCGCTTCGCTGATCTTCAACGGGGGCAGCCGCAGCAGCGTCTCGCCCCTCAGGCCCAGCACCGAGCGGCTTGTCACGATGAACCGCGCTTCGGGCGCATGCGTCATCCAGTCATAGAGCGTCTGGCTTGCATGGGCGCTGAGGTGTTCGAAGGTATCGAGGATCAGCAGACACGTGCCGCGCCCTGCGATGACCCTTCGGAGCTGAGAGAGCGGATCGTTCGTCTCGGAGAGGTCGACCTTGAGGGCGCGCGACATGGCGGCGCAGATCCCGGAAAGATCGCGCGCCTCAGACAGGTCACAGAACCAGACCCGATCCGAAAATTCAGCGATCTTTCTGGCAGAATGGATCGCGAAGCGGGTCTTGCCGACGCCACCCATCCCGACCACCGACACCAGCCGTGCGCCCTCCTGAAGACAGCGATGCAGCGATGTGATGGCTTCAGAGCGGCCGATGAACGTGTCATGTTCTGGTGGAAGATGATCGCGGGGCGGCGAAGAGCGGCTCACGGCGTCGGTGTGTTTGTCCCGTGGAGGCGGCCTGACCTGGGTGATCTGACCCGAGTCGCCATCGGATACTGCGCGGGAGCGGGCCTTGTGCCCGACGAGCGTGGCGATCGGCCCCCCTGTTCGCAGGGTCCTGCACCGGTATGGGGGCAGCTTGCTCATCAGGTCCGATGCCGAGCGGGGGCGGCGGCTCGGATCGACCTCAAGCATCGTCGCGAGCAGCGGCCGCCACTTCTCAGGTATGGCGTCCTCATCGTATTTCCCGCTCATGATCGCGGCTTCGATGTCGTTGAAGGTCGCGCCGGTGAATGGCCGCTCGCCCGCCAACAACTCAAACAGGAGCACCCCCAACGAGAAGAGGTCAGTCCGCTTGTCGAGGCGTTCTCTGGCCAGAAGCTGCTCAGGAGAGGCGTAGTAGGGGGTGCCCATAAACCGCCCGGTGCGCGTATCGTTGGGATCGTCGAGCAGCTTCGCCAGTCCAAAGTCCGCCACGCGTGGGACGATACCCGTTGCGGTCTGTTCCAGGAGGATGTTTGAGGGCTTGAGGTCGCGATGGATCACGCCGGCCTGGTGGGCGCATGCCACGCCACGGACCACCCCATGAAAGATCTCGATGGCTTCTGGTTCAGACAGGCGATGGAGCGACAGCAGCTCAGAGAGGCTGCAGCCGATGACGAGCGGCATCAACAGGGCTGGCGAGTCCATCACATCCAGCACATCGGTCACTGGGACGATGTGGGTTGGGTCGAGCGTGGCTTGGACCCGTCCTTCCCGAATCAACCGGTTGCGTTCGTCTGCTCCGGGGTGATGAAGCACCTTCAGCGCATGGGGGGTCCGCAGGACCAGGTGGCGCACGGCATACACAGACGCCATCCCCCCGCTGCCGATACGGTGCTGGACGATGTACCGATCGATGACGGAGTTGGGAACGAGCATACTGAATTCCGGGGATGTCTGATATGAATCGATTCCTGGGCCAGCCCTGCCCTCTCATACCGCTGGGGCATTCAACCTGCGCGTCCCATCAGTGCGAACTTCGACGCAGTCCTCACTCGTGTGAGATGTGTCCTGGAGAGTAATCCAGGATTAATTCCCCAGCCCTTACTTTTCAAAAAGGTCGCCTTCTTCCCGGTGATCAAAATACGCACCCGGTGATCAAATTGATCACTTTGATTCGGGGGCTGTGGCCGTTGACGATTATCGGGGTCCGAGGATGATGCTATTGAACCAGAAGTGGCAGCCCGCGCCGAGGAGGACGAACACGTGCCAGATCTCGTGGTGTCCGAAGGTTCTCGGCCATGGATCGGGGCGTTCGAAGGCGTAGACCAGGGCGCCGACGGTGTAGGCCAGCCCCCCGCTGAGCAGCCAGAACAACAGCCCCGGGGTGAGGTTGGGGTACATCTGGTAGAGCGGAACCAGCGCGGACCATCCCATCAACACGAACAAAGATGTGCTCAGCCATTCTGGGCTATCGAACCAGAACAGCTTGAACGCGACCCCCGCAGAGGTGAACAGGGCGACGCAGGAGAGGACGACGACCTGCCATGCGCCGCCCAGCAGCTGAACCGCAGAGGGGACCATGCTGCCACCGATCATCAGGAAGATGGCGATGTGGTCGAACTTCAGCAGCCAGCGGTTGCCCCGTTTTCCGAGGTCGAAGAAGTGGTAGAGCGACGAGGCGAGAAACACCGAACACAGCCCGACGCCGTAGCAGAACGTGGCGGTGAGCTGAGCGGTGTCGTTTGCGGTCTGGACGATCAGATAGAGCACCCCGATGACCGCGAGGACGAGCCCCATGATGTGAGAAAGGGCGCTGAACGGATCCTTCAGCACGCCGATGGTTACCTTGTTCCTCATGTTCTCCCCCTCACACCCTTCCCGTATCGTCTCGGGTGTGTCTCCTCGGTTGGATGACCGAGGTTTTACCCACTACATGCTCGTCTTCGGTTGGGCAGGTTGAACGCGGACTGCCGCATAAAAGGCGAGCAACATGGCGGCGAAGACGGCGGTAAAGCCCCAGGGTCCGCGGTGGGCGGAGGGATCCAAAAACAACGCCAGGATATCGGTGAGCACGGCTTCTGGGCGAGTGGCGAGGTCCCAGGAGTTCCATCGCAGGAACCGGCCCAGGTAGATGCCCAGCCCGCATAGCCCGGAAATGACGATGATCACGCTCCAGCTGAGTGCGGCACCGAGGGGGCGCTCAAGCAGCCGATGGACATGCTCAAGGGAGCGGACGCCCAGCAGCAGCCCGGTGCTGGCGAACATGCCCAACATGGCGATGTCGTACCAGTAGGGGACCGGCGCGCGCTCGCGGAGATGGATGAGATCGGTGACCAGGTACGGAGCGTTTGGCAAGAACACCAGCCAGATGGCTGCCAGGACGGGGAGCAGAACCCACCGGGCGACCTTGAGGTGTCGTGCGGAGAGCATCGCAGCGCTGAGGGCGAAGGGGATCCAGGCGAGCAGGAGGTTCCAGCCCATGGCCAGAAACAGGATCTCTTCGGTCCAGTAGACGCGGCCGAGCAGCAGGGCGGAGCAGACCGCGCTCGT
>JBCBLB010000576.1:0-6408 GCA_038520555.1 Myxococcota bacterium | reverse complement strand
TGAGCGCATCGTCGATCGATGTGGCCACCGAGAAGATCAGCATCACCGGGTCGGGGCAGCGGGCCACCGCCGCCCGGCTCTTTGACTTCAACTTCCAGATCTCCGCCGATCCGGTGGTGGTGGGGGCGTAAGATGGGACAGATTTTCGGGGAGTACACCCTCGTCGCCGTTCAGAACATCATCGGCGGCTATCGCCTGCAGCCTGACCGGGGCGCCGCAGATGGGGACTTCGTCATCTTCGAGCCGGTGGAGGATGACATCGAAGTCACGACTGGTGCCGGCGGCTTCTCGGTGTACTCCGACAACGGCAACGACGCGATCATCGCCACCTATCGAGTGTTTCAGAACTCGCCGGTGTTCCGGATCCTCAGCGATCTGCGAACCGCACAGGTCCGCCGGCGGAAGAACGGCAACCCGATGAGACCCCTGAACTTCCGCTTCAGCGAGCCCTTCAGCGGCAACCGGCTCAGCAGCCAGCACGCGGTCTTTCTGAACCGGCCTGCGCTCGGCTTCGGCAAGTCGGTGGGGGAGACCGAGTTCCGGCTCCACCTGCCCAAGCCCAAGATCGTCTACGGCGCCAACATCACCATTTGAGGCTTGAGATGACCGAATCGAACACGCACACCTTCACCCTCCAGGATCGCGGCGGCGTCCCCCACACCTACGTGGTCACCCTCCACAACCCCGACGAGGGCTTCATCTTGCTCCAGAGGCTGTCTGCTCTGGGGCTTGAGCCCATCGCGGAGATGGTGCAGTCGGCCCTCCCCAGAGTGCTTCCTGCCATCGGAGAGGGGGGCATCGAGAGCATGGACGTCTCTGTTCTTGCGCAGGCGATCGAGCTGTCGGGCGCCGCGCAGCGCTTCACGGCCGCCTTCCAGCGGCTCGACCCGCTCACCATCCGCCAGCTCCTGAAGCTCACCGAACGGGATGGCCTTCGGCTGATCGACACCGTGGAAGAGGGGCGGGTGAACACCGAGTTCAACGCAGCGTACAAAGGCAACTACGGCGAGCTGTTCGCCGCATTGTGGCGGGTGGTTGTGTTCAACGGTTTTTTTCCGCGTTGGCTTACCTCGCTCGTCGACGCCGCGCTCAGCGCCGTCAATCGAGCCGCGTCCACCGGCCTTTCGAACGGGCTGGCCGATATATCAACTGGTGGACCTGGCGCCTTTGCACCAGCCGACGCCTGAACACCGACCCCGCCTCACTGCGTCACCGCTGGAGCTTCAAGGATTCCCTGGAGGCTCACATCGTCCTCGACGCCTATGACGAAGCAGAGCGCATCGCAGAGAAAGAGGCGAAAGAAAAGATGAAGCAGGCCAGCAAGCACAGGTGAGGTGAGCCGTGGCGATCGTTCGAGAATTGCTGGTGCGCCTGGGTGTGGTCGACAACACGCGGGCCACCGCCGCCATGAGGCGCTTCGACGATGCTGCAGGGCAGGTCAAGAAGACGCTCACAGCGGTCGCTGCGGTCACCACGGCCGTGGTGGGTGGCATCACTGCGGTAGCGGTGGCAACAGCGAAGGATGGTGACCAGGCGGCCAAAGGCGCGCAGCGAACCGGGCTTCGAATCGCCGCCTACCAGGAGCTTGCGTTCGCGGCCGACCGCTCCGGCGCCTCCATCACCGACCTGGAGACCGCGTTCAAGCGGCAGGCCAGCTCCGCGGCGGACGCCCGCAACAGCGTGGGCACCGCGGCGCCGGCGTATGAGCGGCTCAACATCAAGGTCACCACCCTCAACGGCGCGCTCAAAGACCAGGACGCGCTGTTCATGGAGACCATCGGAGCGCTTCAGGGCGTGACCAACGCGACCGAGCGCGCAGCGTTGGCAGAGGACATCTTCGGCCGGTCCGCCCAGCGGCTGCTCCCGCTCATCAACGCGGGCGCGGACGGCGTCGACGCGTTGCGCCGGGAGGCCCAGGCGCTGGGGCTGGTGCTCGACGAGGACGCCGCCCGCGCTTCTGAAGCCTTCAACGACAGCCTGACCGACCTGAAGGCGATCGCCACCGGGCTCAGAAACATCCTGGGCGCTGCGCTGATCCCGGTCCTCACCGACCTCGCCCTTCAACTCAAGGACTGGTACCTCGAAAACCAGGACCTCATCCGGCAACGCATCCGCGAGTGGACCAACCGGGTGGTCGATGGGGTGACAGCGCTCCGAGACGTCGTCGAAGACGTCAACCACCGGATGGACGGCTGGGAGAACACCCTCGACGCGGTCACCCGGGGGCTTCAGCTCTTCGTGACGTCGCTGGTGGCCATCCGTGGCGCCCGAACCACGATCGCCATCGTCCGCGCGATCCAAGCCGCGTTCGCGCTCCTCTCGCTGCCGGTGCTGTTCGTGGCGGGAGCGCTTGCGTCTCTGGCAGCGAATCTGGTGCTGGCCGGCCTGGCCTGGGAAGATCTGTTCACCTTCCTGCGGGGCGGGGAGTCGGTCATCGGCGGCCTGCTGGAACAGCTCGGGCTTGCGGATCCCATCTTGGAGACCTTCAACGCGCTCGTGGGTCTCATTCAAGAGGTGGGTCAGGGGGTGTTGGAGCTGTTCGTCGCGCTCGGGCCGCTGATGGCGCTGCTCAATGAGATCAATGTTTTGCTCGGGAACTTCTTCGGGGGACGCGCGCTGCAGAACCTGCAGCTCTTCACGCGTGGCGTGCAGCTGCTCGTCCAGGGCGCTCTTCAGAACATGGTCCTCACCCTCCAGACCATCACCGCGCTCTTGAACGGCATCACCACCTACATTCAGACCAACGGGGGGCTCCTCGGAGCCGCCACTCAGGCGGTGCTCGACCTCACCCCGGGTGGGGGGCTGATCTCGCCTGCGCTCTCTGCAGCAGGCTCTGCGGCGAGCAACACAGTGGCGCCCCGGGCGGATCGCTTCATCCGTGAGGCCTCCTCCGCGGTGAACACGGCCAACAACACCTACACCGCGAACTTCAACGGCCTCGGCATGCTCCCAGAGCAAGCTCAGGAGTTGTTCTCCCGCTTCGTCGCCCAGCAGCAGCGTCACGCCATGGACGTAGGCGGGGAGAGCTGATGGCGACCCGGTACCGGCTGACCCGCCCGAACGGTCAGAGCCTCGTGTTTGATGCGGTGGCGCGGTTGTCGGTCTCGAACACCAACCGGGTCACCGACCACCCCACCGAGTCCGGCGTCTCCATCGCGGACCATGTACAAGCGCTGCCCCTGGAGATCACCCTCGCCGGCATCTTCACCGAGTCTCCGCTCGACTGGCAGGCGCAGGGCGGCGGGTTGTCGGGGGGCGGGCCGGGCAGGGTCAACACCGCGCTCACGTTCTTCGAAGACGCCCGCTTCGAGCGCCTGGTCCTTAGCGGGCCGCGGCTCCCTCGGGGGGCCGTGGGGGATCTGGTGCTGGTTCGCTGGCCATATGATCTGTCTTCGAACCGGTCTGTGCAGCCGACGGTCACCCTCAAGCAGGTGCGCATCGCCCTCGCGCGACAGGTCCGAATCGATGTCAGCCAACCCGTCAACACCGAACGCACCGATCCAGAGACCGGAGCGACAGAAGGCTACGACGCCAAAAATGAACTGGCAGATGAAGTGGATCTCGGCGAGCAGCCCACAGAGACCGTCGAAGATGATGCGCAGGCTGCGCGCGATCAGTCCATTTTGTCCAGCTGGACGGACTGGCTGTTTGGTGAAGGAGGCTGAATATGGCGTTGCCCACATCGACACCCACCCTCAATGACCTCTTGGACCGCCGGATCGCCTTCGGCGTCAACCGGGTCCGGACCGCGATGCCCGCCGTGATTCAAAGCTACGATCCCGCTCGCCAGGCGGCCACGATCGAACTCGCCGTCTGCGAGAAGTTCACCCCCCGCGGCGAAGAGTTCCCCCAGGACTACGCGGTCCCACCCATCGCGGGCGTGCCGGTGTACTTCTTCGGGACCTCGGCGGGCCACATCTACGCCGAGCCCAAGCCCGGAGACACCGGCATCGCCCTGTTCTGCCACAGAAGTATCGCTGAGTGGCGAGCGGTAGGTGGGCCCGGGAAGACGAAGATCGGCTGCGCCAGCGCGCAGCGGTTCAGCTTCGGCGATGTCATCTTCCTGAGCGGCCTGCGCGCCTTCCCGGACACCAAGAGCAGCGCAGAGACCCCAAGCGACGCGCTGCTTGTGGAGCACGAGACCGAGGTGCGGCTTGGCAAAGACGCTGATGACTTCGCGGCGAAGGCGGCGCGAGTAGAGGTGGAGCTTGCCGCGCTGAGGGCACAGATCGCCCCTTTGACCGCAGCCTTTAACGCTGCCATCGCCGCGGCGGCCGTTGGAACCGGCGTGGCGCCGCTGACGGTGACGCCGGCGTCTACGCCGATTGCACCGCATGTGCCTCAGAGTGTGGCGGCCAGCAAGGTCAAGGTGGAGTGAGTCGCACCTTTTGTGCCCTTTTCTCCCTATTTATGGGTGTTTGACCTTCCGTCCGTCCTTCCGACAAGAGAACTCCCATGAGCAGCTATTCCGTCGTGACCGCCGGCTTCCCTGGTGGCCCCCACACCACGCCCTTCCGCTTCGAAAAGCCGCGTCGATTCCA
The DNA here is from genome assembly GCA_038520555.1 of Myxococcota bacterium. GTDB lineage: Bacteria > Myxococcota_A > UBA796 > UBA796 > UBA796 > JBCBLB01. The sequence goes on along the minus strand of JBCBLB010000576.1, from coordinate 1,867 downwards.
GCTTGACTACTCGCCATACCTGGGCGGGTACTCGCAGATTTTTGGTCTTGGAACCTATCGAGACTCCGACTCTGCGGGCCTGATCAGCGGAGAAGTCTATGCGTACAATGAAGTGAGTGAGACCACGATCCTGATCCGCCGCCCCATTCTCATCAGCCATGATGTGACCACCATCGGGTACGGCAACCCCACCGCAACGCATATGACCCTCAAGCGCGTCTACGCCCGGTATCATCGGCAAAACACTGCTGATCGTGTGGAGCTGAGGGTGATTCAGGTCAGCCGTTCAACTGGGGAGCGATCCTACCTCGTCGAGTACACCAACACTGAGATGAGCAGTACAGGTGGATGGGGAACGCTGGATGAGGCGGTCGATCTCTCGATCGATGAGCGAACCTATAGCTATGGGATCGAGTTGTCGATTAGCCCAGGCACAGGGGGTGGGATCACGGACGCTCGATTTGGCCGGGTCTTCTTGACCGTCGACCTCAAGGGGCTTCGTCCGGTCGGCTAATCAACGATGAGCAGGAACTTCTCGGTTCGGAAGTCTTCAAAGCCGATGTCGTCATACAAGCATCGGGTGTAGACGCCGCCATCCACCGTCAGGTCTGGTTCGATCGCGTTCCACCCGTGCTGGATGGCCGTCGAACCCTGGAACCAGTCGATCCACTCGGAGTTGCCATACATCCAGATGGTGACGCCCCCGAGCGTCTCCTCGGTGAAGGTGACTCCCCAGTCGATCTCGTAGGTGCTGTCACCCTCGCAGGTGTGCAGGTACCGGCCGGCTTCGCCTTCGCCCTCCAGGCTGGCCAGACCATCCGCCAGCGCGTCCAGGGTCTCCTGAAGCTCCGCCTCCGCTGCTGCCTGGTCTGCTTCGGAGTCGTCGAGCTGGTCCTCCAGCTGTGACACGCGCTGTGTGAGGGCGCTGAGATCCTCCTCCAGGGTGGCAGTGCAGGCGGGGAGGAAGGCAGGAAGGGCAAGAAGCAAGGGGTAGATGCGCATGTGATTCCATCAGTGAGATGCGGGACTACTGTAGCGCAAATCTACCCAGGACAATGGGTAGCGAAGAACTCAGCTTCGGTTTCGAGTGAGGGCAATGTGAACCCACAACAGCCCACGCACACACATCAAAACGGCCCAGGTCGCGAATCCGATGAACAGGAACCACCCCGACTTCCACGGGAATAACCAGTGGGTCAGGGCGATCAATCCGGCAGACGCCCAAGCCCACATCGACAGGAGCATGGCATCCAACATACTGTCCCACGCTGATGTCCCTATTAGGCGCCTGTACTGAGGGTTCTGGTATGCATTCGAGAAAAGGGCGATAGCCGTGAGCATCAGCCCTGCCATTCCCCCCATCGCTTCAAACGCTCCCATCCCCCATGGGGACTCAGGCGGAGCGACTTGATACCACCAAGAATACCCAGCGATCAGCCCAGCAATCAGCCACCCGAAGCGGAGCAAGCCGGTCTCCAGCAACTCAACGAAGTGGATCCATGCATTTTGGATGAGTGGGCCTTGGAAAGAGTCTTCAATCCTCTTCTGGATTAGACCGGGGAGGCAGTATAGAAAGCTGATGAGGCTCCTTAGCCATTTTAGTAGCACCATCCGCCACCCCACTCTCCCATTCCCGACCTAACTGGTTCACGATCTTGAGTCGATGTTTCTGGAATAACTTGCGAAGCTCCGCAAACATCGAGTTAGGATCTACGGTTCTCGACCTTCCGCCCTTCAGGCGTACTGAACATGTATATCGTATTCTTGGTTCAAGAAAGTCCAAAATATGTCCGCCTCCCAATTCAGCGCTGATTTCAGATATTCCCGGTTCTCCCCTCCACTTCTCGACCTCTTTCATGGCTTGAGA
>JBCBLB010000220.1:0-13260 GCA_038520555.1 Myxococcota bacterium | reverse complement strand
GGCATCTTCGGCCTGCTGGGGGCGGGGTTCGTGTTCGGCTGGCGGTATCGGGCGCGGCTGCCAGGGCCGATGAGCGTCTTTTTGCGCCGCCGGCTGGCGCCGTGGATCGTGATCAACCTGATCATTGGGATGATCATCCCGTTCATCGACAACCTGGGGCACACCGGCGGCCTCATCGGCGGGAGCATCCTGGCGATGATCCTGGGCAACCCGGTCGTCCCGGGCGAGCAGTCTCCGCGGTGGATGCGGTGGGCGTCGGTGGGGCTCAGCGCAGCGCTCCTCGGCTTCGCGCTGTGGGGGGTCCTGCGCTGATCCGCGCGGCTTGAGCGAAGCCGGGTCGGATCGGGGCGTGGCAGCAGAATCACCAGCGGCGGCGATCGGTGCGCACAGCCCGGCGACGTGGAGCAACGATGGCCTGTCCCGGGCCGTGATGGGGGATGTCGAGCGGCGGGGATGGATCTGCGCGATCGCGGCCAGGGAGATAGGGGGTCTGCGTCGGGCCCGGGTTGGTGTGCGCCAACCATCGAATCGCCTTCGTCCATGCGCGATCGGGCCTCATCAATCACACCACAGCGCGCCATCGCGCGAACGACGGAACCGATGCGAAGAGACGTCACTGTTCTGCCCAAGGGGTGGACGAATCGGGGCGAGGCCTACATCCAGAAGGGCCAACGGCGCCTGATCATCTGGTCGGGCATCCCCGACGAGCGGGCCCTGGTCCACATCTACCACTTCGGGCAGAACCAGGATTTTGCCCGCTTTCTGGCCCCGGCCGACGCGCCACACCCCGATCGGCAGGAGCCATCCTGCGCCCGATACAACAGCTGCGGCGGCTGCCCGATGATGCACTTGACGGAGGACGGCCAGCGTCGGGCCAAGCTCCGCTCGCTCCACGGCCTCCTCGGTGAGGTCGGTCTGGCTGATGTCACGCCGGACACCGTGGTTTCGGCGCCTGACAATGACTGGGATTACCGGCACGTCGTCAAGCTTGTGGTCGGCCGCAGCGATCAGGGCCATCTTCGGGTCGGTACCCGGGGACGCGACGGCCGCTCGATCATTACGATTCCAAATTGCCCGGTTTCGACGCCGACGTTGCGGAAGCTGATGATCTCATCTGCCCATCACCTGCGTCAGCTGGAGCTGGATCCCTATGAGCCGCGTCGTCATCGGGGGGTGATGCGCTATATCGTCCTCCGCCAGAGTCGGCAGACCGGTAAGGTGCTGGTGACCCTGGTTGCCGGGCAGAAGGATCGGCGCCTGTGGCATCTCGCAGAGCGGGTTGCGGCGGACAATCCCACCGTGGTGGGGGTGCACCTGCACTATAACGATCTCGAAGGCAACGCCATCTTCGCTCGGGATGAGGACGGCAACGTGCCCACGATGCCGATCCGCGGCCAGGAGACCATCGAAGAGCGCCTGGGCGGTCTTCGGCTGAACGTGGGGGCGGGAGACTTCTTCCAGGTCAACCCGGCGGTGGCCGAGCGGATCATGGCGGATGTGGTGGCGGCGTTTGACGGGGATCGGGATCGACCGGTGGTCGACCTGTACAGCGGCGTCGGGGGGTTCACCCTGGGGCTGTGCCGGGCCCATGGCTGGGCGCTTGGTGTCGAGGGGGTCACGGGGGCGGTGCAGCGGGCGAAGGACAATGCGCGGCTCAACAACCTGGGCGCTGAGTTCATCGCTGGCGAGGTGGCCACGGTGCTTCCCGAGATCGCGGCGCGGCTGGATGGCCGGGCGCCGGTGGTGATGGTCGATCCAGCCCGGCGCGGGCTGGAGGAAGGCGTCATCGATGCGCTCGCCGCGCTCCAGCCTGCGCGGCTGGCGTACCTGTCCTGCAACCCGCGGACGTTGGCGCGCGACCTGAAGCGGTTCACCGATGATGGCTGGCGCGTCGATCAGGTAACAGCCTACGACATGTTCCCGCAGACCGCGCATCTGGAGGTGCTCGCGATGCTCTCGCCGCAGACGCCGCCGCCGCCTGCGACCCGTCGGGCCCCGCGGCGGCGGATCGTGCGCTGAAACAGGCGCCCGTCCGCTTCGGGCGCTGCTACACTGCGCGTCATGATGTTGCCTGTGGCCTGGATGTGGATGATGGGTGCCCCTGCGCTGGCGCAGCCGTCCCCAACAACGGTGCTCGTCGCACCGTTTGAGACAACTCACCCTGAAGCGGCGGGGCTGGCGGCGATGCTGCCGGACTTCCTGGGCGCGCAGCTGGGGATGCGCCCCACGGTCCAGATCGTCTCGATCGATGACATCGGGACCATCGCGGACGTGCCTGCTTACGACTACGCCGCGTCCTGCCCCCGTGGGGAATTCGTGGGTTGTGCGTTCGTCCTCGCCGAAGCGGGGGGCGCGGCCTTCGCGGTGACCGGGACGGTCACCGCGCTCCAGAACAGCAGCCGGGTCGACCGTCGGATCGTCGATATCGTACAGGCCCGTGAGATCGTTGCCTTTGAGGTTGACTTTGGCGTCGGCGACGATGCGATCTTCGCCGAGGGGGTGGGGCGGGTCCTGGACGCCGCCCTCAACGATGCCATCGTCCTTGATGAGGATATCCGTCGTGAGGAAGCGGTTGAGGACAACCGCGCCGCGGCGGGCCGGGCACAGATCGCCGAGCTGGAGGAAGAGAGCGGCGGCGCTGTCGACGTCGGTGAGCAGAAGCGCTCCATCTTCCGCCGCGAAGCCTACACCCTCAGTGATCTGTCCCGGGACATGAACCGTGAGGGGGCCAAGCCCTGGGACCGGGTGCAGATGACCCCGCGGGAGTATCTCCGATACAAGAACGCCGACCTTCCGCTGTACCGGTGGCGTGAGCTGGCGGTTGGCCGCCAGGGGCAGATCATCGTACGCGGCTACGGGGGCTTCGGTCAGGCGCCCAGCTACGGCTTCTACTATGGTCGGGTCGGGCGCTCTGGGCAGACGCTGCAGGTGCTGGAGACCTACGCCTGGCAGAGCGTCCAGAACGGCTCGTCGGCTGTCGGCGGGCTGAGTCTTGGGGTGGGGGTGACGCCCACCCTCGAAGTCAGCGTGACCGGCGGGGCCTCATCCGGGCGGTTCGAGACGAACATCGATGAGGTGACAGAGGGCGACTTCGCCAGCGCGCCGGTGCCCCAGGACACGCCCAGCCGCGCGCTGTATGTCGGGCCGCAGGTGCTGTGGGTGCCGCGGCCGACCAGCAAGATCCGGCCGGTCATCGGGGGGTTCGGGACGCTCTGGCTGGCCTCGACGGTCGAGAACCACTACGACCTGCCCGATGAATTCCCCAACGGCGGCGGGGAGACCGACAACCTGGAGAGCCCGGCGGCGATCACGGTGGGACCCATCGGCGGGGTTGAGGTGCGGGTGGGCGAACGGGTCGACCTGTGGGCGCATGTCCCGATCGGGGTGGTGGTGTCCTCCTGGAACGCGCCAGCGACGTATGAAGCGGGCGGGGGCGTCCTGGACGCCGATTCGCTGGAGTCTCCGCAGTCACCGAGCGTGATCACCGCGGCCCTGCACCTCGGGGTGCAGGTGCGGATGCTGGGCAAGAAACCCAACACCCGCAGCCTGGATGCCTACGAGTAGGATCCCTCCCGGGGGTGAGACCGGAACACCGTCGGCAAGACGGCGTTCAGGAATGCGTCAGGGAGCGCGTTGTCCACGGACATCTGCGGGCGAAGCGTGCCACGCTGGTACGCGCGGCGAAGGGACTCGATGTACGCTTCTCTGGACTGCGCTGTGGATGCGGCGTGAGCCTTCACAGAAACCTCCTTCCATGTCCAGGGCAACGGTCCCATCGGGCCTCGCCTTGACCCGCCCTGACAGGTCGCTGAAAGGTTCTCTGTCCGCCGCTCAGCCCGTGGTCACCGGGGCAGCGGCCGATAGCATCTCTTCCAACGTGCTGTTTCCATAGGGCTTCATGAAGATGGGGAGCCCCATCTGTCGGATGCGCGTCAGGGTCATCTCGTCGCTGTACCCGGTCGAAATCGATATCCGAATCTGGGGATTGAGCGCTCGGATCGTGTCGATGATCTCCAGCCCGGAGCCATCAGGCAAGGTCAGATCGAGCAGGGCGACGTCTGGCCAGGACGGATCCGCGGCCACAATCAGCCGGGCCGCGGCGACGCTGTCGGCGGTCTGAAGCGGATATCCGTTGCGACGCAGCCGGCGCTTCATCCACCGCAGCAGCGCGGGTTCATCGTCGACCACAAGGACCCGCACCGTCGACGCCGCTGCCGCGCGGGGGAGGGGAGGAGCGACGGAGCCCTGGGGGACGGCCCCGTGCACTCGGGGCAGCAGGATCCGGACCATCGTCCCTTCGTTCGGGGTGGAGTTTAACTGGAGCCGGCCGCCGTGGGCGTGGATGATCTGGCGGGCTGTGGACAGCCCCAGGCCCACCCCCTGGCCCCCCTGCTTTGTTGTGAAGAACGGATCGAGCGCACGGGCGGCGACGTCGGGGGGCATCCCCGCGCCCGCATCGCAGATGTCCAGTTGGATCCAGGAGGACGCCGCAGCGGCCTGGAGGGAGACCGCCACCTCCTCGCCGGGCTGTGTGGCGTCCCGTGCGTTGAGCAGCAGGTTGATCACCACAAGCTGGAGCAGCTCTTCGTTGAACCGAATTATGCCCGTTTCATGGAGGTCGAATCGAAGCGATCGCTCGTGGCCCAGCGCTTGCACCATCAGCGGCCGCCAGCGATTCATCATCTGGGTCAAATTAAAGTTTTGCAGCATCTCTTTCGGTGTCGGCCGGCTGAACGCCAGCAGCTGCTTGCTCAGCAGGTTGCCGCGTCGGATCGTGTCCTGGCAGACGGCCAACCGGGCGTTGACTTGCGCAGACACCCCGAACTCTTCGATCTCCTCGAGGTTGGTGAGCACGATGTGCATCAGGTTGTTGTATTCATGGGCGACGGCGCCGGTGAGGCGGCCGAGCGACTCCAGCCGCAGGGTCTCTTCGACCACCACCCGGGCGCGGACCACGTCGGTGACATCCTGAACCACCACGGTCAGCTCGCCGTCGCCCGGCCCGGTCCGTGCCGTGAGTTGCCAGTCGCCCTCACTGAAGGTGACCAGCGCCTCATAGCTGAGCATCTGCCCACTGAGGAGGTCCTGGAACGCCTGCCGCAGGGCGCTGCCGCGGGTGGGGTGTTGAAGCAGTTGTTGGATGGTGATGGAGCGCCCCCTGACGTTCCGGCCGACCGCTACGTTGGTGTCGACGACGAGGAGCTGGCGGTTGAGCACCACCACCATGTCCTGCACAGCGTCGAGGACCTTGCGCGTGGTTTCGCCGGGGCCGGTGTACTCGGGCAGCTCATTGAGGGCCCTGGCGGCCTGCGCGCTGACCTGCATCGCCTTCTGGCGCTGGGCGTCGGTCCATCTGTGGGGGCTGAGGTTGGAGAACACGATCACCCCGGCGCCCTGCTCTTTCAAGACGATGGGTACGTACATACAGGACTGCAACTTGTAGCGGTGCCGCGCGATCTGCGCGACGCGCTCGTCCCCGATGGCGTGGTCGATGGTGATGATCTGGCCGGTCCGGATCGCCGCATGGGCGCCCGACGCTTCGGTGATGCTGAGCCCTACAGCCAGCCGCGTCGCCCGATATCCGTTGGAGACCGCCTGACACAGCAGCCGGGTGCCATCTGGGGACAACAGGTGCAAGCAGGCGTTGTCTGTCCCCAGCTCATCAGCGGAGCGTTGCATCAGCTGGACCAGATGATCCTGGAGGTCACGCGCGTTCAACAACAGTTCTGGGTCCATCTCTGCGATGTCCTGATTTTCTTAGGGGGAGGGCCGCGACGAATTGTCACAGGTATCGATAGAAGGCGCACCTTCCAGACCAGATATCAAGGTCTTCTGTCGGACTGCGCGCATAAATTCAGCGCCGGGGTCAATTTTTTGCGATCGCTTCGATTCAATGTCATGAAAATATGGGTGCGCAGAGCGTTCAAACTGTTGGTACTCATAATGCCCGATTAAGTGCGTAATTGATTCGTATCGGGCCACCAGATACTGTACCAGAGCGACATTGGCTTGGACCTGTGCGTCGGTCATCGGGTAACGCTGACCATCTCCGACGTTTTCCACCCCGATGGCCACATGGTTGAGACCGATGACGTGCCGTCCGATCCGGGTCTCATCCATCAACTGATAGATGGTCCCGTCCCGATCGACCAGGAAGTGTGTCGAGAGGTTGAGCGCTTTCGCGTCGTTGAGATCCGGCCGCCGCGGGCGTCGCTCTGGATCGAACGTGAACCAGGTCGAGCGCGCATAGCCGCTGGCTGTCCAGTGTAGAACGATCATCCGTGGCACCATCCGCGAGTCGGCGTCATCGTCTCCGGTGACGGCGTCGGGGCCTCGGTGTGCCCGCTGGTATGCGGCCGTCAGCCGCATCCGGGTCGGCCCATACTGGATCGGCCAGGGGGTGACGCCCACCGCTGGCAGCAGCGTCTGGGGCGGCTCTGGCGGTGGCATCCAGCATGTCTCTGGTGGTGGTGCCAGCGCCGGTTCAGGTGGCGCCGGTTCTGGCGCGCCGGTCACGCACCCCAGCGCACCAGCGCACCATAGAATGAAGGACGATGAGCGCAATGATTCTGGGGGCGAAGGGTTCGATTCTGGGGGGGACTCCGCGCTGAGGATACCTGAACAGAACGCCGCCGTCGATCCCGTGGCGTGGGAAGCGGGCCGGTTGGAAAACGGTGATGATGCAGCCGATCGCGATCAGGTGGTGAAGAGCTGAGGCCGTTTTATCCGCGGGGTCCGCGTCGGGCGCTCTCATCGACGCCGAGGTTGGCGAGGGCGTCGGCCCGTTCATTTTCAGGGATGCCGACGTGACCAGCGATCCAGTGAACACGCAGGTTGGGGAAGTCCCGCTTCCGGGCGCGCAGCCGGTTGACCAGCTCGCGGTTGGCTTTGCCCTTCCATCCCAACATCAGCAGGCCGTGGGCGTATTTGCTGTCGGTCATGATCTCGATCCGAGCGTCCCCGTCGACGGCGGCTTCATCGAGCAGGTCCATGGCGAGCCCGATGGCGGTCAGCTCGCCGACGTTGTTGGTCGCCCGCCCGAGGGCCTTGTGCCGCTCCAGGGTGGTCCCATCGGGCAACTTGACCACGGCGCCGGCGCCAGCGGGTCCGGGGTTTCCCCGGCAGGCGCCGTCGGTGAAGCACAGCACGGCGTCTCGATGAAACCCCGCGATCAGATCGGCTGCGGCGCTGCGCGCGGCCTGGGCTTGCGCCTGCGTTCGGCTGCCGGCGCTGCCAAATCCGCTCCCCCGGCTTCGCCGGGTGCTCTTGCCGCCGCTGCCATCATCGGCCGGCGCGCCGTCGGGCAGCGCCTCCGGCGCGGTGTCCAGGAGGCTCACTCCCGCAGCACCAGCCCGATAAATTCTGGCGTTGGCGCCGTCGCTGTACCGGATGGGGAGGCGACCGCCGGTCACCTGGGGGCGGCCCAGCTCATCGACCTCAGCCCAGATTTTCTTGCCCTTGAACATCGCCCGCTTCCACGGCATTCGCGCTCCTCCCGTTGACAGACCTCCCCCTCTTAATCCGCCGCTCCGCGACAGGGTCCGCGAACGTTGCGCGGCGCACAAACGCTTCCGATCCGACCGCGCCTTCTCTCCCATCGATCAATATCCGCGGCAGCATCCTGGAGAACGCAGCTGGAGAACGCAGCTCTCGCCGGGCACCGTCGGAGAGGCTGTCACAGTGGGGAGGGCTTGAGTCCGGCGGCTGGCCCGATCCGTCGGAGGAGGGGCGCGCGATCGGTGGGTTCGGCGAAGGCGAGCAGCCGCGCAGAGAGCGCGCGGGCCTGTTTGCGAAGCGGCTCCGGATCCTGTCGGTCGGCGAGGGCGTCGGCGGCGTCCCAGAGGGCGATGGCGGCGGCGGGCGGGTCGAGGAGGCCGCGGGTGAAGATCCGCTCGGTCGCGGCGGCGATCTGGTCGGGGGTGTCTTCTGTGAGGGCGATCTGGAGGGTGATGATACGGGCCTCATCGCCGAAGCGTCCGGAGACGCCGGCGAGTCGGGATAAGGCAGCGCGGGCGCGCTGCGTCTCCCCGAGGTCGACATAGGCCCGCGCCTCGTCGAGGGCGATCAGATCGGCGGAGGCCATCGGGAGGGCGGCGCCATGGGCGCGCTGGAGCTGTTCGATGGCTTGCAACGCGGCGAGGGGCCGGCCGCAGGCCCGGTGCCACTCGCACATCACATGTTGTTGCAGGGCGTCGAGGGCCGGGTCGAGGACGCTGACCGGGTGGTCTCTGAGGAAGAAGTCGTTGTCGGTCTGTCCGGTCATCACGTCGGCCCAGGCGAGCAGCAGCTGGCAGTACCAGGTGCCGACGGGGCTGTGGAGGTCTTCTTCGAACCGCAGCAGCCGCCGCAGCGCGGCGCGGCCAGCGAAGACAGGCTGCTCGAACAGTCGTCCACGGAGGAGGTTGGTGAGCAGCTGGTGGCCGTCGCTGGTCCGTCCGCCGAGCCGCCAGGGGAGGAGGTTCCAGAGCATGACGAGCAGGTTGAAGCGGCGGACGGGGTCGACCCACCACAGGTCGTCGGGGAGCAGGGCGAGCAGCCCGGCGAGGACGAGCTGTGCGGCGATCCCGCCGCCATGGTAGATGGCGGCCCTGGGGCCGCGCTCGAGGTCTCTGGGGACGGCGACGCAGGCGCCGCCGGCGAAGACCCATCGGCCGATGTAAAACAGGCTGCCGTTGTTGCCCCGGTGGGAGATGAGGGGGCGGCCGTGGCCGACGCCGAAGCTTGTCAAGAAGAAGCCCGCCGGGTACGCTGCGACCGCGTGGCCGGCCTCGTGAATGACGATCACCACAGGCACCCAGAGCAACAGCCAGAGCAGCGCGAACAGTCCCATTGTGTTTTCAACGTAGACGGTTCTGTTGAGCGTAGACGTCAGATATACGTGAAGCACAACCCATGGGAGCCCTGTGATGAGCTTTGACGCGCACATTTTTCGAGATGCACAGACCGGTTTGATCATCGACTTCACGGACGCACCTGCCGGTCAGACGGACGGCCTTGGCGCCGCTGTTGAGGCGATGGCCGCCATCGAGCATGGCGAAATGGCGAACATCGACGAGCGACGCATGGTCGGCCATTACTGGCTTCGTTCTCCGGACCTTGCCCCGACCGATGCGATTCAGCAGGACATCCAATCGACCATTGATCAGATCAAGGATCTTGAGCGGGGGGATCACGACGCGATCGTCTGGATCGGGATCGGCGGCAGCGGCCTGGGGCCGCAGCTGGTCGAAGCGGCGCTGCGGACGCCGGACACGCCCACGGTGCTGTTTCTGGATAACACTGATCCCGCGACCTTCCAGGAAGTGCTGTCCGGCATCGATCCGGTGCGGACGCTGGTGGTGGTCGTCTCCAAGAGCGGCGGCACGGTGGAGACCCGCAACGGGCTGATGGCCGCGATGCGGCGCTGGGAGGACGCCGGCGAGCCGTTCGCGCCGCACGCCATCGCCATCACCGGTCATGGCTCCCGGTTGTGGAAAGCGGCGAATGATTGGCGGGCCCGGGTTCAGCTGTGGGACTGGGTGGGGGGCCGGACCTCGGTGACCGGCCCGGTCGGTGGCGTGCTGATGAGCCTGTGTGGGATGGACTTTCAGGCGTTTCTGAATGGCGCCGCGGCGTGCGACGCGTTGACCCGTCTGGATCCGGAGGACAACCCCGCCGCCCTCATGGCGGGTGCGTGGCATCGCGCGGGCGATGGCGTCGGCAACCGATCGTTGGTCGTCGAGCCTTATGTCGATCGGTACGCCTTGTTGTCGCGCTACCTTCAGCAGCTGGTCATGGAGTCTCTGGGCAAGCGTTTGGATCGGCAGGGCAGGGAAGTTCACCAGGGACTGGTTGTGTATGGCAACAAGGGCTCGACCGATCAGCACGCCTTCGTTCAGCAGCTACGTGATGGGCGCAACGATGCGTTTGTGCACTTTCTGGAGACCGCAGCGCCGGGACCCGCGATCGTGGGCGCTGACGATCACCTCGCCAGCGATCACCTGCTGGGCTTCCTGGTGGGGACCCGGTCGGCGCTGTCAGAAGCGGATCGGCCGAGCCTGACCCTGCAGGTGCCGGACGTCTCGGCGCGCTCGCTGGGGATGCTGATCGCGCTGTTCGAGCGCGCGGTCGGTCTATACGCCGAGCTGGTCGACATCAACGCCTACCATCAGCCCGGCGTTGAGGCGGGCAAGAAGGCGGCGACGGCGGCGACGGCGTTGCTGGTGCGTCTTCGCGAGCAGCTCAATGAGACGCCGCAGACGGCGGGCGCGCTCGCCGAATCGTTGGAGGCGGATCCCCGGCTGTGTTGGCGGCTGCTGCACCACCTCGCGGCGTCGGGGCGGGCGACGGCCGCTGCGGGCGCGCAGCCGTCCACCGATCAGTTCTCGTTGGCTGGCAATTGATGCTTCGTCCACAGGACGCGCTCGATGCCTGGCCTGCTGCGGGACCGCTTCGTCCCGCAGACAACGGCAACATCAACCAGACCTGGATCTGTGGTGCGCCACCGTCAGCGGTGCTCCAGTGGGTCAACCCCATCTTCTCTCCACTGATTCAGGAAGACATCGCTGCAGTCACCGCGCACCTGGCGGCGAAGGGGCTGAAGACCCCTTCGCTCCTTCGGACGCAGGAGGGGGGGCTATCGCACCCTGATCCGGATGGCGGCTGCTGGCGGCTGATGACGTTCATCCCGGGGCGGACGCTTCATCGGGCGCACACTGCCGAGGTGGCGCGCGCGGCGGGGGCGATGTTGGGGACGTTTCATGCAGCCCTGTCTGATGGCGTGATCACCTTCCAGGCGCCGAGTCGGGACATTCACAACACCCCTGCGCGGATGGCTGAGTTGCAGCAGGCGCTCGATACCCAGCGCGGACACGCGCTGTATGACGAGGCGGCCCGGTTGGGAGAAGCGTTGCTCCAGTCCTGGGCGGTGTGGCAGGCGGCGTGGGGGGACCCGACGGCCCTTCCATCGCGGATATGCCACGGCGATCCGAAGCTGTCGAACCTTCGGTTCGCCAACAATCAGGACACCGCGGTCTGCATGCTGGATCTGGACACGGTCGGCCCCGGGACGCTGTCGGCGGAGCTGGGCGACGCATGGCGGAGCTGGTGCAACCCTGGAGGGGAAGACGATCCGACCAGGAGTCGATTTGATCTCACCGCGTTTGAGGTGTCTGCGCAGGGGTACCTGTCAACCGCGCCCTCGATGACCTCTGCAGAGCGAGAGAGCCTCGCGCCAGGGGTGGAGCGGATCTGTCTGGAGCTGGCGTCTCGGTTCTGCGCAGACGCGCTCCACAATTCATATTTTCGGGAAAATCGATCGCGATGGCCTGAGATTGGGCGTCACAACCTGCTTCGAGCGGAAGGGCAGCGGCGGCTGGCCGCCGCCGCGCACCAGGCGCTGCCACGATGTCAGGAGATCATCCTTGGGGCGCGTTGAGCGTTAGCTTTCCAGAGTGCGTCGCGGTGACTAAGTCAATTCTTCGCGACAACCTGTTCGGGAGAAACATGTCGATACCCAAACCGTCTGGCCAGCCAGGCGCCTATTTTGAAGATCTTGGGGTGAGCCGTGAGGTCTTGCGTCAGGTCATGGACGCGGCGCTGTCGCGCGGCGGTGAAGACTGTGATCTGTATTTCCAGCACACTGCATCCACGAGCGTCCGGCTGACGGACGGAAAGGTGAGCCGGGCGGGGACCTATGTGGACCTTGGGATGGGGGTCCGGGTCGTGGTCGGGGATCAGGTGGGGTATTCGTACTCTGAAGATCTGCGCGCCGCGTCCCTGATCGCTGCGGCGCGCTCGGCAGCAGAGATCGCGGCAGCGAACAGCGGGCGAGCATCCGCGATGCCGGTTGGTCAGGCCGTGCCCAACTATTACCCGGTCGAGGTGCACTGGGATCAGGTCGATATGGCGCAGCGGGTCAAGCTGGTGCGTGAATGGGAGCAGGCGGCCTTCGCCCAGGATGCGCGGGTGCATCGTCTGGACACCCTGATCGCTGACGCGGCGACAGTGGTGATGATCGTTCGGCCGGACGGGCGACTGATCGAGGACTGGCGGCCGATGACGACGGCTTTCGTCCAGAGCACCGTCGAAGAGAACGGCAAGCGCGAGAGCAACCACTACAACCTCGCCGCCCGGGCGGGGCTGGAATTCTATACCCCCGATCGGCAGGCGCGGATGGTCCGTGAATCGGTCGACCGGGCGCTGTTCCAGCTTCAGGCCGACCGGCCGCCAGCGGGCGAGCTTCCGGTGGTCCTCGCCGCGGGTCCGAGCGCCGTCCTGCTGCATGAAGCCATCGGCCACGGCATGGAGGCGGACTTCAACCGGAAGAAGATCAGCATTTTCTCGGAACGCATCGGCGAGAAGATCGCGGACGAGAAGATCACCATCGTCGACGATGGGACGCTGCCCAACTCCCGGGGTTCGCTCAACGTCGATGATGAGGGCAACCCCACCGAGCGCACCGTCCTCGTTGAGGACGGTGTGCTCAAGACCTACCTCCATGATGAGATCAGCGCCCGGCACTTCAACGTGTCGCCGACGGGCTCGGGGCGGCGCCAGAGCTTCCGCCATATGCCGATGCCGCGGATGCGTGCGACCATCATGGAGTCGGGCGACCGCGATCCGCAGGAGATCATCGCCTCGGTCAAGAAGGGGATCTACTGTGTGACCTTCGGCAACGGCCAGGTCAACATCGGCGGCGGTGACTTCGCCTTTTATATGAAGAGCGGCTACCTCATCGAAGATGGCAAGCTCACCCGTCCGATCAAAGACGCCAACATCATCGGCAACGGCCCGGAAGCCCTGTCGCGGATCGACATGGTCGGCGACGACATGAAGCTTGACGAAGGGGGCTGGACCTGTGGAAAGAACGGCCAGGGCGTGCCGGTCAGCCAGGGGATGCCCACCGTCCGGGTCAGCCGACTGACCGTCGGGGGTGTCGGATGAGCCGCGAAGCCCCCACGGATTTGATCGCCGTCGGCCAGCGGGTGGTCGATCTGGCCCTTGGGCTGGGCGCAGACGAAGTGACCGCCGGTGTCGGCTACAGCATCTACACCGACCTGGGCCAGCGCGACGGCGCCCTGGAGAAGAGCCAGGAGTCCCGCTCGCTGTCGGTGAGCGTTGATCTGCTGGTCGCGGATCGCTCATCCAGCCACTCGACGAGCGATCTTCGCCCCGATGCGTTGCAGGCGTTCCTCAAGCGGGCTGTGGACGCGACCCGCTATCTGGAGCCGGACGCGCGCCGCCGCCTTCCGCCCCGGGAAGAGATGGGCGCGGCCGATG